>JBCNUV010000022.1:0-11941 GCA_039630505.1 Thermodesulfovibrio sp.
GGTTTGTTTTTTAGAAATGGGAATTGACTGTGCTACAGTGGAGTCAATTTTTAAGGCAGAGGTAGAGGGCAATCTTAAGAAAGCAGAGGATATTTTAAAAGAAAAGGGGGTGAGAGGACAAACAGTAATACTTGAAGGAAATCCAGCAGATGTGATTGTTGATTATGCAAAGGACAATAACATTGACTTGATAGTTATTGGAACAAAGGGAAAGGATGCCACAGAGAGAACACTCTTTGGAAGTGTAAGTCAAAAAGTTACAGCCCATGCTGGCTGTTCAGTATTAGTAGTTAAATAAAAAAAGGAGGAAATTCTATGAAGAAGTCTTTATTTTTAGCGATTTCTTTAATGATTTTATTTTTATCACCAGCCCTATCCACTGCTACTGAGTTAAAATTAGGAGTACTTCCAAGACTAACAGAGAAAGAGATGATCGAAGGATTTACTCCCTTGGCTCAGTATCTTGAAAAAGAGTTAGGTGTTAAAGTCAAGCTTATAGTACCAAAGGATTTTGATACTTGGACAAAGGAAGCAAAGGCTGGAGCTTATGATATCGCCTATACAAATCCTTACTTATATGTTATTGTCAAAAAGGATTTAAAGCATGCTCAACCAATAGCAATTGCTTCAGAACCAGAAATAGGAACAAAGCTTTATGGAACAATAATAGTGAGGAAAGACAGCCCAATTAAGTCTATTGCTGACTTAAAGGGTAAGACAATTGCAGCCACAGATCCTGGTTCAGCAGGTGCTTATCTTGTACAGATGTTAATGCTTCAGAAAGCAAAAATTAAAAAGGAAGATGTAAAGATAATCTTTGAGAAGAAGCGTGATCCTGTAGCAGAGGCAGTTCTTGCTGGAAAGGCTGATGCAGGATTCCTAAGAGATGATGATGTAGAAAAGCTCAAAGTAGGCGGAGATAAGTTTAGAAAACTTGGCAAAAGTGATCCAATTCCAAACTGGGTAATATTTATTGGTAAAAAGATGGATCCTGCAATGGCAACAAAAATAAAGAACGCAATCCTTAAACTTAAACCTGGAGACCTTCAGTCTATCAAAGTTCTTGCTCCTGCAAGAATAGATGGTTTTGTTCCTGCTACAGATAAGGACTTCACAATTATGATTAATGCTGCAAAGGCAGCTGGTGCATATTAGAACAAAATTTAAGAGGGCATGCATCATGCATGTCCTCTTAAATAATCTTTAGGAGGGATAAAGTATGAAGAGAAAGTTTCTTTATGTTATGGTTTTGAGTTTGCTTGCGATAATGCTTATTGGTTTTAATATAGCTTCAGCTTGGCCACAAAAAGATGACAAATCTGTACAAGGAGGAACAGAATCAAAAGAAGAAGCTACTTTAAAACCTCAAGTAACAATCAATATTGATAAAACCAAACTTACAAATGGTGGAACAGTAATCGTAACTGGTAAAGCTCCAGAGGGAAAGCCAGTATACATTGAAGTTTGGACAGAAAAAAAGGTTAGGGCAGCAAGACTTGATGCTGAAATTGATAAAGAAACTGGAAAAAGACCTTATATCTTTTATATCACAGATGAGATGCCAGCTTTCTACAATCTTCTTTTTCCAAAAGAGTTTAGTGATGTTTTAGAAAAGGAGAAAAAAGAGGGAAGAAAATGGAGTGTTTCTAATTTGTTGAGAAATACCGGTGCTACAGTTATTTTTGAGGCTCCAGCTCAGGCAAAGATTGATAGATATCAAACCACATTATGGGCAAGTATTATCGGATCAAGAGGTGAAAAACTACCTCCAATGGATAAATCTGAAAATAAAAGAAGAGCTATGCAGCTTGTAAAAGCTAAGTTTAGAGATTTATCTGTTGTATTTAAAGCAGATGTAGAGATAAATCCTGATGGAAGCTTTAAAGCACCTATTCAACTTCCAGATAATGCACCACCTGGAAAATACTATGTAGTTGCCAAGGTTGACAAAGACACAAAAAGTGAAACCATTGTCTTTGAAAACTCAATAAGTTTTCCCAGTGTCTATTTAGACAATGCTGGTAGAACAGTTAATTTATTTATACCATTTTTACTTACTGTAGCAGTTACAACTTTTGGTGTTTTAATGGGAGCAGGGGGTGGATTTATTCTTAATCCCTTGCTTGTCATGCTTGGACTTCCCCATACAGTGGTGGCAGGTACAGTTATGCCAACAGTGCTTTTCTCTCAAGGTTCAGGAATTTACAACTACTCAAGAATTAAGTTTATAAGTTGGAAACTTGGTATAACCTTAGGTCTTGCCATGTTAGCAGGAGGATTTATAGGTCCAAAGCTTACTGAGCTTATTACTCTTGAGCAGTATAAGTTCCTTTTTGGTTGGATTCTAATAATTCTTGCAGCTTTAATGTTCTGGCAGACAACTCCTAAGTATATTGAGAAAAATAAGAAAGAACAAGCAATTCTGAAAGAGTATCAAAGAAGAGCTATAGAAGCAGCAAAGAAAAAGAAGGAAGGAGGTAAATAAAAATGAAAGTAGAGTTTTGGGGACAGGAATTTAAAGTAAATCTTTTCATAGGAATTCCAGGAGCTTTTTTAATCGCTGTGGCATCTTCAATGTTTGGATTTGGCGGTGGACCCTTTATGGTTCCTCTTATGGCAGTGGGATTAAGGCTTCCTATGTATGTTATTGTTGGGAGTTCTCTTTTGGCAATATTCTTTAACACTTTAATGGGTTCCTTTAGACATTACGGATTTGGAAACTTTGATCTTATCTTCTTTTTAATAATGTTTCCTGCTGCAATTCTTGGTGGATTTATAGGTCCAAGGATTGCAAAAAGATTGAATCCAATTATCGTTAAGAGAGTTGCCTGTGTTGGGCTTTTGATCTTAGCATTGCAACTTCTTGGAGTATTTTAATAGGAGCTCAAGATGAAAAGATCAGTATTCAGCTATTGTGGAATGTGTTCTGTAAGATGTCCCATAAGAGTAGAAGTAACTGATGGTAGAGTCACTTGGATAGAAGGAAATCCCTATGTTCTTGATGGAGCTCTTTGTGCTAAGGGTTCTGCTGGAGTGGCACTTCTTTATGACTTCGAAAGACTCCAGTATCCAATGATTAGAACTGGACCAAGAGGTTCTGGACAGTTTAAAAGAGTAAGCTGGGATGAAGCTTATTCTTTTGTGGCAGAAAAGATAAAGAACATACAGGCACAGTATGGTAAAAGAGCAGTTGCCCTATTAGACAGAGGCGCAGGTCCTTTTGGAGAGATACAAAGACTTATTATAAGAGGGATGGGCTCTCCTAACTATTTCAGTCATGATGATTTATGTAGAAAATCTGTTGATCTTGCCTATCAGACACTTACAGGATACAGTAGACCAGAAATTGGATATGACTTTGCCAATACAAAACATATGGTTTTTTATGGAAGAAATGCTATTGAGGCTTTAGCTGTAAAAGAGGTAAACAATATTATTAATGCTCTTGAGGCTGGAGCTAATCTAACCTATATTGATGTAAGAGCCACTAAAACTGCAACGAAGGCAACACGATTTTTCATGATTAGACCTGGTACTGACTATGCCTTAAATTTAGCCCTTATTCATATAATTCTTAAGGAAAATCTCTTTGACAGAGACTTTGTTGACAGATTTATAACTGGTTTACCAGAGCTTGAGAATTTTATAAAACCTTATACTCCTCAATGGGCTGAAAGGGAGACAGGAATTCCAGCTCATGAAATAGTTAGTTTGGCAAGACAACTCAGTGCAGACAAACCAAGAGTAATTCTATATCCAGGATGGTTTGCTGCAAGATATATGGATGCTTTCTATTTTGCTCGTTCAGTAATTATTCTTAATGCTTTACTGGGCAGTATTGAACATGAAGGAGGAATTATCTTAGCTAAATCTCCAAAAGAGGTTGGAGCTGTTGGAATAAAGAGTTTACTTGATAGAATTCCCTCTCCAGAAGAAAAAAGAGTTGAGGCTGAGGAAGGAAAGGGATTTTTGTATGATGGTGCTGGACACATACTTCATCTTTACAGAGCAATAAAAAGGGGAGAACCCTATCCTGTGAGAGCTCTCTTTGTTGTAAGATATGATCCCTTTGCAGGAATTCCACACAAGGATATAGAGGAAATTCTTAATGGATTAGATCTTCTCGTTACAATAGATGTGAACTATTCTGCTACCTCTTGGTATGCAGATGTTGTTCTTCCAGAGTCTACCTATCTTGAAAGAGATGATATTATAGGGCTTCAAAGAGGTGCAAAACCAACTCTCATTATGAGACGTCAGGCAATAAAACCAATCTATGATACAAAGGCAAAGTGGGAGATAGTTAAAGGTCTCTTAAATGCCTATGGTGTCGGTGAGTATATGCCCTATGAGACAATTGAAGACATATGGAACTATCAGCTTGAAGGAACAGGGATTAAAATTGAAGATTTTGATAAAACTGGACAGGTAGCTTTATGTAAAGAGCCTAAAATGTACTCAAGAGATGAGCTTAAGTTTAAAACACCTTCAGGTAAATTTGAGATTTTATCACCAAAAATGGCAGAAAGAGAAGTTCCCTTTTTCTATGACCATCAAACTCCAGCAAAACCAAACACTGAAGAAGGTGAATTCAGACTTGTTTTTGGAAGAATGGCAGTTCACACCCATGTGCAAACCCACAATAATAAATATCTTAATGAGATAGTTCCTGAAAACGAACTTTGGATAAATGATAAGGTGGCTTCAAAACTGGGTATAAAAAATGGAGACTGGGTAGAGGTTTCCTCAGAAGACTACACAGGTAAAATAAGGGCAAAAGTTACTCCCTTTATCCATCCAGAGGCTGTTTTTATGTATAGAGGATTTGAAAATGAAGTGCCCTGGAAGAGTCGCTCCTATGGAAAGGGTTTGAATGAAGGAAGATTGCTTAAAGGTGCCTTTGAAAGAATGGCTCATGGAAGCCATACAGGTGCACTTTTTGAGAATTTTGTAAAAGTGAAGAAGTTATAAAGGAGGTTTCAAGTGAGCATCTACTACATATATCAAGATCATGACCGTTGCATTGGCTGTTATGCCTGTGAGGTGCACTGTAAAACAAAAAATGAACTGCCTGTAGGTCCAAGGCTTTGTAGGATAATTGAAACAGATATAAAGCTTATTGGAGGACTTCCAAGACAAAGATTTGTTTTTATGCCCTGTTTTCACTGTGAGGAACCTTGGTGTGTTAAAGCTTGTCCAACAGGTGCCATGCAGAAACGCTCAAAGGATGGAATTGTGTTTGTAGAACAAAGTCTTTGTGTAGGCTGTAAGTCCTGTATAACTGCTTGTCCTTGGGGTGTACCTCAGTGGAATCCTGAGACAGGTAGAGTTGTAAAATGCGATTATTGTAAAGATCGAGTTGATCAAGGACTTAAGCCTGCCTGTGTAACAAAATGCACAACAAAATCACTAAGATTTATCTCAGCTGATGAGGCATCAAGGCTCAAAAGGGAGAGATTCGTAAGGGATACCTATGCCTCCTTATACTGAAAAAGAAGAAATACTTGAGGTAGAAGAAGGCACAAAGATAATCAAGGGTAGTAATGTAATAGTTACTACCCTTGATAAAGTTGTCAATTGGGGTAGGTCAAACTCTCTTTGGCCCCTTACCTTTGGTCTTGCCTGTTGTGCTATTGAGATGATGGCAGCAGGTGCATCCCATTTAGACCTTGATAGATTTGGCATACTTTTTAGAGCTTCACCTCGTCAAGCAGATCTGATAATTATCGCAGGAACTGTAACCTATAAAATGGCACCAGTTGTAAAAAGGCTTTATGAGCAGATGCCTGAACCAAAATATGTTATAGCTATGGGAAGCTGTGCTTGCACTGGAGGAATATTTAACACTTACAGCACTGTTCAGGGTGTAGACCAGTTTCTTCCAGTTGATGTCTATGTGCCAGGATGTCCACCAAGACCAGAAGCATTAATGTATGGTTTGCTTAAGTTAAAGGAAAAAATTATGAAGGAACAGGGAAGATGGGGAAGTTGGAAATAGAAAAGCTAAAGGAAACAACTTTTGTTTTACAGATGGGACCCCATCATCCTGCAACTCATGGAGTTCTTAAACTTTGGTGTGAGTTTGAGGGAGAAAGAGTTATAAAAATAAAACCAGATGTGGGTTATCTTCACAGGGGAGTTGAAAAACTTGCTGAAAGCAAAACCTATACTGCTGCAATGACTTTGACAGACAGACTTGATTATATATCAAGCATGACAAATAACATTGGATACTGTTTGGCAGTGGAAAGACTCATGGGTATTGAGCCACCACCGAGGGCAAAGTTTATAAGAACAATTGTTTCAGAACTTACAAGATTAAGTAGCCATCTACTGTGGCTTGCAACTCATGCCCTTGATATAGGTGCAATGACAGTCTTTCTTTATGCCTTCAGAGAAAGAGAACAGATTTTACAGTTTTTTGAAAAAATATGTGGAGCCCGTTTAACAGTGAGTTATCCAAGAATTGGCGGAGTTAGGGTTGATATAGATGATAGAGTGCTTTCTGAGATTTATAGTTTTATGGATATCATTCTTAAAAGAGTTGATCAATATGAGGGACTTCTTACTGAAAATCGTATATGGATTTCAAGGACTAAAGGAGTTGGAGTGATATCTGCAGAGGAAGCTATTTCTTTAGGACTTACAGGTCCTGCTCTAAGAGGCTCAGGAGTTTACTATGACATAAGAAAACATATACCTTATGATGCCTACTCTGAAGTAGATTTTGAAGTGCCTCTTGGAGAAAATGGAGATACCTATGATAGATATCTTTGCAGAATTCGTGAGATGAGGCAGTCTGCTTTAATTGTAAAACAGTGTATTGAAAAAATACCTGAAGGTGAAATTCTCTCAGAGAAGGCACCTGATATTGATATGCCCCATCAGACCAAACGTGTAATTGAGGCGGGAGATTCTCTATGGAATGGATTTATAATGTTCAGAGATGAAAAGCAAGAAATTATACCTAAAGGAGAAATTTATTCAGCCATAGAAGCTCCTAAGGGAGAACTGGGCTTTTACATAGTAAGTGATGGTTCAGGAAGACCTTATAGAATGCGCGTAAGAGCACCTTCATTTATTCATATTTCAGCAATTCCTAAGCTTTGTGAAGGACATCTTCTTGCCGATGTTATTGCTATAATTGGAACGCTTGATATTGTAATGGGAGAGGCAGATAGATGAAAAACTTAATAAAGAAAATTCTTTTTATAGATTTAATAAGGGGATTGTTTATAACATTAAAAACGATGTTTACTACTCCTGTAACAGTCAGATATCCCAAGGAAAAAAGACCCCTTGAGCCAGGCTTCAGAGGAAGACATGCCTTTGTGCGTGATGAAGGCACAGGCAGTGAGCGTTGTGTTGCCTGTACAAAGTGCGCACAGGTATGTCCATCTCAATGTATTTATATTGATTACTCCATAAACTCTGACACAGGTGCAAGGGTGCTTACTAAGTATGAAATAGATGCCTTAAGGTGCATCTATTGCGGATACTGTGAAGAAGTCTGTCCTGTTAATGCAATAGTACTTACAGAATTTTATGAATATGCTTCCTACGATAAAAAAAGCAACTACTTTGATAAGGATGCTTTACTTAGAAATTGGGATGACTTTATCAGACATTATGATGGTAATGATTACATTAATAAGTTTTGGTATCTACCAGGAATAAATAGGCAACGACTTCCTGTGGGAAAAAGAGCTCCTAAGCCAATTATAAAAATGTTAGACAAACCAAAGGAAAAATAATGGAGCCAGGAGCCTATATTCCATATAAGTATCTACCAGTTTTGATTGCTATGGTCTTTGTAACGGCCTTTGGAGTAGGTGGATTGTTTATAAATAGATTTTTTGCACCAAGAAAGTTTAATCCTATCAAATTTATTGCCTATGAATCTGGTAATCTGCCAAGTGGTCAACCGAGAGATAGATTTTTCATAGGTTTTTTCCTTCTTGCTATACTTTTTGTTGTCTTTGATGTGGAAGTTATTCTTCTTTATCCATGGGCTGTTGCATTTGATTTTATTTCCTTAGAAGGTTTTTGGATAATGTTTGCCTTTATAGGTTTAATCTTAATCGGCTACATATACGAAATATTCATAGGAGCTCTTACATGGCACAGGAAATAGAAGAAACAAAGAAAATAGCAGAAAAGGTGAAAAGTCTTTTCCCAAAAGATGTTCTTGAGATAAAGGAATTTAGAAAACAAGTTGCAATAATTACAAAAAAGGAAAGAATAAAGGAAATTCTTAAGTATTTAAAAGAACAAGAAGGCTTTAATCATCTTCAAGACCTCTGTGGAGTTGACTATTATCCTGAAAAGCCAAGGTTTGAGGTAGTATACAATCTTTATAGTATTTGGAGAAGACTTTCCATAAGAGTAAGAGCAAAAGTTTTTGAAGAGGAACCTCAAATTGATTCAATAACTGATCTATGGCAAGGTGCTGACTGGCATGAAAGAGAATGTTTTGACATGTTTGGAATAAGATTTACAGGACATCCAGACTTAAGAAGGATTCTTATGCCAGAGGACTGGAACGGTTATCCTTTAAGAAAAGATTATCCCTTGCAGGGAAAGGAACTCTGGAGAGGGTTTAAGGAGATCCTTGAGCCTGAAGGCTTTCATCCTGAGCGAAGCGAAGGATCTCAATCTTTTTATAGAGAATCCTTAGGGCATGAAGCTTTCCGAAATGAAAACAGAGGAGAAAAGCAGTGATTGAACTATTAATTATGCTTATTAAAACAACGGTAGTATTTTCCATAGTCCTTACTCATGTTGCCTATACAACTTATGCAGAAAGAAAGATAATTGGTAGAGCACAGGCAAGAATGGGTCCCATGGAAGTAGGACCTCATGGACTGCTTCAGCCTATTGCAGACTTTATAAAGATATTTTTCAAGGAAGATGTTGTTCCAATTAATGCTGATAAATTCCTTTTTCAGATAGCACCATTGATAGTATTAGTTTTTACAATGATTAACCTTACTGTTATACCCTTTAGTTTTGATTTTGTTCTTGCAGATTTAAATGTAGGTTTATTATTTATTTTAGCCTCTGCATCAGTTTCTGTTTATGGAATAATACTGGCTGGTTGGTCATCAAACAGTAAATACTCTTTCCTTGGAGGAGTTCGTTCTGCCAGTCAAGTTTTAAGTTATGAGATTGCTCTTGGATTAAGTCTCGCAGGCGTTGTTATTGCCGCAGGTTCACTTAATCTTAGAGACATTGTAATTGCTCAGCATGAGACTATATTTGGTATGTATGCAATTCCTCAGATAATAGGTTTTATTGTTTTTATAATTGCGGCTTTTGCAGAGACTAATCGTGCACCCTTTGATCTTCCTGAAGCCGAGACAGAGCTTGTAGCAGGCTATTTGACTGAATATAGTGCTTTTAGATATGCTTTATTTTTTCTTGCTGAGTATGTGGCTATGTATATAATGGCTTTCCTTTGTGCTCTTTGTTTCTTAGGTGGTTGGACAATCCCAAAGTTTGTAATCGCTATTTTTCCTTTCTTAGATAAAGTTCCAGGTATTATCTGGTTTGCCATAAAAGTTTATGCATTCATATTTCTTTACATATGGGTTAGAGCAACACTGCCAAGATACAGATTTGACCAGTTACTCAATATTGGCTGGAAAGTGCTTATACCAACAGGAATTTTGAATATCATAGTGATTGCTACTTTAAAGAGGTTTGTCCTATGATCTATTTAATATTTGCCTATTTTTGTCTCTCTACAGTAGGAATTTCCATAATGGCACTTACAAGAAAAAATCCAGTGCATGCTGTGCTTTGGCTACTACTTCTTTTTCTTCATATTGCCGTTATTTATCTGTTTCTAAATGCAGAATTTTTAGCAATGGTGCAAGTGATTGTTTATGCTGGTGCTATACTTGTAATGTTTCTATTTACTATATTTTTGATTGGTGCAAAAGAACTGCCAAAACATAAAAGATACACATCTTTGTTTGAAGGAAGGCTTCTTGTAGGATTATCTTTGACAGCAACATTTATTGCAGTTTTTTCTTCGGCAGAGGCTAAATACAAAGGGAAATATACAATAGGATACATACAGGAAGTAGGAAATGTAAAGTCCGTAGGCATGATGCTTTTTAATGAATATTCTTTAGCCCTACTTATTCTTGGAGTCATTCTTTTAATTCCAATGATAGCAGTGGTAGTTTTGGCATGGAGAAGAGGAGATGATACCCCTTGAGGCTTATTTGGCACTGGCGGGTTTAATTTTTAGCATAGGATTAATCAGTATTTTAATAAATAGAAATCTGATAGTCATTTTTATTTCCCTTGAAGTAATGCTTGCTGGAGTAAATCTCGCCTTAGTTGCGCTTTCTCATTATATGAATGATATTAGAGGGCAGGTTTTGGCAATCTTTAGTATAGCTGTTGCTGCAGGTTCTGTTGCTGTGGGATTGTCTCTTTTAGTGGCATATTTTAATTTAGAAAAAAATGTTGATATAGAAGCATTAAGTAAACTAAAAGAGGAATAAGGGAATGCTTGAACTTTTGCCAGTTCTTTCTATTTTAGTCTCTGCTTTTGGAGCTATTTTAATTGTACTTATTGGAGATAAAAATCCCAATTTAAGAGAGGCTGTTTCAGTTATTGCAGGAGTTTTAAAATTTTCCTTTGTATCAATGCTCATACCTCCTTTCTTAAGAGGAAAGGAGATTTATCTTAAAATTGCTAAAGTACTGCCAGGAATTGAACTTTCCTTTAAGGTTGATGGACTGGGGTTAATTTTTGCATTTGGTGCTTCCTTTCTATGGATATTAACTACTTTTTATTCTATTGGATACATGCGTGGCTTAAAGGAGCATGCGCAGACACGATATTTTGCCTGTTTTGCTCTGTCTCTTAGTTCAGCCATGGGAATTGCCTTTTCTGCCAATCTTTTTACAATGTTTATTTTCTATGAAGCATTAACAGTGGTAACTTATCCTCTTGTTTCCCATCATGAGGATAGGGAAGGGCTACAGGGAGGAAGACAGTATATTGTTTATCTCTTAGGTACAGCAAAAATTTTTCTTTTTTCAGCAATAGTTCTTACATACATACTTACAGGAACGCTTGATTTTAGAAAAGGCGGGATTTTTTCATCTGAAGTAGTTGAAAACAATAAGCTTATTCTTCAGATAATGCTCATACTTTATATATATGGTTTTAACAAATCAGCCATAATGCCACTACATAGTTGGCTTCCTGCAGCAATGGTTGCACCTACACCTGTAAGTGCGCTTCTTCATGCAGTAGCTGTTGTAAAGGCAGGAGTTTTCACAGTTTCAAGAGTTTTGCTTAATGTGTATGGTGCAGATACAATTAAAGCCATCGGAATGCAAGATTTAGTGCTTTTTTTAACATCTTTTACAATAATCACTGCCTCTTTGATTGCTATTACAAGAGATGATTTTAAACAAAGACTCGCTTTCTCTACAGTGGCAAACCTTTCTTATATTGTTTTAGGTGTAGCAATGCTATCTCCACTGGGAGTTTTAGGTGGAATTATCCATATAACTATGCATGCCTTCGGAAAGATAACAATGTTTTTTGTAGCTGGTTCAGTTTATGTATCCACAGGAATTAAAAAGATAAGCCAGCTAAGTGGAATAGGAAGAAAAATGCCATGGACCATGTCAGCCTTTACAGTTGCAACTTTAAGTATGATTGGAGTGCCTCTTACAGGTGGATTTATAAGTAAATGGTATCTTGTTTTTGGTACGTTACAAATTGAAAATATAACTCTTTTATCAGTATTTCTCCTTAGCACCTTATTAAATGCCATTTACTTCATTCCCATCGTATATAAAGCTTTTTTTGAAAAGGTTAATGAGAGTAACTCTTATTTTCTTGATAGAGATATAAAGGAAAATCCCTTTATGGTCATTCCAATAATTATTACAGCGATTGGGACCATAG
>JBCNUV010000023.1:0-154087 GCA_039630505.1 Thermodesulfovibrio sp.
TTCCTCTTATCATCTCTGCTATCTCATCAGTTGCCTTTGTGGTTCTTTCTGCAAGTTTGCGCACTTCATCTGCTACCACTGCAAAACCACGACCCTGCTCTCCTGCCCTTGCTGCCTCAATTGCTGCATTAAGGGCAAGCAGATTTGTCTGATCAGCTATGTCTTTTATTACTGTTACTATCTCTCCAATCTGACGAGAACGGTCACCAAGCACCTTTATTACTTCTGAAAGCTTCTTTATTGATTCATCTATTAATCTTATCTCTTCTGCTGTTTTCATTGTCATGTCTCTTCCTTCGCGGGCAACATTGGCAGTGGTTACACTTACTTCCGCTATCTGTGAGGCATTCTTTGCAATATCAACAACTGTCTGAGACATCTCTTCTGCAGCTGAAGCAATCTGGGAAGTTTTCTCTGTTAGAGAATTTAACTCTCTTGATATCTCTTCTGTTTCTTTTGATAGTTCATCACTTGATGAAGCAAGGGAGTCAGAGATTAATTTTGAGTCAGCAAAAAATTTTCGTCTTTTTAGGATAATTTCATGTAAAATTTGAGATGCCTCACCAAGTTCATCTTTACTGTATACATTAATATCTACTGTAAAATCTCCTTTATGGAGGGTACTAAGTACAGATTTAAGTTCTTTTGCTGATTTTTTTATAGAATTTGAAATAGAAATAGCAATCGGAGTTCCGATTAATATTCCAAATAAAGAAATAGCAATAATTGTTATAAAGGCTGTTCTTATTGTTTGTAAACTGTAAGCATCTTTTAATGACTGAATTTGAATAAGAGATATAGTAGTTAAAAGGACAATAAATAGGAGAGGAAAAATGAGTATTCCAAATCCTATTCCAAGTTTCTTGCCGATTTTAAGATTTGTGAACATGTATTCCCTCTATCTTATTTTTATCCTTTTATTCTCTCTGCAAGAACCTGAAGAGAATGTTTTACCTCAATTGGAAGACCTTCCTTGTCAAATCCGCCTCTAATTTGCATTACACAGCCAGGACAGTCGGTGCATACAAGTTTTGTTTCAGTTTTTATAATGTTTTTAAGCTTTCTTTTAAGAATATTTCCTGAAATCTCTGGAAATTTCAAAGAATAGGATCCTCCCATTCCACAGCATGTGTCTGACTCAAACATCTCAATAAGTTTCATTCCTGAAGATATGAGACTTTCTCTTGGTTCATTATATATACCAAGGCTTCTTACAAGATGGCAGGGATCATGATAAGTAAAGGTGGTTTCAGGAAGCTTTTCAAATTTGATCTTACCTTCAATTATTAACTTGTGAATTAGTTGCGATGCATCTAATACTTTTTCTGCCAGTCTTTGAGCTGATTTTATTAAATCTTCTCCATAGTTTTGTTCCCTTAAATCTTTAACAAACTGTTTTTTTAGAGCTACTGTACATGTAGGACAGGCTGAAACAACATACTCTGCATCAACACTAAGGAGAGCTTCTATATTTTGCTTGGAGTTATTAGCTGCCACATCCATAACACCTGAGTATCTTGCAGGAGCACCGCAACAGGTTTGTTCTTCTGGAAATAGGACTTCTATTTCTGCAGCATTCATCAGTCTTACAAGAGCTTCACCTACTTCAGGATAGGCAAAATCAATGAGACAGCCTGCGAAAAATACCGCCTTTGTTTTATATTTTGGTTGATTAATCTTTTTAAATCTATCTCTAAAGGGTGTATCTGCAATTGCAGGAAGACTACGTTCAGTGGTTAACTCTGAAAGGAAGAAGGGTAAATGTCTTATAAATCCTTGTTTTTCAAAGGGTTTTTGAAGTTTTGAGGCAGTTCTAAGGATTGAATGGAAAAGCTTTCTGTTATTCACTACTGAGTATATCACTTTTGTCTTAAAACTAAGTCCTTCTTCTTTTGCTAATCTTTTTCTTATCTCTAAGATTAGTTCAGGAATATCTATTTTAGCTGGACAGACCCTTACACAGTTACCACATTGAATACAAAGTCCTTGAATATCCTTTGAAGCTCTGAGTCCTTCTGTCCATGCTGTAATAATTGTTCCAATTCCGCCTGTATAGACTTTTCCAAATACATGTCCACCAATAAGTCTAAATACAGGACAAACATTTAAACAGGAGGCACAACGAATGCATTGTAGGCTTTGTTTAAAAACAGGATCTTTTGCCACTTCAGTACGTTTATTATCAAACAAGACAATATGAAACTCCTTTTGGGAACCATCTATATGTTTATAGGGACTATTTACAAAGGATATATAACTTGTAATAAGCTGAGCTGTAGCGCTTCTTGGAAGAGCCCTTACAATTGGTAGTATATCTTCCATCTTGGGAACAAGTTTTTCAACACCTACCACAGCAACATGAATCTTAGGTAATGCCATTGTCAAACGTGCATTTCCTTCATTGGTAAATATAATTAGTGTTCCAGTTTCTGCCACAGCTATATTTGCTCCTGTAATACCCATATCTGCAGCAAGAAACTTCCTTCTTAGATGCTTTCTTGCAAATTTAACCATTCTGGCAATGTCTGGCTCAACGGGTTCAACCTTTTTTGTAAAAACATCAGAGACATCATATCTGGTAAGATGAATGGCAGGTAATACCATGTGCGAAGGTCTCTGTCCTGCAAGCTGGATTATCCATTCTCCAAGGTCTGTCTCATTTACCTCAAATCCCTGTTCTATTAGATATTTATTTAAATGAATCTCCTCAGTTGCCATTGATTTAGATTTGACAATGCTTTTTACGTTGTTTTGTTTAGCCAGTTCAATGATATAGTTTATTACCTCATCAGCTCTTTTTGTGTAAAATACCTTTGCACCATTTTCAGTTGCTGATTTAATGAAAGTTTGAATTACCTCTTCAAAATTTTCAGCTACATAAGATTTAATTGAGGCAATTTTTTCTCTTAGTTCTTCAAAATTAAGTCCTTCATAGGCTTTTTTTCTACTTACAGCATAGGCTTCGGAAAATCTTGTTAAAGCTCCTGAAAGGTTGGCATTTTGTAAGGCTTTTTTTATTTCTTCTTTAATCATCTATGGCCTCCTAAAAATTATCTACGCAAACTATAATAACTCTTTCAGGTCCATGAACCCCTATTGTAAGAACTCTTTCTATGTCAGCTGTCCTGCTTGGTCCACTTATTACTGTCATATAGGGAATATTTTTCATGTCTATCTGTTTTAATAAAGACTCCATGTCAGGTAAAATCTTTTTAACTGGAAGAATTGCTATATGAATCTCCGGTAAAGAAGAACAAAGTCTCTTTAAGATATTATCAGATATTTCAACTAAACTTCCTGTTTCGGCAATGCCAAAATCAACCTGATTTATACCTATTTTTGCTGAAGAGGCAGAGTTAAGGTCTATGTTAAACTCAATCTGAGAAAGTTCCTTTTGTAAGGCATCTTTATCTATTCCTTCAAGAAATTCTGAGTCACACCATACCACTTCTTTAGAAACAGTATTTAAAGTGTGTTGCCTAATAAACTCCTTTATGAACTCAAGAGCATCTGTTTTGGTACTGAAAAGATAAACCTCTGAATTTACTGCCTCTGCTTTTTGTTTAAATTTCTCAAACATAGATAGCCTCCGATTCTTCTTCAGCTTTATATGACTTTGCCAGTAAACTCATAGTATGAACAACATTACAACTTCCACCAAATCTATATAAACTTTCAAAAATTTGCATCATACATGCAGGACAACCAGTGCATACTATATCTGCCTCGGTTGCCTTTATATCCTCTGCCTTTGCCTTAGATATTTTAATTGAGGTTTCAGCATGGGTAAGATGATAGCTTCCTCCGCTTCCACAACATAGATCAGGTTTTTTCATCTCAACAAAAGTAATACCTGGAATCATCTTAAGAAGCTGTCTTGGTTCATTGAATACCTTCATAGATTTTTTAAGATGACAAGAGTCATGATAGGTTACCCTTAGATTTAGCTTTCCCTTTGGCTCCTTAAACTTTATCACCTTAAGAAGAAATACCGATATGTCATAGACTTTTTGAGCCCACTTCTTTGCCTTTTCTTCATATTCAGTGCCTTCAAGAATAATTGGATACTCATGTTTAAGTGCTCCTCCGCAGGAACCACATACTGTAACTATATATTCAGCATTTACTTTTTCAAAGATATCAAGATTTTTTATAGCAAGATCTCTTGCAGTATCAATATCTCCATGAACCATAACAGGCATACCACAGCAGGTCTGTGCCTTAGGTGTTATCACAGAAGTATCGTTTTTCTTAAGAACATAAACTACATCATCACCAACTTCAGGATAAAGATAGTTTACTGAACATCCTGTGAAAAATAATGTAGTTGCCTGAGAAGATGAAACTTCCTCCTTTTCCTTTACCTTATCACGAAAACTCTCCTTTGAAAGCTCTGGAAGAATGAATTTATCGTCAAATCTTTTGGTAAATCCCCTTAAAAATCCTCTAAGCTTTCTTTTTTTCTCAACTTCAGCACTTAAGAATAATCCTTGCATAGCTGCAAAGGCTTTCATACTTTTGTCAAAAAGTTCAGGATTCTTTAGAAGACCAAAAAGTGCTTTTTTAACAAAGGGAATTCCCTTTTTCTTTGCAATAGCCGCTCTAAGTCCAAGAATAATTCTGTCAAATCTTACACCAGAAGGACAAGCAAGCATACAGGATTTGCAAACAAGACAGTTAAAAAGTAGCTTTACAAGAGTTTCATCATCAATGCTTATCTCATCGGATAAAACTGCCTCACCAAGAGCAATTTTTCCACGCGCTACAGAGGATTCCTTTTTCTCAACACTGTATATAGGGCAAACAGACATACAGTTTCCACACTTCATGCATCTTAAAAGTTCTTTTTTAAGGGTATCTAAATCATCAAAAACTGTTTTTGTTAATGTAGCTACCACCCTTAATCCTCCATTGGCACAAGTTTTCCAGGATTAAGTATATTGTCAGGATCAAGGGCTTGCTTTATTCTTCTCATTGTATCAATTCCAGAACGACCTATCTCACTCTTAAGATATTTTAGCTTTGCTACACCAATTCCATGTTCTCCCGATAGAGTTCCTCCAAGGGACAGGGCTGTTTCAAATATTTCATCAACTGCCTTATGAACCCTTTCCATCTCCTCTTTATTCATTGGATCAACTAAGATGGTAGGGTGAAGATTACCATCACCAGCATGCCCAAATGTACCTATTGTGAGATCATATTTTTTAGCAATGTTTTGTACTGCCACAAGCATATCAACAAGCTTAGTTCTTGGAACAGTGGCATCCTCAAGAATTGTTGCAGGCTTTACCTGTGCCAAAGCAGGAAGTGCAGCTCTACGGGCTTGCCAAAGGGAGTCTCTTTCTGCGTCTGTCTCAGCAATTTTATATTTACCATTGTTTTGTTTGATTATTTCAACACATCTTTCAGCTTCCCACTCAACAGAATCTTTACCCATACCATCAACTTCAATTAAAAGTAAAGCTTCTACATCAGTAGGAAGTCCAACTTTTGCAAAGTTTTCAACAGTCTGAATTGTAACTTTATCCATTATTTCAAGGGTTGCAGGAATTACATGATTACGGACAATATCTGTTACAGTCTTTCCTGCATCTTCAAGTCGGTCAAAAAAGGCAATCATTGCCTTTCTATATTTTGGAGCAGGTATGAGTTTACAAATTATCTCAGTTATTATTCCAAGCGTTCCCTCAGAGCCTACAAATAGATGCGTAAAGTCATAGGCTGTAACATTCTTTACTGTCTTGCCACCAAAACGGAATATCTCGCCTGTGGGCATAACAACTTCCATTCCCATTATGTAGTGCTTGGTAACTCCGTATTTTAGACCCCTTAAACCTCCAGCATTCTCAGCCACTGTACCTCCCACTGTTGCTGTTGCCATTGAACCAGGATCAGGTGGATATAGAAGTCCATATTTTGATACTGCTGTATTAAGTTCTGCTACAACAACTCCAGGTTGAACAGTAGCTGTAAGATTATCAGGATCGATCTCAAGGATTTTGTTCATTTTCTGAAAAGAAATTACAACTCCTTTACTTAATGGAACTGGTCCACCACTTAAACTTGTTCCTGCACCTCTTGGATATATGGGAGTCTTAGTTTGTCTTGCAAGAAAGATTAGTTCTTGAATCTGCTTTGTATTTTCAGGAAAAACTACTACCCCCGGAATTTCACGGGGAATTCCGGGGGTAGCATCATAGCTGTATGCTATAAGTTCTGCTTTTTCAGTAAGAACATTTTCATGACCAAAAATGTTTTTACATTTCTCTATAAATTCCCTGCTAATCATCTTACAACAACTCCTTTACCTAATATTCTTGAAAGAATGACTATGAATAATGATACAGCAAAGGTTGCAACAAGATAGGTTATACCTTCTGAACTTACTACCTGAGCTGCAGGTTTTGCTGCCTGTGTAGCTGCAGTTACTACCTGTTCCCACTGAGGAATCATCCAAGTAAATACATAAGCTTGAAGCATTGCAATTACTCCCATTATGAAGGTAAGAATTATGGAGTGTTTAAGGGTAAATCTAAATATATCACCCTCATGTCCCACATATCCTGTAGCTGCTGTTGCAACTGCTATGGATTGGGGTGAGATCATCTTTCCAAAAACTCCTCCAGAGGAATTTGTAGCCACTGTAAGAACAGGATCTATACCAAGTTGACGAGCTGTAACTTCCTGTAGTTTTCCAAAGAGAGCATTTGAAGATGTATCTGAACCTGTCATGAAAACACCAAGCCATCCAAGAAAAGCTGCAAAGAGTGGAAATACTACACCAGTTGATGCAAAAGCATAACCGAGAGTAATTGCCATTCCTGAAAAGTTATAAAGATAAGCAAATCCAAGAATTGTTCCTATTGTAACAATAGGCCATTTAAGCTGATTGAGAGTCCTCACAGCAACCTTAATTGCTGTATTTAACGATGCACCCATAACTGGAATTGATAGAATTCCAGCAAAGAGTATGGCTGTTCCTGCTGCTGAAAGAATATTAAAGTTGTATACTGCAGGCTTAGGTTTACCTAAATGATCTATTACTTCTTTGTCAAGCCCTGCTATAGGGAATTTTAAAGTGGCAATCTGATCAAGATAGGCTTTTACTGGCTTAATTCCCCAAGCTGCAACAAAGATTGAAAGAAGTATGAAGGGTGCCCATGCACGAAATACCTGACCAAGGGAGTACTGAAGGCATACTTTTCCTTCAGCACAGACTTCATGGGAGAAAGTCCAAGACTCCTTTGGATGCCAAATCTTAACAAATATAACTGTAGCAATGATTGATATTATTGCTGAAAGAATATCTGGTAGATATGGACCCACATAGTTAGAAACTATAAACTGAGTAAGAGCAAAAGATCCACCACTTACAAGTAATACTGGCCATATCTCAATAGCTTTTTTCCATCCAGCCATAACAATTACCATATAAAAAGGAATTAAGACACTGAAGAAAGGTAGCTGTCTTCCTACCATCTTACTTAATGCCATCATATCAACTCCAGATACACCAGCACCAACAACTATTGGAATACCAATAGCTCCAAAGGCAACCGGTGCTGTATTTGCAATCAGACAGATTCCACAGGCATAAATTGGATTAAAACCTAATCCTGCAAGCATTGCAGCAGATATTGCCACTGGAGTTCCAAATCCTGCAGCACCTTCAAGAAAGGCACCAAAAGAAAAGGCTATTATTACTGCCTGAATTCTTCTGTCGTCTGTAATTGTTGCAAGAGAATTCTTAATGATTTCAAACTGTTTTGTTTCTACAGAAAGATTATAGATATAAACTGCTGTTACAACAATCCAACAAACTGGCCATAATCCGAAGATAAAACCATTAAAAGTAGAAAGAAGAGCAAGATTTACCGGCATTCCATAAGCAACTATGGAAATCAAAATAGCAAGAACAACTGCTGATATAGCTGCCCAATGTCCTTTCATTCTCTTGTAAGCAAGTGCCCAAAAAAGATAAAAGATAGGAACTGCTGCCACAAGAGCACTTAAAGCAAGACTTCCTAAAGGATCCACATTAATCTTCCATGGCATAAATATTACCTCCTTTCATTTTTTATATAATTATGCAAGTGAAAGGAAGGTTTGTAAATCAGAAAAATCCTACAAGGATGTAGGAAAATTCCTACATCTTTAACAAGAACTCAAGTATGGCCTTTGAGGTATGAAGTCTATTTTCAGCTTGATCTAAAACAACACTCTGAGGTCCATCAATGACCTCATCGGTAATCTCTTCTCCTCTGTGGGCAGGAAGACAATGCATTACAATTGCATCTTTCTTTGCTTTTTTTAGTAGATCCGAATTTATCTGAAATTTTCTAAACTTCTCAATTTTTTCACTACTACTTTCTTCTCCCATACTAATCCATACATCTGTATATAAAACATCAGCATCAATGACTGCTTCAAAAGGATCATTTAAAAGGGTTACATCAGTTAAAGCCTTAGCTATTTCAACAGACTGTTTTGATGGTTCATATCCATGAGGAGTAGCAATTGTAATTTTAGCACCCATAAGAGCTGATGCCTCTATAAGTGAATTAGCTACATTGTTTCCATCTCCAATATAAGCAATTTTTATTCCCTCTACTTTTCCTTTTTTCTCAAATATTGTCATCATATCTGCCATTGCTTGACAGGGATGATGAGTATCTGTAAGAGCATTTATAATTGGAATAGTGGACCATTTTGCAAACTCTTCAACTATGCTATGGGAAAATGTTCTTATTACAACAGCATTCAAATATCGTGAAAGCACCTGAGCAGTATCTTTTATTGTTTCACCTCTTGAAAGTTGTAACTCTCTTGGACTTAGATATATAGGATGGGCTCCAAGTTGATAAATTGCTACCTCAAAAGAAACACGTGTTCTTGTTGAAGGTTTCTCAAAAATCATGCCTATGCTTTTACCCATAAGTGGAGACCTTAAGTAATCTTTACCTGACTTAAACTCTAAGGCTCTTTTTATTAAACTAAAAAATTCTTCTTTATTAAGGTCAAAAACTCTTAGATAATCTCTCTTCAAATGTTAGCCTCCTTAAGAACTTCATCAAGTATAGAGATAGCTTCATCTATGTCTTCTTTCTCAATAATTAAAGGAGGAGTAAATCTAAGCACAGTGCCATCTCCAGCTGTTCCTATTAGCAATCCCCTCTGTATGCAGCCTTTAACTATCTCTGTTGCATCAAAACTTAACTCAACTCCTATAAGCAATCCCATTCCTCTTATTTCTTTTATTTTTTCTGGATATTTTTCTTTTATTGAATTTAGTTTTTTCATAAAGTATTTAGAGATTCTTTGACAGTAATCAAGTAAGTATCCATCTTCAAGAATTGTCTCAAGTGTTGCTACTGCAGAAGCACAAGCAACAGGATTTCCACCAAAGGTTGAAGCATGGGTTTTAGGACCAAAGGCGTTAGCAATTTCATCTTTTGTAAGTATTGCTCCAATTGGAATTCCACTACCAAGCCCTTTTGCAAGAGTCATAATATCTGGTTCCACTCCAAAGTGCTCATATGCAAAGAGTTTTCCAGTTCTTCCAATGCCAGTTTGGACTTCATCAAAGATAAGAAGAATACCTTTTTTATCGCAAATTTCCCTTACTTTACGTAAGTAGCTCTTATCAGCAACATTTACTCCACCTTCAGCCTGAATAGGCTCAAGAATAACAGCACAAGTTTTCTCAGTTATTGCATTAGCTATAGCATCAGCATCATTGAAGGGAACAAATTTTACTCCCTCAAGCAAAGGTTCAAATCCATGATGATATTTTTCCTGACCTGTAACACTAAGACTTCCAAAGGTTCTACCATGAAAGGAATTGTATGTAGAGATAAACTCATATCGCTGTTTACCATATTTACTTTTCATATATATTCTTGCGAGTTTCAAAGCTCCCTCATTTGCCTCTGTACCTGAATTACAGAAAAATACTCTATCTGCAAAGGAGTTTTTTATTAATATCTTTGCGAGATTAAGTTGAGGCTCAGTGTAATAAAGATTTGATACATGAATAAGTCTTTGAACCTGCTTTTGAACTGCCATTACTACCTTTCTTGGACAATGACCAAGAACATTTACTGCTATTCCACCAAGAAAATCAAGATATTCCTTACCATTAATATCCCATACTCTTACACCACGACCTT
The DNA here is from genome assembly GCA_039630505.1 of Thermodesulfovibrio sp. Taxonomy (GTDB): domain Bacteria; phylum Nitrospirota; class Thermodesulfovibrionia; order Thermodesulfovibrionales; family Thermodesulfovibrionaceae; genus Thermodesulfovibrio. Next base: position 10,173 of record JBCNUV010000023.1, read on the forward strand.
TTCTTAACACTATGGGATATCTTGAATAAGTAGGAATAAATAGTTTTTCCGAAAGTTTTATTATTTCCCTGTCTTCCATAAAACTTTATGATACCATAAATAATGAAGTTAATGGTATAATTTGAAATACTATCTTTAAGAAAAACAAAACACGGAGTTAATGAACAAAAAAGAAATAAGAAAAAAAATGCTTGAAGTAAGAAATAACATCCAGAAGGAAATAAAAAATCAAAAAGATGAGAAAATAGCAAGGACATTTATTAACCTAATATCAAAAAATAAGATTCAGTCAGTACTCCTTTATGCATCTTTTGGAAGTGAAGTAGACACATGGAGAATTTTTCATTTTTGTTCTGAAAACTCTATAAAAACAGCTTTTCCAAAGGTAAGTGCAAATAAATTAGAAGTCTGTTGGGTATATGATATAGAGGAACTTTCTCCAGGATATAAATCTATACTTGAACCAAAAAGTTGTAATAAGGCCTCTCTGGAAGAGATAGAGATTATCATAGTACCAGGAGTTGCCTTTGATAAAAGATGTTTTAGGCTTGGCTATGGTGGAGGTTTTTATGACAGACTTCTTGTATTTAAAAAAGGTTTAGCGATAGGTCTTTCTTATGAAGAACAGATATTAGATGAGATTCCTAAAGATTCTCATGATAAAAAACTTGATTTAATAATTACTGACGAAAGGATAATAAACTGTGATTGACAGAAAAAAGATTGAAGAGGGAGTAAAGCTTATTTTAGAAGGCATAGGTGAAAATATTGAAAGACCTGGAATTAAAGACACACCATCTCGTATTGCTAGAATGTGTGAAGAAATCTTCAGAGGTATGCTTCCTCCAGATGAAGATTTGCTAAAGTGCATTGAAGGTGAAACTCATGATGAAATGGTTCTAATAAGAGATATTCCTTTTTACTCTATCTGTGAACATCATCTTCTGCCATTCTTTGGAAATGCTCATATTGCCTATATTCCTGATGGAAGAATTGTAGGACTAAGTGAAATTCCTAAGGCTCTTGATTATCTCTCTAAAAGACCTCAGGTTCAGGAAAGACTTACAAGTCAACTGGCTAATCTATTAATGGAAAAACTTAAACCTAAAGGATGCATGGTTGTTATTGAAGCAGAACATCTTTGTATGAGTATGAGGGGAATAAGAAAGCCAGGAACAAAGACGATTACCTCAGCAGTTAGGGGTATATTTAGGAAAAGTCAAGCAACAAGACAGGAAGCATTGGAACTAATTAAAAGAAAGGATAAATAAATGAGTGCTAAAATTATTGATGGTAAAAGCCTTGCCTTAAAAATTAAAGAAGAACTAAGAAAAGATGTCCAAGAATTAAAGAAAAAAGGGATTAATCCATGCCTTGCCGTTATTCTTGTTGGTGACAATAAAGCCAGTCAAAAATATGTATCTTTGAAAGAAAAAACTTGTAAAGAATTAGATATTCAAAGTTTAGTTTTTAAGTTTGATGAAAATACTGATGAGACAAGTTTAATAAATCTTATTGATGAATTAAATAATGATCCTAAGGTAAATGGCATTTTAGTCCAACTTCCTCTTCCAAAACATTTAAATCAAAGCATAATCTTAGAAAAAATAAATCCCTTAAAAGATGTTGATGGTTTTACTCCTTTTTGTCTTGGAAGGCTACTTAATGATAATCCATTATTTATACCTTGTACTCCAAAAGGTGTTATTCGCATGCTTGATGAGTATAAAATATCTTTAGAAGGTAAGCAAGCTGTTGTTATAGGAAGAAGTGTGATTGTGGGAAAACCTCTTTCTTTGCTATTACTGAAAAAAAATGCTACTGTGACAATATGTCACAGCAAAACTTCTAATCTTTCAGAGATAACAAAAAATGCTGATATTTTATGTGTGGCTGTAGGAAAAGAAAATTTTATTAACTCTAATATGATAAAGGAAGGCGCTGTTATCATTGATATTGGAATAAATGTTACAAAATCTGGAAAAGTAGTCGGAGATGTCAACTTCGATGAAGTAAAACAGAAGGCTTCTTATATAACGCCTGTCCCCGGAGGAGTCGGACCAATGACAATAGCAATGTTAATGGAAAATACTATTTATGCCGCTAAACTTCAACAAAAAAATTAAATGATTATAACCAAAAAGAAAAACCTGAAAGATATTGAAAGCTTTATTAAAGAGTTTAACAGCTTTTTTCTTATTGGTTGTTCTGAATGTGCCACTTTGTGTGGCACGGGAGATGAAGATGCCATCTTAAGCTTTAAAGAATGGCTTGAGAGTCAAAATAAAAAAGTCACTGGATTAATGATTGCAAAAACAGGTTGTCAAATATTAGGCACAAAAAGGCAGCTTAATGAACATAAAAAAGCTATTGATGAAGCTCAATGTATAGTAGTGCTTTCCTGTGGAGCAGGAACACAAACAATTACAGAATTTTTTAAAGAAAAACCTATTATTCCCCTTAATGATACTCTTTTCATTGGAAATATGCGGAGACTCAGAGAATTTGAAGAAAAATGTCGTGCATGTGGAGAGTGTTTTCTTGCAATTACAGGAGTATGCGTTGTTACCTTATGCCCAAAGTCCATGTTAAATGGTCCATGCGGTGGATATAAAGAAGGAAAATGTGAAGTTAATCCCATCAGAAAATGTGCATGGACAATTGCCTATGAAATATTAGAAAAAAGAAAATTTGTTGAAAGATTTTATGAAGATACTTTAGGACCTAAGGATTGGTCAAAGAGTAATTCACCAAGAGAGTTTAAGGAGAGATAAATTTGAGCAATCTTAAGAAAAAATTAATGAATGGAGATTTCGTAATAACTGTAGAAGTTACTCCACCAAAAGGTCCTAATATAACAGAAATGGTAAATAAATTAGAGGAGTTAAAAAAAATAGTTGATGCTGTAAATTTTACTGATAATCCTTCTGCAAAAATGCGTCTATGTTCTATGGCTGCATGTAAGATTTCCTTAGATTTAGATTTTGAACCAGTCCTACAGATGACTTGCAGAGACCGTAACAGAATAGGAATCCAATCAGATCTTCTTGGCGCCCATGCCCTTGGCATTAGAAATATATTAGTGATGACAGGAGACCATCCAGCCTTAGGAGATCATAAAGAAGCAAAACCAGTATATGATATAGATTCTTCTATACTTGTTAAATTAGTAAACAATCTCAACAATGGATTGGATATAAATGGAAATAAACTTAACGGAAAAACTGAGTTTTTTTGTGGTGCTGTAGTAAACCCTAATGCAGAACCATTACCACCTCAACTTAAGAGATTTGAGCAAAAACTTAAAATGGGTGCTGAATTTTTCCAAACTCAGATGATATTTGAGATTGAAAAACTTGAAAGATTTATAGATTACTCAAAAAAGTTTAATACAAAAGTGATTGCTGGAATAGTTATGATAAGAACAAAAAAAATGCTGCATTATATTGCCAGTAAAGTACCAGGAGTGCTCATCCCGAAATGGCTGATAGATAAAGTAGAAAAACTAAAAGATGAAGATGTTGAAAAATTTGGAATTGATTTTGCATGTTCAATAGTACTTACTATAATTGAAAAAAAACTTTGCGATGGAATTCACATAATGGCATTTTCAAAAGTGCAAGAAGTGAGAAATCTTTTGAATCTTATTAAAATCAAACCATAAATGGCAACTGTTGGGATAATTCCTTTAGGGCAGTATTTAATTAAAAAAGGAATAATTACAGAAGAACAACTTCTTAATGCTTTACAAGTTCATAAGGCTGAAGGTATAAAAATCGGGACAGCTCTAATAAAATTAGGATACATCACTGAAGATCAACTTGTTCATGCATTAAGTGACATATATGGCTATCCATTAGTAAATTTATCAAACACAGAAATTGATATGAATGCTTTTAAGTTGATTCCAGAGGAGGTTATAAAAAAATATAAGATTGTTCCCTTTGCTAAAACTGGAAATACAATAAAAGTAGCAATATGTGAACCTTTAAACACTGGTGTTGATTATATAAAATTTTTGTTATCAGGATTTAATGTAAAAATCTATCTTACAAAAGACTCAGAAATTCTTAAAATAATAGATAGATTCATATCTTTCACAAATGTTATTCAAACAGAAGAGACGGTAACAGAGCTTGTAGAAAGCGCTCTTACTGATACCGCTTATGCAGAAGCTACTGAAGAAAAGGAAGAACAAATAAAAGTAGAAGCTCCAATCATAAAATTAGTAAATAAGATAATCATTGATGCATTAAAGATGAGAGCAAGCGATATTCATATTGAGCCAAATGAAAAAGGAGTTAACATTAGATACAGAATAGATGGTATTCTTCATAATATTTTAAACCTTCCCAATAAGATAAAAAGCTCTTTAACTACACGATTAAAAATAATGTCTCATCTTGACATATCAGAAAAAAGACTTCCACAAGATGGAAGAATTAGATTAAAAATCACAGACAAAGAAGTAGACTTCAGAGTTTCAACTATTCCAACCATTCATGGAGAAAAAATTGTTCTTAGAATTCTTGAAAAAGAATCAATTCAGCTTGATCTAACTAAATTGGGATTTGAAGAAATCTCTTTGAAATTCTTTATTGAAGCACTTGAAAAACCTTATGGAATGATCCTTGTTACAGGACCTACTGGATCTGGAAAAACAACAACTTTATATTCAGCTTTGATGAAACTTAACAGACCTGAAGTAAATATAATGACTGTTGAAGATCCTGTTGAGTATAGCTTTCCCGGAATAAATCAAGTTCAGGTAAAGGAAGAGATAGGACTTACTTTTGCCTCTGCACTTAGAGCATTTTTAAGACAAGACCCTGACATTATAATGGTTGGAGAGATAAGAGATTTTGAAACTGCAGAAATAGCTGTGAAAGCAGCACTTACAGGACATCTTGTTTTAAGTACACTTCATACAAATGATGCAGCCAGCACTATTACAAGATTAATAAATATGGGAATAGAACCTTTTTTGATATCCTCTTCTTTGATTTTAATTATAGCTCAAAGACTTGTAAGAAAACTATGTTTTTATTGTAAAAAAGAAGAAAGATACACAAAGGAGACTCTTATCAAATTAGGATTTCCTGAGGATAAAATAGAAAATATTAAAATCTATGGTCCTCAAGGATGTCCAAAGTGTAATAATACAGGATACTCAGGAAGAATTGCTCTATATGAAGTTATGCCTATTAAGGATGAAATAAGAGAGCTTATATTGACAGGAGCTCCAGCAACAGAGATAAAAAAGGAAGCAGTAAAACTGGGAATGATTACCCTGAGACAGAGCGGAATTTATAAAATTATGCAAGGTATTACTTCAGTTGATGAAGTAATTAGAATAACCTTTGAGGATTAATTATGTCTGAAAGTATTTATACTGATTACCTTATTATTGGAAGTGGTGTAGCAGGACTTCGTGCAGCAATTGAAGTCAGTAAAAAGGGTAAAGTTCTTGTCGTAACAAAGGATTTACCTACAGAAAGTTCAACTGAGTATGCTCAAGGCGGTATAGCAGTTGCTTTAAGTGATGAAGATGAGATAGGAATTCATTTTGAAGATACTATAAAAGCTGGAGATGGATTATGCAATGAAGAAGCAGTAAAAATTCTTGTAAGTGAGGGACCAGAAAGAATAATAGAGCTTATTAATTGGGGAGCTGAGTTTGACAGAGAAGGCACCAAACTTGCCTTTACCTTAGAGGCTGCTCACTCAAGAAAAAGAGTTCTACATGCCCATGGAGACTCTACTGGAAGAGAAATAGAAAGAGTTCTAATAAATAAAGTATCTACATTAGAAAATGTTAAAAAAGCCTCCTTTACCATGGCTATTGATTTAATAGTAGAAGAAGAAAAATGTATTGGAGCAATTCTTCTGAAAGGAAAAGATATTATAAAATGCTTTTCAAAAGCAACTATTTTGGCAACAGGAGGTGCAGGACAAGTTTATTCAAGAACAACTAATCCAAAGGTTTGCACAGGAGATGGAATGGCAATGGCTTTTAGAGTAGGTGCATACTTAAAAGATATGGAGTTTATTCAGTTTCATCCCACAGCTTTGTATGCACCAGGCATTCCTGCATTTTTGCTAAGTGAAGCTATGAGAGGTGAGGGGGCTCGTTTAAAAAACATTTATGGAGAAGAGTTTATGAAAAACTATCATCCTCTTGGAGAGTTAGCACCAAGAGATATTGTTTCAAGAGCTATAATATCTGAAATGGTAAGAACTAACTCAACCCATGTTTATCTTGATATGACACATCTTGATGAAAACTTCTTAAAAAATAGATTTCCCACCATATATTCAACGTGTTTAAGATTTAACTTTGACATAACTAAACAGCCAATTCCTGTTTCTCCAGCAGCTCATTTTATAATGGGAGGAGTTGAGACGGACATAAACGGTAGGACAAATATTAAAGGTTTATTTGCTGCAGGAGAAGTAGCCTGTACAGGAGTTCATGGAGCAAACAGACTCGCAAGCAATAGCCTACTTGAAGGACTTGTTTATGGATATCGTGCAGCTCATGGAGCAGTTGAGTATGTTGAAGGAGAAAGATTTGACAGGATATTATCTTATGATTTTAAGTTTGAAACTAAAATAAGTCATATAGAGCAATCTGAAATAATCAAGATGAGAGAAGAATTAAGACAGATAATGTGGGAGAAAGTAGGAGTCATAAGATGTGGAGAATCTCTTGGAATAGCAAAAAATAAAATTTTTTCTGCTTATGAGAAAATAGCTGAAAAATTCTTTATTGATCCACTTGCTATAGAACTCAAAAATATGACTACTGTTGGTCTTTTAATCACAGAAGCTGCTTTATCAAGAAAAAACAGCGTTGGAGCACACTACAGAACGGATTACAAAGAAAAGCTGCCAGGCTGGGAAAAACACTTAAGAATCAGAAAAATAAATTCAGGATTTGAAATATTTTAAATGGAGTAGATATGAAAAAAGCTAAAATTGTCTGTACAATAGGTCCAGCCTCTCAGGAAAGAGCAACGATAAGGAAAATGATAGAAAGTGGAATGGATGTGGCAAGACTTAATTTTTCTCATGGCAGTTATGAATGGTTTGAAGATATAATAAAAACAATCAGAGAAGAAGCAAGAAATACTAATAAATCTATTGCTATTTTACAAGATCTTCAAGGTATTAAAATTAGAGTAAGTGATATAGAAAATAACGAAATTCAACTAAATGAAGGTATGAAAATAGAGATATACGCAGGAAATGAGGTTTCAACAAAGGATAAACTCTTTATTTCTTATCCATTTTTAATAAATGATGTAAATCCTGGCGAGGAAATCTTAATAGATGATGGAGTCTTGAAAATTAAAGTAATTGATAAACTCAAAGATAGATTAATTGGAGAAGTTATTGAAGGAGGAACTCTTAAATCCAGAAAAGGTGTTAATCTTCCATTTACAAAAACTTCTATAAGCTCCTTTACGGAAAAAGATAAAATTGATCTTCTTTTTGGAGTTAAGATGGATGTAGACTATGTTGCAGTGTCCTTTGTAAGAAATGCTGATGATATTGAAGTAATTAAAAAGTGGGCAAAACAACAAAATATTGTTCTACCTCCTATCATAGCCAAGATAGAAAAAAGAGAAGCAGTTAAATATATTGATGAGATTCTTGATGTTACCGATGGAATAATGGTAGCCCGAGGAGACCTTGGAGTAGAACTTTCTGCTGAAGAAGTTCCCTTTTATCAAAAAAAGCTTATTGATATCGCAAATCAAAGGAAAAAATTTGTTATAACAGCAACCCAAATGCTTGAGTCAATGACAAAACACTCAAGACCAACAAGAGCAGAAGCAAGTGATGTAGCAAATGCAGTGCTTGATGGAACAGATGCACTTATGCTTTCTGCAGAAACAGCCATTGGAAAATATCCTGTTGAGGCAGTTAAAACTATGAGTTCAATTATAAGTTTTACTGAAGAAAAATTTTCTGATAAGATTATTACTCAAGTTAAGGTCAGCAAATACTTTCCTGAAGCAATAGCTTCAGGAGCTGTTAGAGTAGCTCAGGACATAGAAGCAAAAGCTATCGTTGTCTTTACCCACTCAGGCTTTTCAGCATCGCTTATCTCTAAACTAAGACCTTCTATGCCTGTGGTAGCTTTTACTCCAGATGAAAAAGTATATAGAAGACTCTCCCTTTTATGGGCGGTCATTCCAATGTATATCCCTAAGAAAACTGACATGATAGACAATTTATTCTTAAAGGAAACTGAAATAGAATTGAAAAAATTAGCTCTCGTTAAAGATGGTGATGCAGTAGTATTTGTAGCAAGTTCACCATTCTTAGGAAACAGAAACGTAATAAGACTTCACAGAGTTGGTGATTCTCTATAAGAGCAAATCTGAGTAAGGATAATTTTTAAGATATGTTATAAACTCTTCAACTGCAGGAGAAAGAATTGTGTTTTTAGGTAAAATTATATAGAAGTTTCTCGTTATATTGCCTTCTTTTAGTTTTATAATCTTTAAGCTTCCACATGATACTTCCTTACGAATAGCCCATTTAGAGACAATAGAAACTCCAATGCCTCTTTCTACCGCTTCTTTAATTGAGCCAGTACTTCCAAGAATAAGTGATACATGTAAGTCAGAAATACTTAGCCCATGCTCTGCTAAAAATTTTTCAATTATAGCTCTTGTACTTGAACCTTCCTCTCTAATTATAAATGGCTCCTTTACTATATCAAATATTGAAACTGATTTTTGATTGCTAAGAGGATGGTCTGAAGAACAAATAACACATAACTCATCGCCTATAATTGGTTCTACAATAAACTTGCTTTTAACAGGTACTTCAGAGATAATTCCAAAATCTATCATGCTTGAATTAAGCATTTCCGTAATTTTTTTTGCATTTCCTATAGAAATACTTATTCTAATCCTTGGATGCTTCTTTTTGAAATCTACAGCTACTGCTGGAAGAATATAGTTTCCAACAGTTGTTCCAGCTCCAATCTTTACGCAACCTTTTATTAATCCTGTTATTTTACTTATATCCTTTGCAGCCTCAGCATACAGTGTTAGAATCTGTTTTGCATATTTGTACAGTATCTCACCTGCCGGAGTCAATGTAATACTGCCTGAAGAACGATCAAATAACTTAGTTTCATATAATTCTTCTAATGCCTGAATTTGAAGACTAACTGCAGGCTGTGTAAGATGAATAATTTCCGATGTCTTAGAAAAACTCTTTGTCTCTGCTACCGTACAAAATACTTTTAATTTGTGATCTTCCATAAACACTTTATTTTAGCATAAAAAAGTTTAATAGACAAGATAAAATATACCTTAATCCTTGACAATCAATATTAGCTTTATTATATTATAAAAATAACATGATAGGGGGATTAGGTATATGGAGAAAAACAAAACAAAACTTCTTCAGAGATTTAAAAGAATTGAAGGACAGATTAGAGGACTTCAAAGAATGATAGAAAATGAGCGTCCTTGTGAAGAGATTATCACTCAGTTTGCCTCAATTAATGGAGCATTAAAGAGCGCAGGTTTTTTAATTGTAATGCATTATATTAATGAGTGTTTAATGGAAAAAGCAGACTCAGTTGAAAATCTTGAAAAAGAAATGGAAAAAATCATAAAGACTTATATATCTTCTATGTAAGGAGGTTTAAACTATGCCTTTGTATGAATACAAATGTACAAAGTGTGAAAAAACTTTTCAAGTTTTAAAGCCTATAAGCAAAAGGAATGATCCTGAAAAATGTCCTTATTGTGGAAACAATGAATCTAAAAGATTAATTTCTCCATTTATGAGCAATACTACTACCTGTGACTTTAATGTTTACTCAGGTGGTTGAAGACTAAGATAATCAGCAGTTTGCTGATATACTTAAATAAAAGCATTTAGAATGCATTAATTTTAGGCAAAAAGTAAATTTTTCTGTATTTATCGGAGCTTTTCAGAAAGATTAACAAAGTTTTTAACAAAATTTGTGTAATTTTTTAAAAGTCATTGAATTTCAAAAAGAAATAACTTACAACCTCAAAGAGACTCAAGTTAAATTATTTAAGGATATTATTGTTTCTACTATATCTTTCAAAACCTTTCCAGCACTGTCATAAAATATGATCTCTGCCATCCAATCCCAATCTGTTTTTGCCTTATTAATAAATATGAGTTTTGCTCCACTTTGATAGGCAATTCTGGGAATTGAAGCTGCTGGTTCAACTTGTAAAGATGTGCCGATAACAAACATGAGATCACACTCATTTGCAATTTTTTGAGCCATAGTAAGCTCTTTTTCAGGCATTAGTTCTCCAAAAAATACCACTGTTGGTTTTATAATACCTCCGCATAGTTCACATCTTAAATCAAGATCATCTTTTTTCAACATATCAATTACTTCATTAATAGAATAAAATTTTTCACAATCAAGGCATATACAACCTCTTTGATTTCCATGAAGCTCGATAACACTTTTATTGCCAGCCATCTGATGAAGTCCATCAATATTTTGAGTAATTACATGTTTAAGAAATCCCATTTTTTCAAGTTCTGCCAGTGCCTTATGAGCATTATTAGGTTTTGCATTAATCATTTCCTGAATTAACTCCTTTTTCATTCTCCAAAACTCATATCTTGCCTGTCTATCAAGAATAAATTCTTGGTATGTTACAATTCTAAATCTCTGCCATAATCCCCCTGGACTACGAAAATCAGGTATTCCCGATTCTGTAGATACTCCTGCACCGGTGAAAGCAACAGTATAATTTGATTTTTTTATAATTTCACAAACTTTAAGGATTTTTTCATTGTAAGAAAGTTCCATTTTTTCCTGATTCATCATGCTGTAAGTTTTACTCCAAGTTTTAGCATCTTTTCCTTTATTCTAAAAATTCTGTCTCTTATCTCTGCTGCCCTTTCAAACTCAAGATTTTCTGCTGCTTTTTTCATTTCTTGCTCAAGTTTTTTTATTGTTTCTTCATTAAGTTCATACTCTTCGGCTTCTTCTTTAACTGAATCCAAAGTTACATAGTCTCTTTCATAAATGGATGATAAAATATCCTTTATTTTGCTCTTTACAGTCTCTGGAGATATTCCCATTTTTTTGTTGTATTCTTCCTGAATTTTTCTTCTTCTTTCTGTTTCCTGAAGAGCTTTTTTCATGGAATCAGTAATTGTATCGGCATAAAATATAACAGTTCCATTTACATTTCTTGATGCTCTACCTGCTGTTTGTATTAAAGCTCTTTCAGAACGAAGAAATCCTTCCTTGTCAGCATCAAATATGGCAACTAAGGATACTTCAGGAAGATCAAGTCCTTCTCTTAATAGATTTACTCCAATTAAGACATCAAATTTACCAAGTCTTAGATCTCTTAAAATTTCAACTCTTTCAAGGGTATCAATATCTGAGTGAAGATACTTAGCTCTTATCCCAAGATTTGTATAGTAATCTGTAAGGTCTTCAGCCATCTTTTTTGTAATTGTTGTAACTAATACTCTTTCTCCTCGACTTACTCTCCTATGAATTTCCTCAAGTAAATCTTCAACTTGTGTCTTAGCAGGGCGGACTTCAATCTTAGGATCAACAAGTCCTGTGGGTCTGATTATCTGTTCAATAACTCTTCCACCTGACTTTTCTATCTCATAATCACCTGGTGTTGCTGAAACATATATTACATAGTTCATTCTGTGTTCAAACTCTTTAAAAGTAAGAGGACGATTATCAAGAGCTGATGGAAGCCTAAAGCCATAATCAACGAGAGTCTGTTTTCTTGAACGGTCTCCTTCATACATTCCACCAAGCTGAGGAATTGTAACATGGCTTTCATCAATTACTGTGAGAAAATCTCCCTTTGAAGGTCCTGCATAAATATAATCTATCAATGTAAAGGGAGGCTCACCAGGAAGTCTGCCACTAAGGTGTCTTGAGTAGTTTTCAATACCATGACAGTGCCCAAACTGACTAAGCATTTCCATATCAAATCGCGTTCTTTTTTCAATTCTTTCGGCAAAAAGTTCCTCCCCTCTTTCCTTAAAGTATCTAATTCTTTCTTCCAGTTCTTCCTCTATTGTTTTTAAAGCTTTCCTTAGTCTCGGTTCAGGAGTTATCCAATGACTATGGGGAGGAATAAATATTCTCTGAATCCTTCTTATTCTCTTTCCAGTAAGTGGGTCTATTTCATAAATAGCATCAATCTCATCATCAAAAAACTCTACTCTGTATGCTTTATCAAGACAGTGAGAGGCGAATATATCAACCACATCACCTCTTACACGAAAAGTGCCTCTTGTAAAATCATCCTCTGCTCTTGTGTAAAGTATCTCAACGAGTTTTCTTAGTAAGAAGTCTCTGTCTGTTTTCATACCTTCTTCAAGGTTTATATGCATTGCCATATAGTCATCAGGTGAGCCAATACCATAAATACAAGAAACAGAAGCCACTACAATTACATCTCGTCTTGTAAGCACAGATATCGTTGCAGAATGTCTCATTCTATCAATATCATCATTAATCAAAGCATCTTTTTCAATATAGGTGTCTGTCTCAGGTATGTATGCTTCAGGTTGATAGTAGTCATAGTAACTTACATAGTATTCTACTGCATTGTAGGGAAAAAGTTCCTTTAGTTCTCCATATAGCTGGGCAGCAAGAGTTTTATTATGGGCAATAACAAGAGTTGGTTTATTTACCTTTTCAATAACATTAGCAATTGTAAAGGTTTTTCCAGAGCCTGTAACACCAAGCAAAACTTGATGTTTGAAGCCTCTTCTAATGCCTTCTACGAGTTCTCTAATAGCTTTTGGTTGATCTCCTTTTGGTTTAAAGGAAGTATAGATTTTAAATCTGTCCATTCAGAAGATTAACTTTGAATTAACTTAGCTGCTTTTTTTGCAAAATAGGTAAGTATTATATCTGCACCTGCTCTTTTTATAGCTGTAAGAACTTCTAACATAACTGCCTCTTCATTCAACCAACCAAGTTGAGCTGCTGCCTTAATCATTGAATACTCCCCACTTACATTATATGCTGCCACAGGCACATTAAAGGTTTGCTTTACATCAGAGATTATATCAAGATATGCCAAAGCAGGCTTTACCATAACTATATCAGCACCTTCTTCTATATCCAAAGAAACCTCTCTTAGTGCTTCTCTTCGGTTAGCATAATCCATCTGATAACTGCGTCTGTCACCAAAGGCTGGAGCTGACTGAGCTGCTTCTCTAAAGGGTCCATAAAAGGCTGAAGCATACTTAGCTGAGTATGAAAGTATAGCCACATCAGTAAAACCCTCTTCATCAAGGGCTTTACGAATTCTTCCTACTCTTCCATCCATCATATCAGAAGGAGCAACAATATCAGCACCTGCCCTTGCATGGGAAAGAGCCTCAAGAGCTAAAACTTCAAGAGTTGAGTCATTATCTACTTTTCCATTCTTTATAATTCCACAGTGTCCATGAGAAGTATATTCACAAAGACAAACATCGGTTATGACAATCAAATCTGGTAAAGTATCTTTTATTGCTCTTACTGCCTGTTGAACCACACCCTTTTCATCATAGGCAGATGAAGCTTTTTCGTCTTTGTATTCAGGAATTCCAAAGAGGATTACTGCTGGAATGCCAAGAGAAAAAACTTCCTTTGCAGTTTTTACTACATTGTCCACACTTTCTTGAAAACATTCTGGCATTGAGGATATAGGATTTTTTATATCCTTTCCAGGCACAACAAAAATAGGATAAATAAAATCCTGAGGAGTAAGGATAGTCTCCCTCACCATCTTCCTCAGGATTTCACTCTTTCTTAATCTTCTTGGGCGATGAATAGGAAACATCGCCTATACTTCGCAAGAGCCTCCACAACCTGGTCCACAGGAAGGCATTTGTCCTTTAAGTATAAAACCTTCCTGTTCTTCATCTTCATAATAGTCAAGTTCAAGTTCACGTAATAGATTAAAGGTTTGTTTGTCTATATAAACCTTTAATCCATTTTTTTCTAAAACTTCATCTCCCTCTTGAGGTTTTTCATCAATATCAAGACCAAAAGAAGGACTACAATATCCCTCTGCTGAGAAGATCCTTAAACCCCAACCTTCTTTACCCTCGTTTTTAAGGATTTGTTTTGCCTTTTCTGCTGCTTTTTCACTAATAGTAAACACATTTGCCTCCTAAAAATTTATTCTCTTTTCAGAATAGCAGTTTTTTAAAATAATTTGCAAGAAAAAAATTTTAAGAATTAAAATAAGCTTATGAATCCTCTGATAATTAAAAAAATAACTAAATACCAATCAGAAACAACTGAGCAAATAGAAGACTCAATTGCTGTAGAAAAAAGAATCAGAATTTATGTAAATAATCAGGAAATTGTATCCCTCTCTGCTTCACCATTACACATAAAAGAGTTAATCACAGGTTTTCTAATGACAGAAGGTATTCTAAAGGGACATTGGTGTCCTGAAAAAATATCATTAGAAGATAATGGAAAGGAGATAAATGCTAAGATTATGCTTGAAGGTTTTGTCTCCATGGAAAATAAAAACATAACCTCTGGTTGCATGGCAAGTTTAAGTTTTTTAAGAGAGCTTAAAACAAAGATAGATTGCGACCTTTCATTGAATCCTAAAACTTTATTTAATCTTTTTAGAGAATTTCAGCTAAAATCTACTCTATATAAAAAAACAGGTTGTATTCACTCGGCAGCTTTGGCAGACAAAAATAGGATATTCTTCATCGCTGAAGACATTGGAAGACATAATGCAGTGGATAAAGTAATTGGTTGGGCTTTGCTTAATAGGATTAACTTTCATGATAAAATATTACTCACAAGTGGAAGAATTTCCTCAGAGATAGCCTTTAAATCGGCAAGATGGAAAATTCCCTTTATAGTAAGCAGAGGTGCACCTACTTCAATGGCTCTTGAAATTGGAGAAAATACAGGGCTAACCATTATTGGATTCTTAAGGGGAAATAGATTTAACATATACTGTCATGGAGAGAGAATAAATGACGAAAAGGGAATTATTGATAAGAATTCAAACTAATCCTGATTTATCAGGATTAGACTTAAGTGGTATTAAATTATCCGAACTTGATCTTATAGGAATAAACTTTAGCAAATCCATATTAAAAAATGCAGACCTAAGTAAGTCCAATTTATCCCTATGTATCTTTGATGGTGCCATTCTTATAGATTGTAAAATTGACAGCTCCAATCTTACAGGAGCATCCTTTAAAGAGGCTCTACTTACAGGTGCAGACTTTAACTTTTCCTTTCTTCCTGGTGCAGATTTTAGTAATGCTAAAATGGACAAAGTTAATCTCTTGAATGCAAAGATTACAGCGTGTAATTTTCAGAATGCCTCATTGGAGGAGGCAAATCTTCAAATGGCAGAAGCCTCTCTTGCCAATTTCAAAAATGCAAATTTGAAAGGAGCAAATCTTAAACAGGCAACCTTTACAGGTGCTGATTTCTCAAATGCCTATATGGAAGGAGTAATTTTTTATAAAACTGAGCTTTCTGGAGCAAAATTTATTGGAGCTAATCTTAAAAATGCAGAGTTTTTTTATTGTATCCTTATTGCCACAGATTTCACCAATGCCATTTTTGATGGTGTTGTTTATGAAAAAAACTATGAACTGAGGTTGAAAAAGAGTTAACATAAAGAAAAATTTATATGTCACTGCTTGGGCAGATATCATTTAATGGACAAATCTTATGATTTGGTGAATTGGCTCTACAGATTTCTCTTCCAAGCATTATGAGTAAATGGGATAGTTTTCCCCAATACTCCCGAGGTGTTATATCCATTAAGTCTTTTTCTATTTTTTCTGGATCTGTATTTTCTGTGAGACCAAGACGGTTTGATACTCTCTTTACATGGGTATCAACAGCAACTCCCTCATTTATTCCAAAGGCATTCCATAAGACAATATTGGCTGTTTTTCTTCCAACACCTGGAAGAGTGACTAAACTTTCCATTGTCTTTGGTACTTGTCCATCAAACTTTTCAATTAGTGTTTTTGCAAGATTCTTTATATATTTTGCTTTGTTTTTATAGTAGTTTATGCTTTTTATATCATCTTCAAGTTCTGTTAAAGATGCATTGGCATAATCATAAGCACTTTTATATTTTTTGAATAGTTTTTCAGTCACCCTATTTACATTTACATCAGTTGTCTGGGCAGATAGTACAGTGGCAACTAATAAATCAAGAGCAGTGTTAAAATTAAGTGCAGTTCTTACATTTGGATATTTTCTGTCAAGCCTTTTAATTATCTCTAAAACTTTACCCTTTTTATCCATTCTATCCCTCAATATTTAAAACTTTGGCACCTCTTATTTTTCTCTCTTTTATGTCTTGTAATGCCCTATTAGCATCTTCAAAGGAGTATATCTCAATCTCAGGTTTTATTGGTATCTTAGAGGCAATTTTGAGAAATTCTTCAATATCCTTTCTTGTTACATTAGCTACTGATTTGATCTCCCTCTCAAGCCATAAATCGTTCCTGTAGCTAATATTTAAAAGTTCGCTCTTATCAGTCTCCTCCTTTCTTATCGCATTGATTACAAGTCTTCCGGCAGGTTTAATATATCTGAGAATCTTTATAGGAGGTCCCCATACAGGAGTTGTATCAATTGCTGAGTTTAATTTTTCAGGTGGATTTTCATTAAAATCTCCTGCCCAGTAAGCACCAAGCTCAATAGATAACTGTCTTTCTGAGGGAGTTCTTGAAAATACAAAAACCTTTGAATCTGGATAAAGATATTTTATCATTTTTAAAACAAGATGTCCTGAAGCACCAAAACCAACAAGTCCAATATTCTGACCATTTTCAACCTTTGCAAGCCTTAAAGCTCTATAACCAATTGCACCTGCGCAAAAAAGCGGAGCAGCCTCTTTAAAGTCAAAATTTTCTGGAATTAGAAAAGCAAAATCTTCATGAATCTTAAAATACTCAGCATATCCACCATGGGCATCCTTTCCTGTTGCTTTAAAATCTTTACATAGATTTTCTAATCCCTTAATACAATATTCACATTTGCCACAGGCTGAATATATCCAACCCGCACCTACTCTGTCTCCTACCTTGAATTTAGTTACACCATTTCCCACTTTTACTACCTCTCCAACAATCTGATGCCCTGGAATAATGGGAAAAAATGAAGGCATTGCTCTACCTTCTATTTCGTCTAACTCTGTATGACATACTCCACAAGCATGAACCTTTATAAGAATTTCATTGAAGTTTGGCAAAGGAGTCTCAATATCCAAAAGAACCAATGGTTTATTAGGTTTATCAATAACCCATGCCTTCATAGAATCTATTATATCCCATCTTTTAAATGTGTTGGTATTTTTGACCTCTATCGGTAAAAAATGCCTATTTTTTGACAGTGGACACTGTGAAGTTTCTTGCTTTAAAAGCATTTTTAATGTGGCATACATTTTGTTTCTTTATCTTTTAAAACTTAAAAAGGAGGAGTTTTATGAATCCAAAAACATTGATAATTAGCATAACCAAAGATATTAACAAATTTCTTCTTTTTAACATAGGAATTCTAATTCTCATTTTATCAATGGTTTTTGTAATGGAAAATCAAGACAAAAAAGAGTTTATTTTAGCTATTTTTCTGGCAGGAACAATTTCCTTAGCAGTAAATCTTTTGAGTGCTAAGATTATGAAAAGAAAAATGGAAAAAATAATAACTTATTCCTTTGAAAAAATTGAAACTCAGCTATATTTTGATGAACTCACATCAGTTTACAACAGAATAACAGGAATAAATAGATTAATAGAGGAAATGGCAAGAGCAAAGAGAAATAAAACTCATCTATCAGTAGCAATGCTTGATGTAGATAATTTTAAATTCATAAATGACAACTATGGACATTTAGCTGGTGATAAAGTATTAAATCATATTGCTTTAC
The DNA here is from genome assembly GCA_039630505.1 of Thermodesulfovibrio sp. GTDB lineage: Bacteria > Nitrospirota > Thermodesulfovibrionia > Thermodesulfovibrionales > Thermodesulfovibrionaceae > Thermodesulfovibrio. The sequence continues at coordinate 28,112 of JBCNUV010000023.1, forward strand.
AGATTAAAAATTCTCTAAGAGCGAGCGATATAGTATCAAGATATGGAGGTGAAGAATTTTTGATAATACTTCCTGACACAGATGAAATAAAGGCTTTCATGGCACTTGAAAGAGTTAGAGAAAATATAGCAAAAAGACCAGTTAAAATAGGAAACCAAAAGCTTTACATAACAGTAAGTATTGGCATAACAGAAATAGATATAAATGACAGCTTAACAGACGTCATACAAAAAGCTGACATGGCACTTCTTCAAGCAAAAAGAACTGGCAAAAATAAAATTGAAATAGCTCAAAAATATATAAACACCACATAAACTAAGCAGTCATAAATATCTCTGCCTTACCTTTCCAGAACTCCTCCAAGTAAGCTCTCATCTTGGGATATGATTGTAAGTTTCTATCCTCATACAAGATCTGTTCTGCCTCTTTTCTTGCAACTTCAAGAAGACCTTGATCTTTCATTAAATCAGCCACTTTAAGATCCGGCATTCCTGATTGTTTTACTCCAAAAAGCTCTCCTGGGCCTCTTATTTTCATATCTTCTTCAGCTATTTTGAATCCATCAGAATAGTTTACAATTGCTCTGAGTCTTAACTTAGCCTCCTCTGTTAATTTATATGGTAGTAGTATACATTTTGAAGGTCTTTCTCCCCTTCCTACCCTTCCTCTTAGCTGATGCAACTGGGCAAGTCCAAATCTTTCCGCATTTATAATTACCATTAATGTGGCATTAGGAACATCTACACCAACTTCAATTACCGTTGTTGCTACAAGTATTTGAATATCACCTTTGCGAAAATCTTTCATTATTTCTTCTCTCTGCTTAGTTGACATTTTTCCATGAATTAATGCAATTTTGTATTGAGGAAAAAGTCTCTTTAAAGCTTCATATCCTTGAGTTGCTGATTTTAAATCCATTGTTTCGGATTCTTCTATTAATGGATATACAATATAAACCTGACCTCCTGACTTAATCTCTTCGTCAATCAGTTTGTAAATGATTTTTTTATTATTAGGTTCAACAACTTTTGTCAAAATTGGTTTTCTTCCAGCAGGAAGTTCATCAAGAATAGAGCAGTCAAGATCTCCATAAACCGTAAGTGCCAAAGTTCTTGGGATAGGAGTTGCTGTCATTACAAGTGTGTCTGGATTTAGTCCTTTCTTTTTAAGCATAGCTCTCTGAATTACTCCAAATCTATGTTGTTCATCTATTACAACAAGACCTAAATTTTTAAAGCGAATATTTTCCTGTATTAACGCATGAGTACCAATAATGAGATTTACAGCACCAGAACTTATAAGATTAGAATGCTTGTTATAAGATGATGTATGAATTAGAATATTGACAGGTAATCCCTTAAGCATTGAAGAAATATTTAAATAGTGTTGTTCTGCAAGTATTTCTGTAGGTGCCATTAAAGCTGCTTGATATCCACACTCTATGGCAGCAAGCATTGCTGCAGTGGCAACAACTGTTTTACCAGAGCCTACATCTCCTTGAAGAAGTCTGTTCATAGGAGTGGGCTTTTTCATATCTTCTAATATCTCATTTATCACTCTTTGTTGTGCTGACGTTAATTTAAAAGGAAGATTTTCAAAAAACTTTTTCAATAGATTACCTTGAGGATTAAAAGATATACCCTTTTCACAAAGTCTGTTTTGTTTTAGTAGAATTATACCAAGTTGAAGAAAAAACAATTCATCAAAGATGATTCTTCTGTGAAAATCGGAATTTTTTTCATTTAAAAGTTTAACATCTGCATTATTAGGAGGTATATGGATACATTTAATAGCTTCTCTAAGATAGGGAAAATTCAATTTTTTTATCAGTTTTTCAGGTAATGGATCTTCTATATAATGAAAGGCAAACTCTAAAGCAGACTGCATTATTGACTGCATCTGCTTTTGTGATAGACCTTCGGTAAGCCTGTATATTGGAACAATTTCCTGAGTTTGAGCATTTAAGTTATGCTCTACTAACTCATACTCTGGATTAAGAATTTCCAGATAGTTTCCTCTATAGTCAAGTTGAGCCTTTCCAAAAAGCTTAATTTTAGTTTTTTCTTTTAAAATTTTCTTTAAATAAGTCTGATTAAACCATTTTGCCTTAAGAAAGCCTGTTCCATCGGAAATGATTGCTTCAATTATAGATAAATTTGTTCTTGTTTTAATTTCATTAATTTGAACTATTGAACCCTCTGCAGTTACAATCTCTCCGGGAGTTATATCAAAGATAGTTTTCTTATTTCTTCTGTCTTCATATTGTGTGGGTAAGTAGTATAATGCATCTTTAACTGTTTCTATACCTAATTTTTTAAGAAGATTAGCTCTTTTAGGACCTACTCCTTTTAGATACTGAATTGGAAGATTTAATCCTTGAACATTCATTTATTTTGAGCATTTTTTCTATTATGAGTGTTATCCTTTAAGTTTTTTCTGTCTCTTTATATTTAATTTGAGCATACTCTGACTCACTTAATACATCAATACTCCAGCCAGTTAATTTTGAGGCAAGTCTAACATTTTGCCCCCTTTTTCCGATTGCTAATGAGAGTTGATCATTTTCAACAACGACAATTGCTGTTTTTTCATTCTCATTTATACCTACCTTAAGCACAGTTGCTGGAGTAAGAGCCTTTGCAATAAAAAAACTCATATCCTCACTGTAAGGAATTATATCAATCCTTTCACCTTTTAACTCTCTAACAACTGCCTGAACTCTTGTTCCTTTCATTCCCACACATGCTCCCACAGGGTCTACTGAAGGATCCTTTGATGCAACTGCTATTTTAGTTCTTTCTCCTGGATCTCTTGCAATACTCTTTATCTCTACTATTCCATCTTGTATCTCAGGAACCTCAAGGGTAAATAACCCTATTACAAAGTTTGGATGAGTCCTTGAAAGTTTTATAAGAGGATCTTTTGATGTTTGTTTAACTTCAAATATATATGCCTTTACAATATCACCTCTTTTTAAGTTGTCCTGCGGTAGAACTTCTTTTTCTGGTAAAACTGCTTCTGCTTTGCCTACAAGAAGATAATAATTTCCTTTTTCTTTTCTTAACACCGTCCCACTAACTATATTACCGACTTTATCCTTAAACTCCTCAAAAATTTGTGATCGTTCAATCTCTCTTATCTTCTGAAAAAGAACATGTTTTGCAGTCTGAACTGCAATTCTTCCAAAATCCTGAATTGACAAGGGAATCTCAACAGTATCTCCAATGCCTTTATCAACATATTTTTGCTTTACTTCTTCTATTGAAATTTCAGAGGAAGGATCCTTTACTTTCTCTACAACCTTCTTTACCTCAAAGATATTAATATCAAAATTTTTTGGCTCAATTTTTATTTTAATTGAAGATCTATTTCCATACTTTTTCCTTATAGCTGAGATTAAAGCTGCCTCAAGAAGCTCTATCACAGCATCTTTCCCAATTCCCTTTTCTTTCATTACTTGTTCTGCTAGAAATTTAAGCTCTTTTCCCATAGATTTATCCTAAGTAAACCTGTGCTTTTAAGATCTTATTGAAAGGTATAAATATGAACTCTGCTGTACCTTTTTTCTTAACTCCTTTAGTTTTTGTTTTCTGAAGCTCTAATCTTACCCAGTCCTCTCCTACATCAACAACCTTCCCTATAAAAAATGTACTATCAGCTATTTTTTCCTTTGTAGTGATCTTTACCTTTCTTCCTATGTTTCTTAAAAAATCTCTTTTTTCTTTAAGAGGCCTGTCAATTCCCGGAGATGAAACCTCCAGAGTATATGAAGTTTTTATAGGATCTTCAACATCAAGTATAGCCTCTATTTCTCTTGAAAAACTTTCGCAATCCTTTATAGTTACTCCTCCCTCTTTATCAATAAAAATTCTCAAAATTAATCCATTACCACCGGGATATATTTCCACATCAAAAATTTCCATCCCTTCCTGTTGAGCAACTACATTAGCATAATTTATTATTTTCTCTTTCAATTCCTTAATATTCATTTATTCCCTCAATTACTCAAAATAAAAGAGTGGGGAAACCCACTCTTTTGGAAAGTTTAACATTTTTAGTTAGATTAAAGCAACACCAGGATTAAATCCTGGTGTTGCTTTGTTTTCTGCTAAACTATTTTTTCTTCTCAGCTGGCTTTTCAGCTGGTTTCTCAGCTGGTTTTTCAGCTGGTTTCTCAGCTGGCTTTTCAGCTGGCTTTTCAGCTGGTTTCTCAGCTGGCTTTTCAGGTGCTGGAGCTGGTGCTGGTGCAGGTGCTGGTGCCTCTGGCTTCTTAGGTTCTTCAGCTTTCTTGCATCCTAAGGATAAGCTGAAAGATACCATGAGAATTAAAGAAAGTGCCAACGCCAATATCTTCCTCATCTCCTCCTGTCACCTCCTTTCTCATAAGGATTTTGAACTAAAAACTGAAATCCCTTTGACTTATTTTTTTACCATTGGTTTTAAGTTTTTGTCAACCCTTCTATAATTTTTATCATCTAATCACTACTCTATGACCTGTAAGGTTAATAATAAGCACAACAAGGGCTATTATTAAAAGTGCTAAAATTAAAGCTGCTCCAACATCGCCTGCAATTTTTATTTCATCAATTTTTAAAGCAATCTTATGCAAAGTTTGCTCATCAAGATTTGATAATCTATCCATTATTTCTTTTTCAGAATATCCAAAATCTTTAAGTCTTTGAGAAACAATCTTCATCTCAAGAAACTTTTGAATTTTTTCAAGATCCTGACTTGTACACCTAAGAGTCATCTCTGAAGGAATAACTCCAGCACTCAATGATTGAGCCATTCCAATTACTAAAAGAGCAACAGAAAGATAAATCGCTATAATTTTTCTCATCATTATGACACCTCCAAAAAAATAAATCAAATCAGCCTAAAATATATTACATAATTTATCAAGTTTGTCTCAATATGAAACCTAATCCATAACTTTTTTATTTTCCGATTTTTTTCTAATAATCTTTTCAAGTGTATCTTGATAAATTATGATTTTATCTGGATTGTTCCTTTCAATTTCTATTGCTTTTTTTACCATTTTCTCAGCCTCTTCAAGATTTTTAGATCTCATCCAATAAAGCCATGCTAAATTATTATAGGCATCTGCAAGTTTATCATCTTTTTTGATGGCTTTTTTATAGCATTCCTCTGCATATTCATATTTTTCTTGATTTAGATATAAGTTTCCAAGAAAAAGAAAGCCTCTTGCATCTGATTTTGAAGCTTCTTTGTAGTGTTTTATAGCTTCCTCAATAAGTCCCTTTTTTTCATAACTTAATCCCAGTTGAAGATGTTCTTGAGGTGTTAAGGGATCATGTAAAACAACAATCTGAGGTATACTACAGCCTGCTAAAACAAAACAGATCAGTATCAGCAGTTTTAAAAGCATTGTGTAATTATATCACAAAAATGGTTATAATTAACTCATGTTTTATTTTGACGTATCTATTCCTCTCAAACTTAAAACTCTTACATATCAGTATGATGAAGAATTAAATCTTAAGGGTTTTGCTGTTCAAGTTCCTCTTAAAAACAAACTCGTTGAAGGAATAGTAATAGATAAAACAGAAAAACCAGAGGGAATTATTCAAATAAAAAGAATTCATTCTATTTTGCAAAAAGTTTATGAAGAAAAATTTATAGATTTTCTTAAGTGGATAAGTTCTTATTATCTTTCAGAGATGGGTTCTGTACTTAGAACTACTTTCTTTGAAGAGGTGATAGCTTTGCTTAAAGGAAAAAAAATTAAGAAAAAATCAAAGAAAAAAAGCTTAGTTACCAAAATAGTTTCATTTCCTTTAGAAAATTATTCACCCAAAATTGAGACTGTCTCAAAAATTGTTAATCTTACAAAGGCGAGAAATTATAAAACAGTCCTTGTTCATTGTCCTAATTTTTTCTATGAATTAAGACTAATGATAGAGGTAGTAAGGGAGCTTTTATCAGAGGATGGAACAACTCTTTTGATAGTGCCTGAGATAAAAGATGCTCAAATATTATTCAATATTTTAAGCAATTTTAATGAAAGAGTTGTTCTTCTTCATAGTGACATGACACGCTCTGAGCTCTTATTTTCAATAAAAGAGATCATTGAAGACAATGCAAAAGTTATCGTAGGGACAAGGTTTGCCTTATTTGCACCTGCAAAAAAACTTTCTCTGATTATGGTTGCCCAGGAGTCAAGCTGGCTTTATAAAGCTGAAGAGTCTCCAAGATATAATACAAGAGATTGTGCTGTAATGAGAGGTTTTATTGAAGGCTGTCCTGTTGTGCTTACAGACTTTATGCCATCCACAACATCTTACTATAATGCCCTCATAGGTAAATATGATTTAATAGATGACTTTGACTATTTAAAACATCCAGAAATAAAAATTTTAAGACAGCCCTATCAAAGCATTTTTCATCCAGAAACACTCCTTTACTTAAAACTCCATCAAAAAGAAGGAGTTCTTGTTACTTCTCCAAGAAGTGGCTACAGCCTTGTTAGATGCTCAGAATGTGGAGAGGTTATTAAATGCGAAAAATGTAAGTATAGTATGATCTTTCGTAAATCTTTGAAAATACTTGAATGTTTAAGATGCAATGTTGTAATGAAAATTCCTCAACAATGCCCCCAATGCGCAGGATTTGATATGCACTCAGTTGGAGTTGGCATAGAACGAATTACAGAAGAGCTTAAAAATATCTTTTCTGGTAAAAATGTTGAGATTAGAGAGCTTGATCTAGAGTCTGAACAATTTCAAGGAGTTTGGGTTAGTCAGACAGGGAAAATAAAAAAAGGATACTCTGCTGATTTTAAAGGAGGCGTTATTGTAGACTTTGATTTTTTTCTCTCAATACCTGACTACAGAGCTTTTGAAAATGCCTTTGCAAAGGTATTATCTATCTGTCAGTTAATTAGAAAAGATGGAGTTTTATTTATTCAAACAAGAAATCCTGAAGGTGAACTCTTTAGATTTATTCGCTCTAAAAATTTTAAGGGTTTTTATCTTTATGAACTAAAACATAGAGAGCAAACAGGCTTTCCTCCTTTTTCACGACTTATCAAACTTATGATAAAACCTAAGAAAAGATTTAAAGAAGAAAGTTTAAAAAAAATTAAGGATATCCTAAAAACACAAATCTCAGGAGAAGTTATAGGTCCTATTAAAGATCAAAACAAAGGCTATTTTGTCTTTATTCTTCGCTCAAGGGATAAGAAAAAAATTACAGAAGAAACAAAAATCTCCCTTTCGATATTAGAGAATTTTAAAGATATCTCTTTCAAGATTGAAGTAGACCCCGTAAGTTTAAAAATCTAAGAAGAGTTTAGTTCTGCTCCTTTTAAGAACCTCCTTTGCTCTTTCAATATCATTAGCAATATTAAGTTTTAGTTCTTCTGGAGAGTTAAACTTTCTTTCATCTCTAAGCCTTGAAATAAAGTGTACTCTTATAGTCTTACCAAGTAAATTTTCCTTAAAATCAAGAATATGAACCTCATAACTAACATCTTTATTTCCAAATGTTGGATTTTTACCAATATTGGCAACTCCTCTAAAGGTCTTATAATGAGGAATTGTAACCTTCACTGCATATACTCCCTCCTTAGGTATGATCTCCTGTTTTGGAATAAGATTAGCAGTAGGATAACCAAGAATAGAAGAACCTCTTCCAGCCCCTTTTACTACTTCACCATCTATATGATAGGCTCTTCCCAAAAAGAGATTTGCTTCTTTAATGTTACCTTCAATAAGTGCATTTCTTACTGCAGTGCTACTTAGGATCTTGCCCTTCTTTTTATAAGCTTTAAGAACAGTAACTTTAAATCCATATATCATTCCAAGTTCTTTAAGTAATTCCTTATCTCCTTTTCTTTCTTTTCCAAACCTGTAATCATAACCCACTACAACCCATTTTGCATTGAACTTCTGAAGGAGAATTTCTCTTACAAAATCCTCTGCTTCAATCTGGGAAAACTCATATGTAAAAGGGATTAAAACTGTAATGTCTATTCCGCATTTTTCAATCAGTTTAATTTTATCCTCAGTTGTTGTAATTAACTTCAATGGATGGTCTTTAAAAAGTACCTTTATTGGATGAGGATGAAAGGTTACTACTACGCTTTTACCATTTATCTGAGTTGCCCTTCTTTTTACATAGTCAAATATTCTTTGATGTCCTATATGAACGCCATCAAAGTTTCCAATTGTTATGACAGTATTTTCCCATTCAAGTCTTTCAATTCCTCTAATTACCTGCATATTTTCTCTCCATTGCTACAAGTTTTTGAAATATTTCTTCAACCTGCTTTGCAGTCTCCTCCAGAGTACCTGAATTATCTATTATATAATCAGACTTTGATTTTTTCATCTCTATAGGAAATTGAAATTTTAATCTCTTTATTGCTTCTTCTTTCGAAAATCCTTTTTTTTCAAGTCTCTCCAACGCAGTTTCTTCAGGACAAAAAACAGTTATTATAATATCAAATCTATTCTGATATCCTCTTTCAAAGATAACCGGGGCTTCTATTACTACAATTAAAGGTTCTCCCCTTTTTGGAATGTTATCTATTATCTCATCCACTTTTTTAAAGACTCTTGGATGGAGAATATTCTCAAGATAAATTCTCATTAAGGGATTTTCAAAAACTACACTGGCAATATATTTTTTGTTAACCTTACCATTAACAATAACCTCTTCTCCAAAAAGTCTTTTTATCTCTTCAATTACATCAGGTTCCTCTAAAAGAGATTCAACAATCTTGTCAGTATTTATAACATAGGCTCCTAAATTTTTAAAAAGCTCTGCCACTGTGCTTTTGCCCATACCAATATTTCCAGTAAGTCCTACTTTAATCATCTCTTAATAGCTCCTTTAGTTCCTTTAGTTTTTTAATTGCTTTTTGAGGCGTTAATTTATCAACATCAATCTTTAAAAGCTCTGTTTTTATAGGATCTCCCTGAATAAATAAATCAAGCTGTCTTGTCTTTATAGGAAAAACTTGAAACTCTTTTTTTTCAAGTCTTTTTAAAATTTCCCTTGCTCTATTTAGAACCTCTACAGGAAGCCCAGCAAGACGAGCAACCTGAATTCCATAGCTTTTGTCAGCGCCTCCTGGTTGTATCTTTCTTAAAAAGATAATTTCATCTCCCCATTCCTTTACAACAACAGTAAAGTTCTTTACACAATCAAGACTAAAGGCAAGATCAGTAAGTTCATGATAATGTGTGGCAAAGAGAGTTCTTGCCTTTATTTTTTCTGCTATATATTCTACTACTGACCAAGCTATACTTATTCCATCAAAAGTACTTGTTCCCCTTCCCACTTCATCCAGTATTATAAAACTCTTTGATGTAGCATTATTAAGAATATTCGCTACTTCTATCATTTCAACCATAAAAGTGCTCTGTCCTTTTGCAAGAAAATCAGAGGCACCTATGCGAGTAAATATCCTATCAACAATTCCTATCTTTGCATATTTTGCAGGAACAAAAGAGCCAATCTGTGCCATTAAAACAATTAAAGCGTTTTGTCTCATATAGGTAGATTTGCCTGCCATATTTGGTCCTGTAAGAATTATTATTCTCTGATCATCGCTGCCAATTAGAAGGTCATTAGGAATAAATCTTCCTTCATAAAGTTTTCCAATCTGAATTAGTCTCTCAATTACTGGATGTCTCCCTTCTCTTATCTCTATGATACTATCATTGTTTATCTCAGGTCTTACATAGTTATACTTTGAAGCAACTTTGGCAAGAGAAAGTAAAAAATCAATAAATCCTATTGTCTTTGCATTATCAAGAATCCTGTCTGTGTAAGGCAAAATAGAGTTTATTAACTCTATAAATAACTCCTGTTCAACTACTTTGAGTTTTTCTTCTGCAGTCATTATTTTAAGTTCAAGCTCCTTAAGTTCATCGATAATAAACCTTTCTGCATTTGCAAGAGTCTGCTTTCTTACATAGTGAGCTGGAACCAGATGAAGATTTGGTTTTGTAACTTCTATATAATATCCAAATACTCTGTTGTATCCAATTTTAAGAGAGTTTATTCCTGTTTTTTTTCTTTCTTCCTCTTCTATGCTTAAAATATATTTTTTACTTTCTCTACTTAGCCTTCTAAGTTCATCTACAGTTGGATTATACCCATCCTTGAAAATTCCACCTTCTGTTGTCAAAGTAGGTGGACTTTCATTTATAGCATTCTCTATTTTCATCACAATTTCATTAAGCTCAAATAGAGACTCTGAGAGACTCTGAAGTATTCCAGCCTCTTCTTTTAAAACCCTCTTTAACTCTGGAATTCTTTTAAGGGCATTATGAAGATATAGTAGTTCCTTTGGATTTACTGTTTTTGACTTAATCTTAAGAGCAATTCTTTCAATATCCGGAAAATTTTTAAGAATCTCCTCTACAGACTCTCTTAACATATAGCTCGTGTAGAATGCTTCAACACCATCGAGTCTTTTTTCTATCTCTGATATATTAAGTAATGGACAAGAAAGAGCATTTCTTAAGAAACGTTTTCCCATTGGAGTCAATGTTTCATCTAAAATCCATAAAAGTGAACCTTCAAAACTTCCGTCAAGGGAAGAAAAGATCTCAAGATTTCTTTTTGTAGAGCTGTCAATAAGCATAAACTCAGAAAGATTTAATACTTTTAATTCTCTAAACTCCGCTTTTTGCTTGTTTTCCTCAAGATACTTTAAAAGTGCACCTGCTGCTGATATGGCATTTGGAAGATCCTCTGCTCCAAAACTTTTAAGAGAAACTACTTTAAAGTGTTCTAAAAGAGTTTTATAGGCAAGAAAATAATCAAATTTCCAGTCTTCAATATAGGTTTTATTATAGTTAGATAGTTCAGACCTTAAGATATTCTCAACTGCCTTAGGTAAAAGAATTTCTTTGGGCTCAAATCTCTCAATCTCATCAGTTATACTTTTATCAGTTTCATAGAGGAAAAACTCTCCTGTAGTAATATCTGCTAAGGCTATACCAATTTTTCCCTTTGAGGGATAAAGTGACATAATGTATAGGTTTTCCTTAAATCCTTCTGGAAGATATGTTCCAGGAGTTAAAACCTTTACAACCTTTCTTTCTACTATTCCTTTTGATGTCTTAGGATCTCCGATCTGTTCACATATAGCAACTTTATAACCTTCACGAAGAAGTTTTTCAATATATGAATCTGAGGAAAAATAGGGAATACCACACATAGGCACAGGATTTTCTTTTGATTTATCCCTTGTGGTTAAGGTTATTCCTAATACTTTTGAGGCAATAATCGCATCTTGTCCAAACATTTCATAAAAATCACCGAGTCTAAAAAAAACAATTTCTTCTTTATACTGCTCCTTTATTCTGAAATACTGACGCATTAAAGGTGTAAGCTCATCTTGGTGAATATTTTCGTGGTTCATTTAATTATTATAAACTATTGTTGAAAGTTGACAGATACCAAAAAAATGTTCTATTTTTAATCTACAATGGTTTTCCTGACGTCATTTAGCGTCCTTGTAGTCTCTGATGAACCTAAAAAGTTGTATGAAATTTTTGACTCCATAGGAATTACATTAAGAAAAACAAACAAGACAAAACCCTCTTTATCAACTAATTTTTCTACTTATGACATTGCATTTTTAGATATTGATGCAGAAGGCTGGGAAAGTAGACTTATTGAACTTAAACAATATATGCCTGTAATCACCTTTGGCAAACCTGACATTAAAAAAGCCATAAAAGCTATGAAGTTAGGAGCTACAGACTTTCTTGAAAAACCTATAAAAAAAGAACTTGTAAAGGAAATATTTGAAAACTTTAGGGAAAAACCAAAAATAGAGGTAGATGGACTTATTGGAAAAAGTAAAGTTATGGAAGATATATATTTTGGCATAAAAAAAGCAGCTCTTACAGACAGTAATGTTCTTATTACAGGCGAATCAGGCACAGGAAAAGAGTTAGTAGCAAGAGCAATTCATAATCTAAGTGAAAGAAGGGAAAATCCATTTATAGTGATAAACTGCACAGCCATCCCAGATACCTTACTTGAATCAGAACTTTTTGGTTTTGAAAAAGGAGCCTTTACAGGTGCAAACTACACTAAAAAAGGACTTGTTGAATGGGCTCATGGAGGAACTCTGTTTTTTGATGAGATAGGAGATGTTTCACCTCTTTTTCAGACTAAAATCCTTAGAGTTATACAAGAGGGAGAATTTATAAAAATAGGCGGTAGTCGACCAATTAAGGTTGATGTTAGATTTATTGCTGCTACTAATAAAGACCTCACAAAAGCTTGTAAAGAGGGATGTTTTAGGGAAGATCTCTTTTACAGACTGAATGTAATACATATAGAAATTCCTCCTTTAAGAACAAGAAAAGAAGATATTCCTCTTCTTGTTGATTTTTTTATAAAGAAACACTCCTCAAAGAGAAAAGACATAACTATTAAAGGAATTACAGAAGAGGCTCTTGATGCTTTAATGAACTACTCCTTTCCTGGAAATGTACGAGAGCTTGAAAACATAATCGAAAGAGCCATAGCATTTACAAACTCCGTTGAAATAACAGTTAAAGATTTACCTTCATATGTACTAAAATCTCAATCATCTAAAAAGATCATGGTTGGTTCTTTAAGAGAAGCATTAGATAATTTTGAAAAGGAATTAATATGGTCAGCTTTACAAAAAAGCAGAGGTAATATATCAAAAGCTGCAGCATTGTTGGGAATTCATAGACAACAACTTCAGCGCAAACTAAAACAGTTTAAGATTGCTCCATAGTTTTTACAAAAATGCAACAATATGTTGCGTTAACTTCTTCTTTATCCCTTATAAACTCTTGTTTTTTGCCTATTTATTACTTGGCATATCTATTGCTATTTCTATCTTTAAATGAAAAAGATATGGAAAAAAATGAAAGATCTTCTTGTTTCAATAACTTTCTCAAAACCTAAGGAATTTGATAGGCTTACCAAAAAATCTGAAAAAAATAAAAAGAAAGCAGGCGAAAGAAAAAGAGAGTAAAAAATTTTTAAAACTTCAAACTATTTTAATCCGAACTCTTTAATTTTGTAATAGAGAGTTCGCAGAGAAATTCCCAAAAGTTGACAAGCTTGTTTTTTATTTCCTCCTGTTTTCTCCAATGCCTCTATTATTGCCTTTTTTTCAAGGCTTTTTAAATCTTTACCTTCTGGAAAGATCTCTTCAATTTTTATTTCTATCTCATCTGATTTAGAAATAATAATGCTTCTTTCTAAAAGATTTTCGAGCTCTCTTATATTTCCTGGAAAATCGTAGTTTTTTATTGCTTCCACAGAAGCTTTACTTAGTTTTTTTGGTGACTTTCCAAGTTTTGTAGAAATCTTATTTATTAAATAATTTGCGATACTAACTATATGTTGCTTTCTTTCTCTTAATGGAGGAATAGTAATTGGAAAAACATTTAGTCTGAAATAAAGGTCTTCTCTGAATTTGCCCTCCTTTACCATCTTCTTTAAATCCTTATTTGTAGCAGTTATAAATCTTGCATTTGTTTTAATTACTTCAAGTCCGCCAAGACGTTCAAAACTTTTGTCTTGCAAAATTTTTAAAAATTTTGCCTGAACATGAGCAGTAAGTTCTCCGATTTCATCAAGAAAAAGAGTTCCATTTTGAGCAAGCTCAATTTTTCCTCGCTTCTGTTTTATTGCTCCTGAAAAGGCACCCTTTTCATATCCAAAAAGTTCACTTTCTATTAGATTTTCAGGTATTGAAGCACAATTTATCTCAACAAAGGCACCTTTCCTACCACTCATAATATGAATTGCTTTGGCAATTGCCGATTTACCTGTTCCTGTTTCTCCGTAAAGAATTATTGTTGTATCAGTCTTTGCTACCTCTTTAACTGTTTTATAAACATTTTCAATTCCTGCAAATAGAATTTCATAGGGAGGTAAGTCAAAGTATTCGGACTTTGAGCTTTTCTTTAAAATTTTCTTTATAAGTTCTAAAAAATCTTCAGGTGAAGAAAGAGGTTTAGTAATATAATCTGTAGCACCCTTTTTTACTGCTTCAACTGCTGATGGAATACTACCAAAGGCTGTCACTACTATAAACTCACTGTGAGGAAGAATCTCTTTTGCTCTTTCAATAAACTCTATCCCATCCATTTTTGGCATCTTCAAATCCGTAATTATAAGAAGTGGAGAAAAACGAAAAATATCTCTTAAAGCAGTCTCAGGATCATGAAATACTTTTACATCATAACCTTCTTCTTCAAGAATAGTCTTTAAGAAGGAAGCAAAAGAAATATCATCTTCAACTATAGCTATTGTGGGATTATCAGGCATATTTTTGTGCCCTGTCCTTTTTTACTTTTTATCTCTAAATCAATCTTTAAAAGCTCACAAAGTCTCTCTACTATTGCTAGCCCAAGTCCTGTTCCCCTTGTCTTTGTTGTAAAGAAAGGTTTTAATGCCTTTTTTAATGTTTCCTCATCCATACCTATACCTGTATCTTCAATCTCAATTTTTATTTTATCATTGGTTTTGTATGCCATAACAGTAATCTTTTTGTCCGGTGAATCTTTTAATGCATCAATAGAGTTTTGGATAATGTTGTTAAGAATCTGTTTTAATTTGTCAGCATCTGTCTTTAAATAGATATTTTCTAACTTTTGTATAAATTTTACCTCTTGGTTTTGTCTAATAAATGGGAGTAAGATATCGTAAATAACTTCTTTCAGATTAACCTCTTGTAAAGTAACATTTTCTGGATTAGCATAAATTGAAAGTTCATTTGTTAATCTTTCAAGTCTCATACTTTCCTTTATGATAATGTCCAAGTATTCCCTTAATGATTTATCTGAAACTTTTTTAAAAAGATACTGAGCAAAGCCTTTTATACTTCCAAGAGGATTTCTTATCTCATGAGCTAAAATTCTTGCAAGAATTGATAGATTTTCAAGTTCTCTCATTTTAATCTGCATTCTTTCAATCTTTCCAAATATTAGGACTGTTGTAATACCTACAACAACTACAGTAAAAGCAGATAAAAATATAAAAGTTAGATATATTTTTGAAAGTCTCAATGGCATTTCGGCAGGATAAAGATGAAGAGCCACTCTCAGTATGTATTGATTTTGATTCATATTAATCTTTGTATCAGATAAAAAAACTTCCTCACCTGTACCAAGGACAACTCTGTGATAGTAGGGGCTTTCTCTGTCAAATAAAGCCCCTATCTCATCGAATTTCTTACCAATAAGACTGGGATTTGAATGAAGAACAACTTTTCCTTCTTTATCATAAACAGCAAGAAATGCAACACTCTGCCATCTTTCATCAAGAAGTATTTGCGACATTATTAGACTTCCTTCAATTTGTAATTTTTCCATCTTTAAGTTCTGGATTAAGCTATTTAAAGTTATAGTTATCCCTAATGCTTGCATTTTAAGAGCTTCCTCTGTGGATTTTTGAGCATTCTTATATAGAAAATATCCACTTATAATAAGACTTACAGAGGAAAATAAAACGATAGTTAAAATTAATGCTTTTACAACAAAATGCCTGACCTTGATAGTTCAACCTCTTTATAAATATCTTGAGGATTTTCAATATACTTAGGTGAAATATGAAGGATTATAAGTTCCTTAACCCTTGCCTGTCTGGCAATATTTCCTGTAATTGCTGCTGTTAGATGATTTCTTTCAAGAGCTCTTTCTTTGTCCTTGTTAAGAAAATATGCTTCACAAAAAAGTATGTCAGAGTCTTTTACAAATTCAATTATTTTCTTAATGTTTTCTTCTGTGGGAGAAACATCCATAACATAAGAAATTTTCTCCCCTTTTGTGATTTTTAAGATAGGAAAAAGTTCTTCCACACTAAACTTTCCCTTTGGAGTCTCTATTGTAATCTCTGATAATTCATTTTTTGGTTTTAACATTTTTTCTGAGTCATATTCATAGTTTTGTTTTATCAGTCTTTTTAGTTGTCCAAGCCATGGTCCTATTTGAAATCCTAAGTTTTGAAGCTGTACTTTATTTATGTTTATGTGAAAATCTTCTTCTACTGAGTAGGCAATTACAGGTATGCCATGGGAAAGCTCAATTGCTTTAACCTTAAATAAAGGCTCTTGAAGCACTATATTGTCTGTAATCGATATCTTTTTTAGTCTTTCAATTTTAAAACCTTTTGAAGCTACAAACTTTGCTCCTTTAAGTCCCTTTTTTGTAATAGCATAAACTTCAATTTGAAGTGGATACTCAGCAACAAGATTCCATGTATATCCCTTAAGTTTTCCATGAACGCATTCAATAATATTTTCTGGTCCATAAATCCTAAGAGGCATCGCTCTTCTTAAAACTGCTCGTATCACTTGGTCAAATCCTATAAAGTGATCAATGTGTGTATGTGTAACAAAGATATCACTTACTTTAAGAATCTCATTAAATGAAATTTTTCTAATATCTCCTACATCAAAAAGTAAAGCTCTTTTTTCTCTTAGAAGTCGTAAAAAAACACAAGGATCTCCAAAGGCATCATTTATGATCTTATAATGAAAAAGTCTTGCCATAATGGTATAATTATACAAAATTGATTGTAGATTTTATTAATCGGAGGATAGGATGTCAGAACTAAGAAGAGACCCTATCTCAGGAAGATGGGTAATAATTGCTGTTGAAAGAGGTAAAAGACCTTCTGACTTTGCATCTGTAAGCCAGAAAAGAAAAACTAAAGGATTCTGTCCTTTTTGTCCAGGTAATGAATATACCACTCCACATGAGATAATTGCCTTTAGGCCACCAAATACAGCTCCTAATACGCCAGGATGGACATTAAGAGTTGTTCCTAATAAGTTTCCAGCATTACAGATTCATGGAGATCTAAACAAAAGAGGTGAAGGAATTTATGATAAAATGAATGGTATTGGTGCTCATGAGGTAATCATAGAGACACCTGAGCATCTTTTGTCTCTTTCTACAATGTCACTTAAGGCAGTTGAAGATGTTTTATGGGCTTACTATTTCCGAATTACAGACCTTAAAAAAGATGTTCGCTTTAAGTATGTACTTGTTTTTAAAAATGAAGGAGAAGCAGCAGGAGCAACAATTGAACACACTCATAGTCAGTTGATTGCTTTACCAATTATTCCTCATGTTGTAAAAGATGAGATGAACTCAGCAAAAAAATACTTTGAATTAAGAGACAGATGTATATTTTGCGATATAATAGCCCAAGAACTTGAGTTTGAAAAAAGGATAGTTTATCAAAATGATGCCTACATAGTTTTAGCACCTTTTGCTCCAAGAGAACCATTTGAAACATGGATACTCCCTAAAAGACATGAATCTCGTTTTGAACCAAAAGACAAAAGCTTTACTCTTCTTGCAGAAGCTCTCCAAAAAACTCTTAAAAAGCTTGATGCAGTTCTTGAGACTCCTCCATATAATTATGTACTCCACATATCTCCATTTCAAGAGGAGATAAATGATTATTATCATTGGCATATTGAGATAATTCCAAAGCTTACAAAGACAGCAGGATTTGAATGGGGCTCTGGATTTTTTATAAATCCAACTCCTCCTGAAGAAGCTGCTAATTTTTTAAGGGAGGCTAAGATATGAAAGTAGCTCTTGTTTCCGCAGAAGCCTATCCATTTTCAAAAGCAGGAGGACTTGGTGATGTAGTTGGTGCTCTCTTTAAAGAATTTATCAAATCAGGTATTGATGTCAGCCTTTTTTTACCTCTTTATAGAATAACAAAGGAAAAATTTTTCAACTACACTCAAAATGCTGAGATAGTCTATGGAGTGCCTGTTGGTCCAAATACTCTCTTTGGTGCCGTAAGAGTAGCACATGTCTCAGTCGACTCAGATGATAACTTAATAGTTGAGCCTTCAAAAAGAGGAAACTTATTTCTTATTGAGCATAATAACTTTTTTGACAGAGATGAACTTTACGGAACAAATTATGGAGAGTATCTTGACAATGCTGAAAGATTTGTGTTCTTTTCAAGAGCATTTCTTGAAATATGCAAAATTATGAATCTAAATTTTGATATTCTTCATTGCCATGACTGGCACACAGCCTTAATACCTCTTTATTTAAAAACCTTTTATAGAGAATGTTCATGTTTTGAAAAAACAAAAACTGTTTTTACAATTCATAATATTGGATATCAAGGTATATTTCCTCGGGAAAAACTTGAAATAACGGGATTTGGACAAGAAATGTTTCATATAGATGGGCTTGAATTTTATGGAATGGTAAACTTTCTCAAAGGTGGACTTTTTAATGCAGACATTATTACTACTGTAAGTCCAACTTATGCAAAGGAAATATTAACTCCTGAGTATGGAGCAGGCCTTGATGGAGTATTAAGAAAAAGAAAAGAAAATCTGGTAGGTATAATAAATGGTATTGACTATAAAATATGGAATCCTGAAGAAGATCCCTTTATCTTTCAAAAATATGGATTACAGAATATTCATGATAAGCAAAAAAATAAAGAAAATCTAATCGCCCTTACTGGAATAAAATCTTCTTTAGAAAAGCCTTTGATAGGCTTTATAGGAAGAATGGTTTATCAAAAAGGTATAGATATAATTGTCGAAGCAGTTCCAAAATTAATTAAAGAAGGAATAAGTTTCGTATTTGAAGGAACTGGAGAAAGTTATTATGAAAACAAAATAAAAGAGCTTCAAAATATGTATCCCTCTCAAATTTTTACATTTATTGGATTTGATGAAACCTTGGCACATAAAATATATGCAGGTGCAGACAGTTTGCTTATTCCATCAAGATATGAACCATGTGGTTTAAGTCAGCTTATTGCTATGAGATATGGAACTATTCCTATATGCAGAAAAACAGGTGGACTTTCTGACACAGTGGAAGACAACATAACTGGCTTTCTCTTTAATGAATACAGTAGTGAGGCTTTAATTAATGCAGTTTTTCGTTTTATTCAAACATATCACAATAAACCTAAGCTTTTGCAAATGATTTCTGAGGCTATGAAAAGAGATTTTTCATGGAGAAGTTCCAGTAAAAAATATATTGAACTTTATGAGGTATTAATACGTGAAAGATAAAGAAAGAGTAGCTCTATTTGAACTATTAAAACTGCTTGAAATATATGAAGATATTGATATTTTACTTGAAAGACTCATCTATTATATCTGTGAATTAATGAATGCTCAGGCAGGAATTATAAGACTTATAAAAAACGGATATTTACATATTGCTGCTACCCATAATATTAGTTTAGACATTGATTTACTTAAATCTGATGAGGGAATATGTGGAGAGGTCATAAAGGAAGGAAAAGTAAAGAGATTCAACAAAACTCAGCTTGAAGGAAAAAAACTTGATATTCCCGCCTATTCAGCAATATGTATTCCATTACAGATGAAAGAAGAAAACATCGGAACAATAGTTGTTTACAATAAAATAAATTCTGAAGGAAAAATCGTAGAGTTTGACACAGAAGATATATTAATTGGAGAACTTTTTTCTGCTGTTGCCTCCCTTATTATTCTTAAATCTCTAAAATTCAATGAACTAAGAGAAAGAGAGATTCAGACAATAAAGATAATGGCTCAGATTGAGGAACTCAAAAGTTATCTTGAAAGCCTTATTCAGAGTTCTGCTGATGCAATTATAGCTACAGATATGGACAATATCGTAACAGCATGGAATAAAGGTGCAGAGAATATCTTTGGTTTTAAACAGGAAGAAGTCATCGAAAAGCCTCTGCCAATTATTCCAGAGTTTTTAAGAGAAATAGAAAAAATATATGTGGAAAAAATTAAAAATGACGAAATCTTAAAAGATATAGAGACAATAATGTTAACTAAGGAAGGAAAACTTATAGAGGTAAGCCTTACAATGTCTCCTATAAAAAGCTCCTCTGGAGAAATTATAGGAATTAGCAGAATAATAAGAGATATTACAGAAAAGAAAAGGCTTGAAAGGGACCTTATAAGAAGAAATGAAGAGCTTACAAAGATTCTTTTTATAAGTTCTGCTGTACGAAGCACCTTAGATCTCAATAAACTTTTAAGAATGATACTCACAGTAATTACAATGGGTGAAGGACTTGGTTTTAATAGAGCTGTTCTTTTCCTTGTAGATGAAAAAAGAGAAGTTTTACAGGGTGTTATGGCTGTTGGTCCTTCAAGTTATGAGGAAGCATGGCAAATATGGTCAAGTATGGCAAGGGAAAAGAAAACTCTCTTTGAAGTTCTTGATGAATTAAATAAAAGGGAGTTTGAACAAGACAGCTTTCTTGAAAGACTCTGTAAAAATATCTCTATTCCTTTAAGTGAAAACACTCCACTTGTAAGAGCTGTAAAGGAAAGAAAAATTTTTAATATTAAGGATGTTCATAAGGAAGAGGCAGACCCTGTAATAATTCAGCAACTTGGAACTTTTGCCTATGCTGTCATTCCTCTTGTTTCAAAAGATAGAGCAATAGGAGCAGTATGGGTTGATAACTTATATACGAGAAAACCTATCACTGATCAGGACATTAAATTTCTAAAAGGCTTTGCTGATCAAGTAGCAGGTGCGATAGAAAATGCATGGGTATTTGACAAAATAGAAAAAGCAGAAAAAGAGCTTGAAATGCTTTTCAACTCAATAACCGATCTTATTTATTATACCGATGAAAACTATACAATAAAAAAAGTAAATAAGTCATTTCTTGATGCAATTGGATTAAAGGAAGATGAAGTAATTGGTAAAAAATGTTTTAAACTTATTCATCAAATTAATCATCCATCCCAAGAGTGTCCACACAAAAAGGCTCTCGAAACAGGAAAACCACAGGTTGGAGAGATTGAAGAAAACTATCTTGACGGAGTCTATTTAATATCCAGTTCTCCCATATTTGATAAAAATAATAATCTTTTAGGAACTATCAATGTAGCAAAAAATATCACAGAACTTAGAAACTTAAAAGAAAGAATCATGTCAATGGAAAAAATGGCAGCTCTTGGAGAGATGGCAGCAAAGGTTGCTCATGAGATAAGAAATCCTCTCCTTGCAATAGGTGGTTTTGCTAAAAGACTTGATAAAGATCTAAAAGATGAAAAAGCTAAAGAATATATAAAAATCATCATTGAAGAGGTAAAAAGATTAGAAAGAATCTTGAATGAGATTTTAAGTTTTGTAAAACCTTATCAAATTGGTAAAGAGTCTTTTAAAATTAAGGCTCTCGTGGAAAATGTCATCAATTTTGTTGAGGCTACCTTAAAGGAAAATAATAATGAGTTGAAAATCATAGTAGAAGAAGACTTTACAGTACTTGGCAACTATGATAAGCTAAAAGAAGTTCTTTTAAACCTTATATCTAATGCAAATGATGCAACAAAAGATGGAACAATAACTCTTAAAATACAAAAGGCAGACAAACTACCTTTAGAAATAGTTGATATGAAAAAAGATTACTTTATAATTGAGGTTGAAGATACTGGATGTGGAATACAAAAAGAAAATCTAAAGAGGATTTTTGATCCATTTTTTACAACAAAAATAAGTGGAACTGGATTAGGGCTTGCTATATCAAAAAGAATTGTAGAGGAACATGGTGGTATAATTAAAGTAGAAAGCGAAATTAATAGAGGAACAACATTTAGAATTTATCTGCCATTATATAAAGAAAAAGGAGGAGATAATGAAAATCTTAGTAGTTGATGATGAAAAAAATATACTTATGCTTTATAAAGCAGAACTTGAAGAGGAAGGTTATGAAGTTATTATAGCAAACTCTGGAAGAGAAGCCATTGAACTTTTTGAAACTCAAAAACCAGATATAGTAACTCTTGATATAATGATGCCAGATATTGATGGAATTCAAGTTTTAAGACAGTTAAAACAGAAAAATCCTAACATCCCTGTAATAATGCTTACTGCTTATGATTACAGAGATGATTTCTCGATATGGGCATCAGATGCATATGTTGTTAAGTCATCTGATTTAACTCCTTTGAAGAAGACGATTAAAGAGATTGCAGAAAAATTTGGAATAAAATGAAAAATCTTGTTTTATCATTGATTTTTATTTTAATATTTCCATTCATGGGTTTTTCGGAGATTAAAGAAGAAATCTTAAAAAATGGTCTAAAGGTAATATATATTGAAGATCACTCATCAGCAGTTTCAACCTTTCAAGTATGGTATAAAGTTGGCTCTATAGATGAGCCAGAGGGAAAATCAGGGATAAGTCATCTTCTTGAACATTTAATGTTTAGAGGAAGTAAAAACTATCCTGGTAATGTCTTTTCCAAAATAATTCAATCACAAGGTGGAATTGACAATGCCTTTACGACTAAAGATTATACTGTTTACTTTCAAAAACTATCTCCCTCAAAACTCCAAACATCAATTGATCTTGAGTCTGATAGAATGGCAAACTTACTGTTTAATCGTGAAGATTTTGAACTTGAAAAAAAGATTGTTCTTGAAGAAAGAAGACAAAGATATGAAGATGATCCTGAAAATCTTATAGTTGAGGAAGTAATTGGAATAGCATTTAAACAACATCCTTATCGCAGACCTATAATTGGTTGGAGTGAAGATATTCAAAATATTACTCTTGAGGATATAAAAAACTTTTATCATGAATATTACTGTCCATCTAATGCCTTTATAGTTGTTGCAGGAAATATAAAAACAGAGGAAGTAAGAGAAAAAATAAAAGAAAAATTTGAGAATATCTCCTCATCTTGTTTTCCTTCAAGAAGGATAATTTATGAACCAAAACAATATGGAGAAAGAAGAGTTATACTCAGAAAGAAAACTCATCTGCCAATGCTTGTAATGGCATATAAGGTTCCTGCTTATCCAGACAGAGACAGTCTTTCTCTTGAAATATTAAGTACGATCCTTGGAGAAGGAAAAAGCTCAAGACTATACAGAAAACTCGTAAAAGAAACTGCCTTAGCAGTGAATGTATATACAGGCAATTCAGCATTAAGTAGAGATGGATTTCTATTTTTTATCTTTGTATCAGTTAAAGAAGTAGATAAAATCAGAGAAGTAGAAAAAATTATAAAAGAAGAGATTGAAAAAATAAAAAATGAACCTCCTACTGAAAAAGAAATTGAAAAAGCAAAAAATCAGTTAGAGGCCTCTTTTCTTTTTAGTCAAGACTCTGTTTTTGGACAGGCTCTTTATATAGGAAAATTTGAAATTCTTGGAAGTTGGAAGATGATTAATAACTACAAAGAAGATATAATGAAAGTAACAGCAAATGACGTTCAAAATGTAGTAAAAAAGTATTTTAATCTTGATAATCTAAGCGTGGGAGAACTTCTACCTAAATGAGAAGACTACTTATTTCCTCCATAATTTTTTGTTTTATTATCTTATTTTTTAACTTTATAGCAGGAGCTGAAAAGATGGATTTTAAAACCTTTAATCTCCAAAATGGAGCAAAAATTAAGTATCTTTATCGGGATAACATTCCAATTTTATACGTGTCTGTTTTAATTCCCGCATCTCCTCTTGATGAACCAAAACCCTCAGTTGCCTATCTTACAGCCCATTTACTTACTCACGGAACAAAAACACGAACTGCCACCCAAATTGAGGATGAAATTGATTTCTTAGCAATATCAATTGAAAAAAAAGTCACTTATGATTACACAATATTAACTTTAAGTACTACAAAAAGACATTTAAAGGAAGCTTTAAATCTTTTCTTTGATATTCTTATAAATCCTACTTTTCCTGAAGAGGAAATAAAAAAAGAGATATCAAGAGTTGAAAAATCCTTAAAACAAATGGAACAAGATCCCTCTTTCATAGCTTATAAAAGCTTTCTTAAAACACTTTTTGGATCACATCCTTATGGAAGATTAATTGAGGGAGACCCTGAAGAGCTTAAAAATATAAAAAGACAGGATATATTAGAGTTTTATACCAAACACTATACTCCAAATAACATGATTTTTTCAGTGGTAGGAGATATAGATGAAAAAGAATTAAAAGAACTAATTGAAAAACCTATCTCAATGTGGTATGGACAAAAGAAAACACGAAATATAACTCCTCCTTCATTTGTCAAAAGGGATAAACCTTTAGAAATTTTTATAAGTAGAGATGATTTAACTCAATCAACTATAGTTATTGGATTTGAGGGAATTTCAAGAAAAGATCCTGATTTTTATGCTCTAAGTATTATGAACTACATTCTTGGCGGTGGAGGACTTACATCAAGACTTGCCAAACAAATAAGAGAAGAGCGAGGACTTGCTTATTCAATTTATAGTACTTTTAATCCCTATCTTTTACCTGGAGCTTTTTATATAGAAGTAAAGACAAAAGCGGAAAATACTCACACAGTTATAAAAATAATTATAGAAGAACTAAAAAAAATGAAAGAAAAAACATTAACATCTGAAGAGATAAAGGAAGCAAAGGCATTTCTTTCAGGAAGTTTCCCTTTGAGAATCGATACAATGAAAAAAATAAGCGAATTTTTACCAGTTATAGAATTTTATGAGCTTGGAGATGACTATATAAAGAAGTATCCAGAATATATTGAAAAAGTAACAGCAGAGGAGATTAAAAAAGTTGCAAATAGGATTCTTAATACAGAATCATACATTTTAATAGTTGTAGGGAAAAATTAAAATGGAAGAAATGTTATTATAGATATCAAAAAATGGATTTAATTGCAATACTTGGACTCATTTTAGGAATTGGAGCGATTATAGCAGGAAATATAGCGGAAGGTGGTACAACAGCCCATCTTGTCCAGTTAGCTGCAGCTATCATTGTATTTGGTGGAACATTAGGTGCTGTTGTATTAAGCTTTCCCTTGAAAGACATTACTACAGCATTTATTAGTTTAAAATTTATCTTCTTCAACAGAAAAGTCAACTTTAATGAAACCATAGAGACCATTCTTGATTTATTAGTTATAGCCAGAAAAAGAGGATTGTTGGCTCTTCAGGAAGAACTAGACAGAATAAATGATTCATTTTTAAGAAGGGGAATTACCTATGTAATTGATGGATTATCTCCAAACCTTATTAGGGAAGCACTTACTCAGGAAATATATACCTATGAAAATATTATAAGAAGAGCTGCTAAGGTTTATGAGTCTGCTGGAGGATATGCACCAACAATTGGTATTATAGGAGCAGTTTTAGGACTTATTCATGTCCTTAAAAATGTTACAGATCCCTCAAAAATTGGTGTAGGTATAGCAACAGCTTTTGTTGCAACTATTTATGGAGTTGGCTCAGCAAATCTTATCTTTATTCCAATTGCAAAAAGAATAATCAATAAACTTGAAGATGAGATTCTTCTTATGGAACTGATGATTGAAGGAATACTTGGTATAGAAGCAGGTATTAATCCATACTTTTTAAGAACAAAACTTGAGTCATTTATCAGAGAACGTCAAAGGGAAAGAATATGAGAATTAGAAGAAGAAATAACAATGAGGAAGAAGAAAACATCCATCGTTGGCTTATATCATACTCTGATT
The DNA here is from genome assembly GCA_039630505.1 of Thermodesulfovibrio sp. Lineage (GTDB taxonomy): Bacteria > Nitrospirota > Thermodesulfovibrionia > Thermodesulfovibrionales > Thermodesulfovibrionaceae > Thermodesulfovibrio. The sequence goes on from JBCNUV010000023.1 coordinate 53,573, forward strand.
TCTTAACCCTCTTATTTACCTTTTTTGTTGCTCTTTATGCTCTTTCATCAATTGATATTATAAAAGCAGAAAAAATGACAATTTCTCTAAGAAAAGTCTTCAAAGTTATTGATGAACCAATCTCTTTTGAAGAAGACAGAAATAAAGCAATTATTGAGGATCTAAGAAAACTTTTAAACGATATTTCAGGTGTAAACATAAGGTCAGATGCACGAGGTATTGTAATAACCCTTCCTGATTCTCTCTTATTTAGCTCAGGCTCTGCTGAACTAAAACCTGAGTCTATTGAGGCACTCATAAGAATCTCAGAAAAATTGAAAGAAATTCCAGGAAAAGTAGCCATAGAAGGACATACTGATAATGTTCCTATTAAGTCTTCTATTTATAAGTCAAATTGGGAGTTGTCTGCGGCAAGAGCATCGTCAGTGCTACATTTTTTATTACAAAGAGGACTTTCTCCTGATAGATTTTTGATTGCTGGATATGGAGAATACAAACCTATAGCTACTAATGATACTGATGAAGGAAGAGCAAAAAACAGAAGAGTTGAACTTATCATATTAAGATAATTATAATACTATGAACATGGAAGAAATGTATCAAAAAATGAGAGAATATTCAAGAGTAGATGCTATTGTCCCTCTTGGAGTAAGACTTATTTCTAATGAGGAAAAACAAAAAATAAAATCAAGAATCTCAGGAGAGATTAGTTTTACTCATCCTCCTGTTGAAGAGCCAACTGATAAAGCATTGGCACAGTGGATAAAGTTTATTAATTCAAAGCTTGACTATCTTATCAATCTGTGGACTTTTAAAGAAAACGGATTTGCATGTCTGCCACCAACAGAGGTAAATATAAGTGGAGGAGGCATGAGTTTTATCTCAGATTCATCTTACAACAAAGGAGACATTCTTGAGCTTAAGGTGGTTCTTGATTTGCCACTGCCAGTAGCATTATTTCTATATGGAGAAGTGGTTAAATCTGAAAAAGTAAACAATGGTTATAAAGTAGCTGTAAAATTTGTTAATATAGATGAAGACATTAGAGACTACATTATAAGATTTGTTTTCCATCGTCAAAGACAGTTAATCAGACAAAAAAGGGAAATATAAATGCTTGTAGTCGTCGGTGGATTAGTTGTCTTAGGTAGTGTAGTAGGGGGCTATCTAATGGGTAAAGGTAATCTTTCTGTTCTTGTTCAACCAGCAGAGCTTTTAATAATATTTGGTGCTGCTTTTGGTGCACTTGTAATTGCCTCTCCTCCTCATGTACTAAAAGGAATAATAAAAGGTGCAATCAAAACCGTAACAGGAGCAAAGGGTTATTCAAAAAGAGAGTATATGGATTTACTTTTACTTTTGAATGAACTTTTTACAAAAATTAGAAAAGAGGGACTTATATCTATCGAACAAGATGTGGAAGAACCCGAAAATAGTGCAATCTTTTCTAAATATCCAAATTTTATGAAAAATCATCATGCAATGGCACTTCTTACAGATACCTTAAGAACAGTAATGACAACTACAGTCTCTCCATATGAACTTGAAAGTATTCTTGACAGTGAAATTGAAACATTACATGAAACTGAGTCAGCTCCAGTAAAAAATCTTCTTAGTATCGCTGACAGTCTTCCAGGACTTGGAATTGTGGCAGCAGTCTTAGGAGTTGTTCTAACAATGGGCAAAATGAACGAACCTCCTGAAGTTATTGGACACTCTGTAGGAGCTGCATTGGTTGGAACATTTATGGGAGTGCTTATGTGTTATGGATTTGTTGGACCACTTGCAAGACGTCTTGAAGCAAGTGTAAATCATGAAAAAGAGTATTTACAGATCATCAAAACAGCTCTTGTAGCTTTTGTGAGTGGATCTGCTCCTCAAATTGCTGTTGAGTTTGCCAGAAGAAATATTCCTCCTCATGTAAGACCTTCATTTCATGAAGTAGAGGAAGAGATAAGGGCTTTAAAAAGTGGCAGATAAATCTAAAACAACCATAGTAATAAAAAAGATTAGAAAAGGACATGAAGGTCATCATGGTGGAAGTTGGAAAGTAGCCTATGCCGACTTTACAACAGCCATGATGGCTTTCTTTTTACTTCTATGGCTTCTTTCAATGCTTGATCCTGTTAAGAAAGCTGCACTTGCTAACTATTTTAGAAACTTCAACATTTTTGAATCAGGCAGATCTTTTATGCAAGAGTCTTCAGCAATTCATCAAGAGATAAAAACATCGATTCAAGAATATACACCAGAAAATCAGGCAAAAAGATTTGAAGAAGAGTTCAAAAAAACAATAGAAGAAAGACTTAAGGAGCTTAAAGACCACATCATGATAGATATAGTTGAAGGAGGAGTAAGAATTCAAATCTTAGATCTTGAAGGTGAACCAATGTTTCCTCTTGCATCTGCTGAGCCAACTGAAAAAGCCAGAGAAATTTTAAAAGTAGTTGCAGAAAATATAAAAGATGAACCAGCGCGAATAGCAATAGAAGGACATACAGATGCAGTACCATTCAGAGGAGGAAAAACAACAAACTGGGAACTTTCAACAGCAAGAGCATCTTCAGCAAGAAGAGAAATGGAAAAATTTGGAGTTCCACCAGAAAAAATAGCAAGAGTTGTTGGTTATGCTGACACACTTCCATTAATAAAAGAGAATCCAAGAGATCCAAGAAACAGAAGAATAAGTATAATTCTTATGTTTGAAAAGGGACAACAAGGCTCAGTGCATCCTCTATAATTTTAACTTCTACTGGAGTTTTTCCAAAATAATCACCATCTATTTGTATATGAGCATCACCTAAAATCTTTAAACTTTTAGTCTTAAAATATTCAGTATTCTTCATCTTAAGATGAGTACCAAATATTATTCCCAAAATTTGAAGAGAAAGTCCTATCTTTGATTGAGTTTTTGAGAGAAAAACATATAAGTAAGGCTCTTTCAAATCTGCATCAGGTGTTATTTTAAAACTTCCTCCATAACATGCAGCTTTACATACAACAGTACTGTATGCTCTTTTTTGTTCAGAGTTATTTATTATAAGTTCTGAAGGATTGTATTCCAACAAAGTTTTAATTCCGCTTAAAATATAGGCTATTTTCCCAAGATATTTCTTCTTTTTTGGATCTACTCCAAATACTGCCTTTCCATCAAATCCGACTCCTGCCATAAGAATAAAAAATTTTTGTTTTTCTTTATTTTCTATACATCCAAGATGAACTTTCAGAGTTTTGCCTGTAAGTGCAATCTCTATTGCCTTTTCTATATTCTGTGGAATTTTCAACTCTTTTGCAAGCACTGAGGTAGTTCCCATTGGAAGAATTGCCATAGGGATATCAGAAAAGGCAAGTCCATTTACAACCTCATTATATGTTCCATCTCCGCCTGCAGCAATAACAAGAGTAGAAGAGTTATTAAAGCTATCTTTTATATTTCTTGCAAAGCTTTCAGCATCACCTTGTTTATTGGTAAGCAAAATCTCAAAGGAAATGCCTTTATTTTTCAATATGTTCTCTGCTTTTTTAATTTTTTTTAAAGCTCCACCACCTGCAACAGGATTTCCGATGAGAAAAATTTTTTGATATTTCATATGACGATTACAGGAGTTTTTTCAAGAAAGTATATTAATTTTTCAATATTTAATGGAGTTTTGACAAAAAAAGCTCTTCCACCAATACTTTCGCCTTCTTTCTTTATATTAGTTATCCTTAAATATCCTAACTTTCTTGAAGCTATATAACCAGTTGTATAGTCAGGATTATCAGAGACACAAATCTCAGCCACTACATCATCTAAGCATGCTACTTTTGATGCAAGAGTTAATGCTTCAATAACTCTCTGGGGTTGATTTGTAAGATTTTTTATCTTTCTTAAAACTTGAATCTTTCTCTTTTTATCCATCTGAATCCTTGATACTCTAACTCCTCTTTCCTTATCAGGCTCAAGACGATCTCCACTTAAGGAGTCAATTATCGTAGCACCTCTCATTTTATAATTTCTTATTACTTCCCATGCCTTATATAATGCCTTTTCTGATACTCCGATTTTTAAAATATTTTCCTTTATTACTTCATATGCCTCCTCTGGAGAGTTACAAAATATGGTTTTTAAAGGAAGAACTTTAACATTCTGAATTGGTTCTTTTATCTTTTCTAATGTAAACACAATTTTATCGGGCATGGCTATAGGATGCTCAATTGCTCTCTTTAAGAATTTTTTCAAAAACTTTTCTAATTCATTTAAGTTATATATTCCCTCTGCGCCTGAAACATGCCTTTCAAATCCGTTCTCATTTATTGAAGCTCTCATTCTAAGTGACCACATAATCAACTTCAAGTCCATGATTTTCTATTAGTCTTAAATCATCAATGTAGTCTCTTCCCTGAGTTGTAAGGTAGTCTCCTGTCATTAAAGCATTTGCTCCTGCAAGAAAGACCCATGAATGAAAATCTCCAAGTAAAGGTCTTCCCCCACAGACTCTTATATCTTTTTCCGATAAGATCAATCTAAACACTGATATGATCTTCAAAGCTTCCATTGGAGGCAGTGGTTTTCTATTCATCAAAGGAGTTCCCTTTATAGGAGTAAGAAAATTAATTGGTACGGAATCAACATCTAAGCTTTTTAAGAAATAAGCCATATCAACTCTGTCAATCCATGACTCACCCATGCCAAAAACTCCACCAGAACATACTGAAAGCCCTATTTTTTTTGCTGACTCTAATGTGTGGATTTTATCAGAAAAAGTATGAGTTGTACAGATTTCTGGAAAAAATCTTTCTGAAGTCTCTATATTACAGTGAAGCCTTTCAAGACCATAGTCTTTTAAGTAAAGGATTTCATCATAACTTAAAAGTCCCAAAGAGGCACATGTATTTATTCCATTTTTTCTAAGATTTTCAATAGCTTTTGCAATTTCTTTTATTTCCCTTTTTGATGCTCTTTTTCCACTTATTACAATTGAAAATCTCTTGACTTTGTGTTCCTTTGCCCTTAGAGCTCTTTTTAATATTTCCTCTTTATCCATCAAAGGATAAACAGATATGTTCGTTTTATATTTTGAGGATTGAGCACAAAAAGCGCAGTCTTCTGAACAAAGACCGCTCTTTGCATTAACTATGGCGCAGAGTTCTATTTTATTTCCTTTATATTTTTGTCTTGCTGAGTTTGCCATAAAGATTAAGGTATAAAAATCAGAGTTTTTTAAAAACTCAAGAAATGTCTCTTTTGAGTTAAACTCAGCCAAATACTCCTCCTACTTTTTTATCAATTTAAGATATCTTATGTCTCTCATAATAATTGTTCTGCTTTTAATAGCAATAAGCGACAAAAATAATATAAACAACAATATAAATCCACGAGCAAAAAGCTTCGTAGGCTCAGTAGTAAAAACTATATTTTCAAAATCCTTTATAATCCAAAAATATATAATAAAGCCTATAAAAAGCGGTGAGACTGTTGCCATGATATATACAAAGAATTTCGGCAACTTAATAGTTGTATTCGTTGTCAACTCCTTATAAAAGTTATCAATTCCAAATACCCATATAAAGACAACTATTTCAATCAGACCAAAGAAAAGAAGTAAAAAGCATCCTGCCCAAAAATCTAGTTCATCTATAAAATTTGGCATAAAAGCTGAAAAATGAGCACCTATCGTGACTAAAATCATTGATATATTAACTGCCTTTTTATGTTCCCACTTCATCTCATCCTCAAAAAGAGCTATCAAAGGCTGTATTAATGCTAAAGAAGAAGTTAAAGCAGCAAAAAAAAGTAATGAAAACCATACAAATGCTATTATTTTTCCAAAAGGAAAACTCATTAAAACTGCTGGCATTGTCATGAATCCAAGTCTGAAAGTTCCTTCTTTTGCAAGTTCAGGTATAGCTAATGCAGAAAACATAGCAAAAGCTGCAGGAATAGCAATTGATGCACCTATCACAACCTCTACAAACTCATTAATTCCTGCAGTCCAAATTCCTGCTTTTACCACATCTTCCCTTGGATATACATAACTTGCATAAGCTGCAATTGCTCCCATTCCAAGAGAAAGCGTAAAAAATATCTGTCCAGAGGCTTCAATCCATACAACAGGATCAGTGATTCTTGAAAAATTGAGATTGTAGATAAATCTTAAACCCTCTAATCCTTTCCAATTACCTGCAGAAAGACATATCAATCCAAGAAATAAACCAAATATAATTATGGCAGGCATTCCAATCTTTGCTGTAATCTCTATTCCTCTTCTGACTCCTTTCTGAAGAATAAACCAGTTAATAGCAATTGTTAAAATAAGAAAAATATATGCGATTACTGAAGGTTTAGTATATTCTCTGAAAAAATTAACATATGGTTTAACTGCCTCCTGAGCATCAGAACTTTTAATTGGAGTTGGTATTTCTCCAACAAGAGAAAGAAAGGCAAACCCAAGAGTCCATGACTCAATGTATATATAATACATACATATAAGAAGAGGTATAGCAACTCCTATTGAACCAAGAACTCTTGCCCAGCTTGCATGATTAAAGAAAAGTCCTAAAATCCCCGTCATTGAACCATGTCCATGACGTCCTGCATACCTTCCTATAACCCATTCAATAATCATCAAAGGTAATCCCATAAGAAAAAAAGCAATAAAATAAGGAACCATGAAGGCTCCACCGCCATAAAGTGCTGCTTTTGAGGGAAATCTTAAGATGTTGCCAAGTCCTACAGCATTACCTGCTGTAGCCAAGATTAGTCCTAATTTTGAATGCCATCTTTCTCTTGTTTCCATTAGTTATTTATTATAACTCAATAAAAAAGCTTATTTTAAGTTATAATAATAAATGCAGTTTGAACCAAAATGGATAGCATGGGAAATTACACGCAGATGCAATCTAAGATGTATTCATTGTAGATCCTCATCAGAAGAAGCTGTAAAGGAACATCCTGATCCACCAAAAGAGGAATGTTTTAGAATAATTGATGATATAACCTCATATGTGAAACCTGTTTTAGTCCTTACAGGTGGAGAACCTCTCTTAAGAGAAGACTTCTTTGAGCTTACTGAATACGCTAACAATAAGGATTTAAGAGTCTGTGTTGCCACTAATGGAACTCTTATAAATGAAGACATCTGTAAAAAATTGAAGGAAGTAAATATAAAGATGGTCTCTTTAAGTTTAGATGGTCCAAATGAAGATGTTCACGATAACTTTCGTAGTCAAAAAGGAGCCTTTCAAGGAACAATTAGTGCGATTAAACTTTTAAAAGAATATAAAATACCATTTTTGATAAACTCCTCCTTTACCAAAAGAAATCAACAAACAATTCCAGAAGTCTACAGATTAGCAAAGGAACTTGGAGCAACTGCATGGTATATGTTTATGATAGTGCCTACAGGTAGAGCAGAAGAACTCTTAAAGGAATTGATAACTTATGAGGATTATTATAAAATTCTTAATTGGCATTATGAGATGGAAAAAAAAGAAAAAGAGATTTTTGTAAGACCTACATGTGCACCTCAATACTATAGAGTAATTATTGAGAGATCAAAGATAGAAGGAGAAAGATTTGAAAGAAGATCTTTAAGTTTTTCAACTGGTGGTGCTAAGGGATGCGTGGCAGGACAGCTTATATGCTTTATAAATGTTGACGGAGATATAATGCCTTGCAGTTATTTTCCTTTATCAGCAGGTAACATAAAAAAACAATCTTTTAGAGAAATATGGGAGAACTCAGAAATTTTTATAAACCTAAGAGATTTTTCTTCATATAAAGGTCGCTGTGGTATTTGTGAGTACGTAAATGTATGTGGAGGATGTAGAGCAAGAGCATACTGCCTAAAAAATGACTACATGGAAGAAGACCCTTACTGTAATTATATTCCGAAAAAAGTAAGATGAGAGATATCTTTCTTAATGCTTGCAAAGGTATTAAAACAGACTATACACCTGTCTGGTTTATGAGACAGGCTGGAAGGTATATGCCAGAGTATCAGAAAATTAGGCAAAAATATGATTTTCTCACCATGTGTAAAACGCCTGAAATCGCTGCAGAAGTAACTCTACAACCTGTAAGAATCTTAGGAGTTGATGCAGCAATTTTATTTTCTGATATTTTGATACCTCTTGAAGGAATGGGTATTAAAATAGAGTTCACAGATGATAAAGGACCACAAGTATCCCCAACAATCAAAACTTCATCTCATATTAAGTTTTTAAAGGAGATAGAACTTGACTTAGTAGATTATGTTTTCAAGACTATAAAGATTCTAATAAAAGAGCTTGAGGTTCCTTTAATAGGTTTTGCAGCTTCACCTTTTACTTTAGCAACATATATTATTGAGGGAGGTTCAACAAAAGATTTTATAAATACTAAAAGATTTATGTTTTCAGAACCAGCAGGTTTTCATACACTTATGAAGATTTTTACAGACTCAATTATTAAATATTTAAAAGAACAAATAAAAGCAGGTGTTCATGTAATCCAAATTTTTGATACATGGGCAGGAATTCTTTCTCCTTTTGATTACGAAACTTTTGTTAAACCATATGTTAAAAAGATTATTGATAGTATAAATAAAGTTCCTGTAATATATTTTTGTTCAAATACGTCAGGACTTGCTAATCATTTAAAGGATTTAAACGCAAACGTTTTAAGTATTGACTGGAAGATTGACATGAAAGATGCCACAGATTTATTTAAATATCACACTCTGCAAGGTAATCTTGACCCTCTAACTCTCCTAGGTACAGAAGAAGAGCTCTTCAAGAGAGTTAAAAAAATTTTAATACATGGAAGATTAGCTAAAGCCCATATCTTTAACCTTGGTCATGGAGTAAATATTAATACCTCAGTTGATATACTTAAAAAAGTTGTTGATTTTGTTCATGAATTTAAAACTATGGAGGTTTAGTTATGCTTAAGATAGGAGTTTTAGCATCGGGAAGAGGATCTAATTTCCAGGCAATTATTGATGAGATTGAAGCTGGTAAACTTCCTGCCAAGATAGAAATTCTTATAGTTGATAATCCTAATGCCTATGCTATTGAAAGAGCTAAAAAACATGGAATTCCTTATCTTTATATAAATCCAAAGGATTTTCCGACAAAAGATGCTTTTTATGAAAAAATAAGGGATGAACTTATATCAAGAGGAGTAGAACTTGTAGTATTGGCTGGATTCATGAGAATAGTAAAAAAACCCTTACTTGATGCCTTTCCTAATAGGATTATGAATATCCATCCTGCTCTTCTTCCCTCTTTTCCAGGACTTCATGGGCAAAAACAGGCTGTTGATTATGGAGTAAAAATTAGTGGTTGCACAGTGCATTTTGTTGATGAAGGAGTTGACACTGGTCCTATAATAATTCAAGCTGCTGTACCCGTGCATCCTGATGATACAGAAGAGAGTCTTTCTGAGAGAATACTTAAACTGGAACATAAAATATTTCCTGAAGCTATAAGACTTTTTGCAGAAGGAAGACTTAAGGTTGAAGGAAGAAAAGTTAAAATTTTAGATTATAACTTTCCCGATAAATACTTCACCAATCCAGAGATAAGAGAATATGATAAAGAACAAACCCAAAATCCAAAAAACAGTTAGACCAACTCCTGCAGTTGTAAGAAAAGCTATTTTTGACATTCTAAGAAACATAGAGGATAAAACATTTGTTGACTTATATGCAGGAAAAGGTTTTGTTGGTATAGAAGCTTTAAAAAAAGGTGCTAAAAATGTCATATTTGTAGAGAAAAACCCAGTATTATGTATTTTAATAAGGAATTCTCTCAAGAAAAAAAAACTTTTTGATAAAGCCAAAGTTTATAACATGGATGCTTTGGATTTTCTCAGAGATACTTCACAAGAGTATGACATAGTTTTTGCAGATCCTCCATATGAGTCAGGCGAATTGGAAAGAATATTTAGAATTCTTGAAAACAAGACTCCAATAAAAATAGATGGATTCCTGATACTACAACACCATAAAAATGAATCATTAAAGGAAAGACTCAAAGAGCTTAAGATACATAAATGTTACAGATATGGAGATACTTTTTTAACCTTTTACAGGAGGACAGAATAATGGGAAAAACAGGAGTATATCCAGGCACTTTTGATCCTATAACCAATGGACATCTTGATGTAATAAAAAGAGCCCTGAAAATATTTGATGAGTTAATAGTTGCAGTTGCCATATCAAGTTATAAAAAAAAGCCTATATTTACTGTTGAGGAAAGAATAAATTTCATTATTGAAACCACAAAGGGACTTAAAAACTTAAAAGTTGAGGCTTTTGATGGACTTCTTGTGGATTTTGTTAGAGAAAAAAAGGCTGTCGCTATTGTAAGAGGCTTAAGAGCAGTATCAGACTATGAGTATGAACTTCAACTTGCTCATGCTAATAGAAAACTTTTTAAAGAAATTGAAACAGTGTTTTTAATGCCATCGGAAGAGTATTCTTTTCTTTCTTCAAGTCTTGTTAAAGAAATTGCATATTTTGGTGGTTCTGTAAAAAACCTTGTTCCATCAATTGTTGAAAAAGCCTTACGAAATAAGTTTAAAAAATAGTTTGACTATTTCTACTATGTTTTGGTATTGTAAGAGATTAACAAGAATTAAAGTTTAAAATCTATGAAAAAGAAAACAAGACAAGAAAGAATTTTAGAGATTAAAAAGAAACTTCTCCAACAAAAACAGCAGATTCTTATGGATGCTGGAATTATGCGTTCAAATCTTCCATCAGAAACCAATCTTTCTGAGATAGGAGACTTGGCCTCTCAAGAAGTTGACAGAAACTTTCTTTTAAGATTAAGAGACAGAGAAAGAAAGCTTTTGAAAAAGATAGAAAAAACTCTGGAAAAGATAAACAATGGCACATATGGAATATGTGAATGTTGTGGAGCAGAAATACCAATTGAAAGACTTGAAGCAAGACCAGTGACTGATCTTTGCATTGAATGTAAGACAGAACAAGAAGAGGAAGAAAAACTTAAAGAAAGTTAATATTTAAAAGTCTTTTAGGATTTATCTCTCCAGCAAGTTTTAGCTTATATTTATCAATATTCAATTTTTCAACTCTCTTTATAATATCACTAAGCCCCATTGAACCTCCATGAATTTTTTCAACTCCATCTTTTTGCTTTACCATATCAGATACCAAGATAATTCTCTCTTTATTTTTGATTTGAAATATCCATTTCAAAAGTTCATCACTTATATGTCTACCATCTGCTATTAGCTCTACATAAATGTCTTGATTAATAAGTCCAAACCCTGCTATTCCTGGCTCTCTATGATGTATTCCCCGCATAGCATTAAAAAGATGAGTTATAAGCCGAGCACCAGCTTTATATCCATCTTCTGCTTCTTTATATGTGGCATCTGAATGTCCCATGCTTACAACTATTCCAGCTTCAGAGCATTTTTCGACTATTTTTAATATATTTGGAAGTTCAGGTGCTACAGTTATTATCTTAACAATATCTTCCATGCCATCAATCAATCTATAAAAAACTTCAATATCAGGTTGCAAAAAATAATCACGGTTTAATGCTCCTGATTTTTCAGGATTTAAAAAAGGACCTTCAAGATAGGCTCCAAGTATCTTTGCTCCTTCAGTTTGAAACTCCATTGCTTTTTTGATATTTAAAAGAGTTTTTCTCATAAAACTGATTTCAGATGGATAAACTGTAACTAAAAAGGCATCAATGCCCATTGAGCCATAATCTTTTGCGAGAGAGAGAATTTCTTCATAAGATTCAATCTCTTTAATATCTATCTTATTTGTTCCGTGAAAGTGGATATCAATCAAAGACATGTTTTATCATAACATATGCTAATTAAATCAGGGAAAATTAACATAGAAAACTTACTTATAAAGATAAAAAATCTTCCAACATCAGTAAAAATCACAGAAATATCAAAGTATTTTCTCGGTATTCCTTATAAAAAAAACTCTCTTATAGGTAGTGTCTCTGAAAAAGAACAGCTCATTATTGACTTTGAAGGAGTTGATTGTATGACTTTTATTGAGTATGTAGAGGCATTAAGATCGTCCGATACCTATCAATCTTTTATTGAAAACTTAAAGTATGTGAGATATTTCAATGGAGTTGTTGATTTTAAAAAAAGAAGACATTTTTTTACTGATTGGGTAAACTTAAAAACAGTAAAGAACATAACAGCACACCTAACAAGAAATTACTTGACAGTTAAGAAAGAACTTAACAAAAAAGATGCTGGATTATGGATTGATGGATTAGACCCTAAAATTAGAATCATCAAATATATTCCCTCAGAGTATATAGGTAAAATTATTTCTCAACTAAAATCAGGTGACTACTGTGGATTCTATACTTCCCAAGAAGGACTCGATGTTACCCATGTAGGAATATTAATAGTCCAAGAAAGAAGTATTAAACTTAGACATGCCTCAAGCCATAAATCATGCGTATTAGATGAAGATTTTATAGAATACTCAAAACAAAAAGAAGGTATAATAATCTTTAGACCTAAGGAAATTTAAGGATGGTATATCTTCATGAAAGAAGAAAACAGATACAAAAGGTTCTTTTAATTACGCTTTTATTAAATTTTACTGTTTCCTTATTAAAAATAATCTACGGATGGATTATAAACTCTGTAGCTATATATTCAGATGGATTTCACTCACTTTTTGACGGAATCTCCAATATAGGAGGACTGATTGCTCTTTCTATAGCAAGTCATCCTCCTGATAAAGAACATCCCTATGGACATAGAAAGTTTGAAACAGTTTTCGCAATCTTTATAGGAGTTTTAATGTGTCTTACAGCATTAGAAATACTCAGAAATGCTTATAAATCCCTTGTTGAAACAAGAAAACCTGAAATAGACGAAAAAACCTTTATTGTTTTATCTACCACTCTCATAATTAATATTTTTGTATACCTTTATGAAAAGAAAAAGGGAAAGGAACTTAAAAGTGAATTCCTTATAGCTGATTCACTTCACACAAAGGCTGATATATATATTACTATGGGAGTAATATTAAGCGTAATTATATCAAAAATAACAGAATTTTCAATTATTGATCCTTTAGCAGGCTTAACAGTAGGAATATTTGTAGCTCGAGAGGCTATACTAATCATAAAGGAATCTGCCCATATTCTTGCTGATAGAACAGCCATTGATAGTGAAAAAATTGCACGTGTTATTAGAGAATGCATAGATGTTAAAGCATGTAAAGATATAAGAACAAGAGGAACAGCCGGACAAATATTTGTTGATTTAAAGATCTTGGTAAACCCTGCTATATCTGTCTCTGAGGCTCATGATATTGCAGATAAAGTCGAAAAGATTATAAAAAAAGAATTTCCTGATGTTATTGATGTAATAGTTCATGTAGAACCCTCGGAAAAGGACTAAAGTAATGATTCTGAATCAAAAGATTTTAAAGAGTTTAAATATTGCTCCCACTCTATTGGAAGCATATATTTTTTCTTATTATTACAATCCTTACAGGCAGCAACTATATTACTTTTGACTGATTTTCCGCCTCTTATTATAGGTACTACATGATCCATTGTTAACTTATTTTCTGGAACCTCTTTCCCACAGTAGTAACATCTTCTCTTTGCAACTTTTCTACGCCACCATGAGCTATTTCTAAGAATTTTTGCCTTTTGTTTTTCGATCTTTATTTCTTCCTCAGTTACAGATGGAATAAAAAAATTTTCCATTTTAGCGTACAAATCTCTTTTTTTCCTCTTCTTCAAAAAATTTTTTATAGAGAATATTCCACTCCGGACTTCCCTCAATCACTTTTTTTGAAAATGATTGAAGTTTTCTTCTTACAACTTCATCAATTGCTTCACCAATTTTTAAAGCCTGTATAAAACTTCTTTTAATCTCTCTTCTTACCTCTTGCTCTTCAACTTTTAGTTTAATTAGTCCTTTATTTATTAAACCATTAAATAAAATATGTGAAGTGTGAGTTATTTTTTCATCTGAAAGCATCATAACACTAAATTCCTCTGTTTAACAAGTTTTTGTTTTGTCATTTCAAAGAGCTTTCTGTAGTCTAATTTGCCTTTTTCTATTTCAGCTTCATACTTTTTAAGGAGTTCTCTTATTTCCTCATTAAGCCTGTCTTCAACCATTAGTTCATCCAAAATAAGTTGCTCAGCTTCCTTTAGAAGTTGCTCCTTGGGAACCATCATCTCTATCATATCCTTTTTTAAAAGGTTTTCTATTATATTACTTGCTATGTATGGTATCCAAGTTTTAGGTATTCTCATATTCTCTTAAATCTCAATATAAGGTAATAAAGCTACAGATCTTGCTCTTTTAATTGCCTTTGTAAGCTGTCTCTGATGCGCAGCACATGTTCCTGTCATCTTTCGTGAAAGAATCTTCCCACGCTCAGTCATAAATCCTCTTAGTAATTTAACATTCTTGTAATCAATAAAATCAATTTTTTCTGCACAAAACTTACAGTATTTTTTTCTAAAAAATCTTCTTTGAGTTGTCTGTTGCACCCTTACCTCCCTCTTTAAAATGGTTCTAAATCTGAAAATTCTTCTGGTGGAATCTGGTTAAAATCTTCAGGTTGAGTAGATTCTCTCTTGGGAAAGAATCTTATACTATTTGCAATTACTTCAAATTTGCTCTTTTTTTGTCCTTCATACTCCCATCTTCTTTCTCTTAAACGTCCTTCAACTAATACAGTCCTACCTTTGTTCAAATACTGAGTACATGTTTCAGCTTGTTTACCAAATACTATCGCATCAATAAATAAAGTCTCTTCTTTAATATCTTCACCTTGTTTGTATCTTGAGTTAACAGCTATCGGCACGGTAGCAACTGCTACTCCAGAGGGTGTATATCTTATCTCAGGGTCTCTTGTAAGATTTCCTATGAGTATTATTCTATTAAACATCTCTCTATACCTTAGATGTTAATTCTGAATGCTCTATTGGAATTCCTTTTATTTCAGGTGGCAAAGAAGCAATCTGATGCTTTGTAAGCTTAAGAATCATGAATTTAAAAACATTCTCATAAACTCTGTAAAATTCTTCTATCTTTCTTATTAAAGAAGCTGGAGCTTTAAATAGAAATAAAACATAGTATCCCATCGTTTGCTTATTAAGTTTATAGGCAAGCTTTCTTTTGCCCCAGTTATCAACCTTTAAAACTTCTCCACCATTTTCAACAATAAAGGATGATATTTTATTGATTGCCTCTTGAACTTCTTCTTCACTAAGAGTTGGAAGAAGGAGAACCATATTTTCATAAAAATTATTCATTACATAACCTCCATCTGGACTTTTAGCCCTTATCATCAAGATAAGGGCATGGAGTAAACAAAAGTTACAACTATTTTTATAACATATTTATCACTTTTAAATCAAACTATAATACTTTAGCTTTTTATTAAGCGTATTTCTGTTTATTCCCAGAATCTTTGCAGCTTTTACTTGATTCCCTCCTGTCTCATTGATTGTAAGAGTAAGCAATGCTTTTTCAACTTCTTGTATAACCGTCTCATAGAGATTGGAGTTTCCAATATTTGCAAATTCCTTCAAAAGATTACCAAGTTTTAATTCAAGAAAATTCTTTATAGAAAGTTTATCACTATACTCACCAAACAAATCCTTAGATGTAAGCCTATGGTGTCTTGAAAGAAGACAGGCTTTAGTTAAACATTGCTTTAACTGATATGCATTCTCTGTCCATGAATAATCCAATAAAGCTTCCTGAGCATCCTTTGAAAGCTCTTTTTTAGGAAGCTTTAAAAATTCTGAAATTTCTTGAAGAAAAAAATTAGCAAGAGGAATAATATCTTGTTTTCTTTCTCTTAAAGGTGGAATATAGATTTTTTTCGAGTTTAATAAAAGTTCATATACTTCAAAGGAGATTTTACCGTTTCTGTAAAGTTGCTCATATTCATCATCAGCTATAAAAATAGCACATCTAAAGCTCTTTTCAGGATTTAAAAGAAAAGATACGTCAATGTTTTCAAAATTTTGAATGATATAAACTGTATTTTTCTGCTTAGATGAAAAAAGTTTTTTATTTAAATCCTCTGGAATTGCAATAATCTCTGGTTGATTTAAATATCCAAGAATTATCTTAACAAAGTAATCCTTTTCTGTTCCTTTCTCACCATATAAGAAAAATATCTCATTTTCAAAGGAAAAATTCTTTATTTCCTCTAAAATCCTTCGCATCGAAGGACTTTTATATACTTTAGCTAAATATATGGGTAAGTTAGTGTGCTTTATTTCCAACATACTAAATTTCATAGGGCTCTCCTACCTATAGAGTCGGTTTTCTTCAATGTATTCTATAACAGCATCTGGCACTAAATAACGAATGCTTCTGCCATTTTTAAGAATTTCTCTTAACAAAGTGGAGGATGTCCAAAATGGTGAAACTGATATAAAAAAAGCTTTTTTATCAGAGTTCTTTATTCTAAAACAGTTTTCAGACTCCTTCTCTTCAATAAACTCTGAATTCTCTAAGGTATTAAAACCAGGTCTTGACATTATAATAAAATCTACCATTTTTAGCAAATCTTCATATCTATACCAAAATTTTAATTCCAAAAACGCATCAATACCCATTATAAAAAAAAGAGTATCCCTTTCGTAAAGTTCTTTAAAATATTTCAATGTATTAAAAGTATAAGATGTTTTATTCTGTCTCACTTCAATATCTGAAACCTCAAAAAAAGGATTACCCTTTATTGCCAACTCTGTCATCTTAAGTCTATGCTTAGCATCTATAATTTCCTTTTTTTTTAAGGGAGGCACTCCTGAAGGAATAAAAATTATTTTATCCAAGTTAAATGCCTCCCTTACTTCCTCTGCTACTCTTAAATGTCCAAAGTGAATAGGATTGAAAGTGCCTCCAAGAAGTCCTATTCTCATTGCCTTAATTGTCCGCTTCCAAAGACTATGAATTTCGTGCAAGTTAGTTCCTCAACTCCCATAGGCCCACGCGCATGAATTTTATCAGTTGAAATTCCTATTTCTGCACCAAGACCAAATTGATATCCATCATTAAGTCTAGTTGATGCATTTACAAAAACTGCAGAAGAGTCAACTTCTCTTAAGAATCTCATAGCCTTACTATAATCCTTCGTTACTATAGCATCTGAGTGCGCTGAGCCATACTTTGTTATATGTTCAATAGCCTCATCAATATCCTTTACAACTTTTACATTGAGTATTAAATCAAGATATTCATTATAAAAGTCCTCTTCTTTTACATCCTTTACATTTGGATATATACTCTTTGTTTTTAGACATCCCCTCAGTTGCACTCCTGCTTCTTCAAATCTCTTTAACATTTTTGGTAAAAACTTCTCTGCTATTTCTTCATCAACAAGCATTGTCTCCATTGCATTACATGTAGCAGGTCTTTGTACCTTAGCATTAAAACAAATCTCCTCAGCCATTGATAAATCAGCATCCCTGTCAACAAAGACATGACATACACCTTTGTAGTGCTTCAATACAGGAATTCTTGAGTTTTCTGTTACAGTTCTTATAAGTCCTTCTCCTCCACGAGGAATTATGAGATCAATTATTCCTTCAAGCTTTATCATCTCAAGCACAGCTTCTCTTTGAGGAATATCTATATAAGTCACAACACCCTCATGCATCCCTTCATCCCTTAATGCTTCTTTTAAAACTTTTACTAAAGCAACATTTGAGTTTATGGCTTCAGAACCACCCCGCAGGACTACTGAATTTCCTGCTTTAAGACATAATCCAGTTACATCCACAGTAACATTTGGTCTTGCTTCATAAATCACACCTATTACTCCTATTGGCACTCTCATTTTACCCACTTGCATTCCATTTGGTCTAAGCCACATCTTTGTTATTTCTCCAACAGGATCTGGTAGTGCTGCAACCTCCTTAAGACCATTTATCATCTCATCAATTCTTTTTTCATTTAGGGTAAGTCTGTCAATTAAAGCTTTAGAAATTCCCTTTTTCTCTGCGTTTTCTAAATCAACTTTGTTTGCACTGAGAAGTTCATCTCTTTTTTCTTTTAAGTACTCTGCCATTCTAATAATTATTTTGTTTTTTTGTTCTGTTGAGGCCTTTGCTATAAATCTTGATGCTTCCTTGGCTTGCAATGCCTTGTTCAAAACTACTTGTTTTATCTCCATCTTTACCTCCTTTATAAATTTTTCAATTTTCAATTTGCATATTTTAACTTTTTTTGTTATATTTTATAAAAATAATTTAATTTAAAGGAGGGTATTATGCCAACACCAGTAGTTGATTTTGACCTTTGTGTAGGATGTGGAAGCTGCGCTGAAGTATGTCCTGAAGTTTTTGAAATGAGGGATGACAAGGCATGGGTAATTGGTCCTGACAAATGTTCTACATGTGATTGTCAACAAGCTGCTGATCTTTGTCCCTCTCAGGCTATCAGATTTGAATAAGTTTTTGAGGGTGGAGGAAAAAACCTCTGCCCTCAAAAATTAATTTATAAATTTTTTAGCAAGTTCTAAAAATCCAAATATCTTTAAATCTAAATAATTTCCTTGTTTTCTCAACTCATTAAGCTTGTCAAATACCTCATCTGCTAAAATCTTTAAAACTTCTATATTTTCACTTTCATCTGGAGGATAGTATTTTCTTAATTCTTCTGGTGCTTCCTTTACATTCTTTGCAATAAATACTGTCAAAACTTCTGTTGAAAGTCCTGAAGAAACCGGTCCCTCTGCAAGAAATATAATTTCATCAGAAAACAAACCTGTCTCCTCAATTAGTTCTCTCTTGGCTACTTCTATCAAGGACTCTCTTCTGTCATTCAATCCAGCTGGAAACTCTATAACATATCCTCCAAGAACTGGTCTAAACTGTCTAATAAAAACAAACTCTCTTTTTTCTGTGATAGGTATAACTATAACAACTCCATTACAGTTTACCCTTTCAACAGCCTCCCACTGTCTTATATTTCCATGGGAGTCTTCATAAGAGAGTAATACAATTCTTAGATATTTTCCTTGCCAAACTACCTCTTTCTTTAGAATTCTCATTTAAAAACTATCCTGGAGGCCAATGCATCTGTCTTCCTGCTAAGATATGAAAATGAAGATGATAAACTGTCTGACCTCCTTGGGAGTTACAGTTTACAACTACTCTAAAACCTCTTTCATCAACAGCCTTTTGTTTTGCTATTTCTTTTATAACTATAAAGATATGACCTATTAATTCTTTATCATCTTCATTTATTTCAAGAAGATTAGAATAATGTTTTTTTGGAATCACAAGAATATGAACAGGAGCCTGAGGAGCAATATCTTCAAAGGCTAAAACTGTATTATCTTCATAAACAATTTTTGATGGAATCTCTTTTTTTACAATCTTACAAAATATACAACTCATTCTCAGTAAATTCCTCTAAGCTCTATTTTCCTAAAAAAACAGGTTCTATTTCCTGTATGACATGCACCTTCACCATATTGTTTAACCATAATAAGCAATGTATCTGCATCACAGTCATAATATATTTCTTTGACTTCCTGAAGATTTCCTGATGTCTCACCTTTTTTCCAATAAGTCTTTCTTGAGCGTGACCAAAAATGAGTAAATCCGCTTTCAATTGTTCTTTTTAATGCCTCTTTATCCATATATGCAACCATTAAAACCTCTTTTGTATCAATCTCCTGAACTACAGCAGGAATAAGTCCATTTTCATCAAACTTAAGCTCTGAAATGCTCATATCTCACCCTTTTTTATCTTTTCCTTAAGAAGTTTATACTCTATACTGTCAACAATTGCCTGCCATGATGCCTCAATTATGTTTTCAGAGACTCCCACTGTGCTCCATACATTTTCTTCATCTCCTGATTCTACTAAAACTCTAACTTTTGAAGCAGTTCCTCTACCTGAATTAACTACTCTTACTTTATAATCTTTAAGTTTTACCTTTTTTAGTTCAGGATAAAATTTTTCAAGAGCCTTCCTTAAAGCATTATCAAGAGCATTAACAGGTCCATTACCAGTTGATGCTGTATGTTCAATAGTTTTACCCACTTTTACCATAATCGTTGCTTCACTTGTGGTTGATTCATCTCCTTTTCTTTTTTCATCTATTACTCTAAATCCTATTAGTTCAAAAAACTTTCTCTTTAACCCAAGAGTTTTTCTAAACAGCAATTCAAGTGAAGCTTCAGCTCCTTCAAATTGATATCCTTCATTTTCAAGAGTTTTTACTGCATCTACAATTGCTTGAACTTCAGGAGAGTTAGGATCAAGTTGAATATTGAACTCTTCTGCTTTCTTTAAAATATTACTTTTTCCTGCCAAATCAGAAACAAGTATTCTCTGACGATTACCAACAAGTTCAGGTCTAATATGTTCATAGGTTTCTGGACGTTTTCTTACAGCACTTACATGAACTCCGCCTTTATGAGCAAAGGCACTTTCTCCAACAAAAGGCTGTCTTTTAAAAGGCACTAAATTCGCTATCTCGTATACAAATCTGGACGTCTCAGTAAGCTTTCTTAGCTTATCTTCATCAATACATCTGTATCCCAGTTTAATTTGTAAATTTGGAATTACAGAACAGAGATTTGCATTTCCACATCTTTCACCAAATCCATTTATTGTCCCCTGAACCTGCACTACTCCATTTAAAACAGCAATAATACTATTGGCAACAGCACAGTCAGAGTCATTGTGAGCATGAATACCTAAGGGAGTATTGATTGAAAGTTTAACATCTTGGACAATCTTTGCAATTTCCAGTGGAAGTGTGCCTCCATTGGTATCGCAAAGAATAATACAGTCTGCCTTTGCTTCTTCTGCTGTTTTAAGACATTTTAAAGCATACTCTGGATTATCTTTATATCCATCAAAGAAATGTTCTGCATCAAAAAATACTTTTTCTGCATACTTTTTTAAATAAGTGATTGTATTAAAAATTAAATCAAGATTTTCTTCAAGGGATACCTTTAATGCTTCTTTTACATGAAAATCCCATGTTTTACCAAAAATTGTTAAAACTTTAGCTTCAGATGTTATAAGAGACTTTATATTTATATCATCTTCAACTTTTACCTTTGGTCTATGTGTGCTTCCAAAGGCTACTACAATTGAATTTTTAAGTGGAATTTTTTTCACTTTCTTAAAATACTCAGCATCCTTTGGATTTGAACCAGGCCAGCCACCTTCTATATAGTGAATGCCAAGTTCATCAAGTTTTTCTGTTATTCTTAACTTATCATCTACTGAAAAGGATATATCCTCTGCTTGAGAGCCATCTCTAAGAGTTGTATCATAAATTTCAATGATTTTTTGCATAAAAGTAATATATTACATTTTTGATACATTAAGCAAGATATGTTATACTATTGAAATTTTAAAACTACAATCAAGAGGGAGCATATGGAAAAAAGTTTAATGTTAGGATGTGATGCAATTGCTCGTGGAGCCATTGAAGCTGGAATTTCCTATGCTTCTTCCTATCCAGGAACTCCAGCCACGCAAATTCTTGAGTATATAGCAAAAAATTCTACTGTAAAAGCTGAATGGTCTGTAAATGAAAAAGTAGCCTATGAAGTTGCATATGGTGTATCTTTAACAGGAAGAAGAGCACTTTGTTCAATGAAACATGTAGGATTAAATGTAGCATCGGATCCTTTCATCACATCAGCATATCTTGGAGTAAGAGGTGGACTTGTTGTTGTATTAGGAGATGATCCAGGTGCCTACTCCTCTCAGAATGAACAGGATTCTCGCTTTTATGCTTCTTTTGCAAAGATACCTTGTCTTGAACCCTCTGATGCTCAAGAGGCTAAGGATATGACAAAAATAGCCTTTGATATATCTGAAGAGTTGGGATTACCTATAATGGTTAGAAGTATTACAAGACTTCTTCATTGTTTCAGTCCTGTAACACTGGAAAGCATTAAACCTGAAAAAGAAACCAAACTTGAAAAAAATCCTGACTATTTACTGGCTATTCCCAAGAATGTTATAAGACTTCATAGAGAACTTAACAAAAAACAGGAAAAAATTAAAAAAATAATTGAAAGATATGGCTTTAACAAAGTTATTCCTGGAAAAGGAAAGACAGGAATAATTGCCTGTGGAGTTACCTATCTTTATGCTAAAGAGCTTGGAGAAGATTTACCGATCCTTAAAATTTCAGCTTATCCTGTTGATGAAGATTTAATTAAAGATTTCGTAAATAAGCTTGACAATGTAATCGTACTTGAAGAGGGTTATCCCTTTGTTGAAAGTTTAGTAAGAAAATTTTTTAGTAATGTAAAAGGTAAACTCTCTGGAGATTTACCACTTGAGGGAGAACTTTGTGTAGATCCCTTATTGAAACTCTTTGGCAAAATAGAATCTATAACTCCAAACACCGAACTTATTCCAAGACCACCAGTACTTTGTCCAGGCTGTCCTCATAGAGAGTTTTACAAAGCATTAAAAGAGGCGAATCCATCTTTTGTTACAGGAGATATTGGATGTTATACTCTTGGAGCAAATCCTCCAGTTAAAGCAATTGATACATGCCTTTGTATGGGAGCAAGTATAAGTAAAGCATCAGGCATTGCTTCACAGGGTATACAAAGAGTAGTAGCAGTAATAGGAGACTCAACTTTTATTCATACAGGAGTTCCTGCATTGATAAACGCTGTATATAACAAGGTAAATATTCTTGTTTGCATTCTTGATAACTCCTCTGTCGCCATGACAGGCCATCAACCAACACCAGCAACTGGAATAACTGCTAAAGGTGATGAAACAAAAAAATTAGATCTTGTACAATTATGTAAAGCCTGTGGAGCAGACTCAGTTGAAGTAGTTGATCCGTATGATAAAAAATCTACACTTGAAGCAATCAAAAAAGGACTTGAAAATCCTGGCGTAAATGTAGTAATTGCACGCAGAGCCTGTATACTGCTGTCAAAAAGACTAAAGAGCTAAAACATTCTCCCAACTTAAGATTGGGACTCCTTTTTCCTGAAGAATTGATATTGTTTTATCAAGATTTTCTGTTCGAAGGACTACTACTGCCTTTTCACCAGATTTTTCAACAAAAGCATAAATATACTCAATGTTTATACCTGCCTCATAAAGATATTTCAGTGCTTCAGCCAATCCTCCTGGTTTATCTTTTACTGCTATAGCCACTACATTCGTAAGTTTAACTGTAAATTCATTTTTTTCAAGAACTTCCTTAGCCTTTTCAGGATCTGTTACTATTAATCTTAAGATTCCAAACTCAGAAGTATCAGCAATTGAAAGAGCTCTTATGTTAATTCCCTCTTTAGCTAAAGCTTTCAATGCCTCATAAAGTCTTCCTTTTTTGTTCTCTAAAAAAACTGATATCTGTTTTATTTTCATTATTTTCCTCCTATTAATCTACAAGACTTCTTTTATCAATTACTCTCTTTGCTTTACCTTCGCTTCTTGGCAAACTTTTTGGTTCAACAAGACTAACTTTAACTCTTACACCTATTGTCTCTTCAATGCGTTTTTCAAGTTTCTTTCTAAGACTTTCAATATGTTTTACTTCATCTGAAAAGGTCTCCTTTGACATCTCTACCATAACTTCTATTTCATCAAGGTGTTGAGGTCTTGTAATAATAATTTGATAGTGAGGTTCAACTCCTTGGACTTCTAAAATTGTTTTCTCAATTTGATATGGAAAGATCATAACACCTCTTACCTTTATCATGTCATCGGTTCTTCCTCTGATTCTCTCAATTTTTGCAAATGTTCTTCCACAACTGCATTTTTCTCTTATTATTGAAGTTATATCTCTTGTTCTAAATCTTAACATTGGCATTCCCTCACGTGTTAGAGTTGTAAGAACCAGCTCTCCTCTTTTTCCATCAGGTAAAGGATCGCCTGTATCAGGATCTATAACCTCTACATAGAAATGATCTTCAAATACATGTAATCCATTTTTTTCTATACATTCATGGGCAACACCCGGTCCAATTATCTCTGTTAATCCATATATGTTAAATGCATTGAGATTAAATCTCTTTTCAATTTCTTTTCTCATCTGTTCGGTCCACATCTCTGCCCCAAAACAACCTGCCTTAAGTCTTAGAGTCTTAGGATCAATACCCATCTCCTGAGCAACCTCAGCCATATATAAAGCATAAGAGGGAGTACATGTAAGAATTGTTGTTCCAAAGTCTCTCATTATCTCAATCTGTCTTCTAGTATTTCCTGCACTTGCAGGGACAACCATTGCTCCAATCTTTTGTGCTCCATAATGAACTCCAAATCCTCCTGTAAAAAGTCCATATCCATAACAGTTTTGGACAATATCGTCCTTTGTAGCACCAGCCATTGTAAGACATCTTGCCATGACTTCAGACCATACTTCAATATCATGGCGAGTATAACCTGCTACCACAGGTTTTCCTGTAGTTCCACTTGACATATGAATCTCTATAATCTCATCAAGCGGAGAAGCAAACATTCCAAAGGGATAAACTTCTCTAAGGTCAGCCTTAGAAGTGAATGGAATTTTTACTATATCCTCAAGAGTTTTTATATCATCTGGAGTTATTCCTGCTTCTTCAAATTTTTTTCTATAGTAAGGCACTTTCTCATATGCTCTTTTAACTGTTTGTTTAAGTCTTTCAAGTTGTAAAGCTCTAAGATTTTCTTCTGGCATGCACTCAAACTCTTTATTCCATATCATAGTTTTTCACCTCATCCAGTAAATTCTAAAAATTTAAGATTTTCACCCTTTAAAGTTTCCATAGCCTTCTGAGTATCCTCTACCTCAACAATTAAATATGCCCTTTTTCTTGTCTCAGCCACATAAACGGCAGCACTTTCAATGTTTATACCCTTTGAAGAAAGAATTTTTACAACCTCATATAGTCCACCTGGTTGATCTTTCATTTCAATACCTATTGCTTCGTTTAATGATACAGTAAATCCTTTATCTTTAAGTAACTGATAAGCTTCCTTATATTTGTCAACCATAAACTTAATTATTCCAAATCCATTAGTACTTGTAATAGAAAAAGCTAAGATATTTATATTTGCTTCGGCAAGAACCTTAGTAATTCTTTCAAGTCTTCCTGGCTTATTCTCTGCAAATACTGAAATTATGTAAACCTTACTCATCTGAGACCTCCTAAATAGTTCTTCTGTCAATCACTCTCTTTGCTTTTCCTTCACTAATAGGAAGTGTTCCAGGTTCTAAAAGTTCTACTTTTGGCTTAACCATTGTAGCAGACCTTATTTTATCTATAATTTCCTCCTTTAGTCTAACAAGTTTTTCAATTTTTCCATCAAAGATTTCTCTGTCTATCTCAACTCTAACTATCATCTCATCATAAGACTCAAGTACGATTTGATAATTTTGAGCTACTCCCTTTATTCCCATTAGTACCTGTTCAATCTGTTGAGGGAATATGTTTACACCCTTTACTATAAACATATCATCAGATCTGCCAAGTATTCGTGAGATTCTTCTATGAGTTCTTCCACATTTACAAGGCTCTGAAATAATTTTTGTTAAGTCTCTTGTTCTGTATCTTATAAGTGGCATTGCCTCTCTGTTAAGTGTTGTTAAGACTAACTCTCCAATCTCTCCATCATTAACAGGTTTTCCTGTCTCAGGATTAATTACTTCCATAAGAAAATTGTCTTCCCATATATGAAGTCCATCCTTATAGATACATTCAAAACCAACACCTGGTCCATTCATCTCTGTAAGTCCATAACAGTTGTAAATATCTATACCAAGCATATTTTCAATTTTTTTCCTTGTTTCCTCAGAGTATGGCTCTGCTCCAAGATAGGCTCTTTTAAGCTTTAGTTCCTTCTTAGGATCAATTCCCTTATCATATATTACAGAGGCCACATACAGAGTATAACTTGGTGTCATATGAAGCATGGTTGTTCCAAAATCTCTCATCAAGTTTATCTGTCTTTCTGTATTTCCTGGTCCTGCAGGAATAACAAAGATTCCTACTTTTTCAGCTCCATAGTGCATGACAAAAGCACCTGTAAAAAGTCCATAGGTCATGCTATTTTGTAGAATATCATTTTTTGTTGCACCTGTCATAACAAGACAGCGGGCAATAAGTTCTGCTGAGTTTTCTATGTCTTTTTTGGAAAAAAATATAGCCTTTGGTTTTCCCGTAGTTCCACTTGAAGTGTGTAGTCTTATAACTTTTTCAATTGGAACACTTAAAAGTCCATAGGGATAGTCAACAAAAAGGTCTTCTTTAGTGGTAAATGGAATATTTTTTATATCATCAAGGGATTTAATATTTGAGGGATTTATTCCTGCATCCTGAAGTTTTTTTCTGTAGTGAGGAACTCTTTGATAAACCCTTTTTAAAACTTTTTTAAGTCTTTCTAATTGAAGCTGTTCAAGTTTTTCCCTTGGTAATGTTTCCAACTCCTTGTGCCAGTATTGCATTTTTTGTACCTAACCTCCTACCTTCGGTAAATGCTTTTATGTTAATCTCGATAGTTTTAGATGGCACGGAGTTTTTGATTACTTCATGCCAAGTTTCTTCTTTGAAAGGTAAAAATAAAGATAGAAATCCTAAAATTACCGAGTTTTCAACCTTTGTGCTACCAATTTCTTTTGCAATTTTTTCTGCCTCTATGGTTTCTACTAAAAATCCTTTTTGTTGTATTAAATACTCAACATCTTCAGGATAGTTCTCTTCTGCCATTGCTGGTGGAATTTTTTTATTGTTCAAAATAACTAAACCATCTTTTTTAAGAAAATGAAGATATCTTAATGCTTCCAGCTTTTCAAGAGCCACCATTATGTCAGCCATTCCAGAGGGAATATTTGGAGAATAAACCTTTTGTCCAAATCTTATATGACCAATAACACTGCCACCCCTTTGAGCCATTCCGTGAATCTCACTTTCCTTAACATCAAAACCACTCTTAAAAGCAGCCTGAGCAATGATTCTGCTTGCAAGAACTATTCCTTGTCCACCTGTTCCAGATATTATTATATTTGTTGTCGGCACGGAGAAAATTCTAACACAGAAGAAAGATTGTTTTCAACCTATATGCCTAAAATCAAATCACCTTTTAGTACCTTTTCCCACAGCAATCCACTAAAGTAGGATATTTTTAATTCTCTAAGTGAAAATAATTTCCCATTTATAACACCTTCCTTTAGAGCTAAAACCTAAAGGAAAACATAAATAAAGAAAAACTGAAGTGGATTTTTTAATTAGAAATGGTTTATAATTTGATCTTTAGAGAACTCTGAAGGAGGTCCCAATGAAAGGACAAACAGCTGTAATAACTGGAGCTTCAAGAGGAATAGGAAGAACTACAGCTGAGGAATTTGCTAAAAGGGGAGTTAATGTTGTAATTGCTGATATAGATAAAGAAAATGCAGAAAAAGCTGCTAATGAGATTAAATCCCTTTATGGTGTTGAAACATTAGGAATAAAAGCTGATGTATCTAATCCAGAAGATGTAAAAGCTTTATTTGAAGAAACAGTTAAAAAGTTTTCAAAGATTGAAATTCTTGTAAATAATGCAGGTATAACAAGAGATAATCTTCTTATAAAGATGAAAGAAGAAGAATGGGATTCTGTTTTAAATATAAATCTTAAAGGAGCTTTTCTTTGTTCAAGGGAAGCTGTAAAAATTATGTCAAAAAACAGATATGGAAGAATTATAAATATTTCTTCTGTTGTAGCTTTCATAGGAAATCCTGGTCAAGTTAACTACTCAGCATCAAAGGCTGGATTAGTAGCTTTAACTAAAACCTTAGCTAAAGAATATGCCTCAAGAGGAATAACTGTGAATGCAGTGGCACCAGGCTTTATTCAAACAGCTATGACAGAACAACTTCCAGAAAAAGTCAAGGAAGAAATGTTAAGAATGATTCCACTTGGAAGATTTGGGACGACCTATGATGTTTCAAATGCTATAATATTTCTGGCTTTGCCAGAATCAGGATATATAACAGGGCAAGTAATTCATGTAAATGGTGGAATGTACATGTAAAAAAGAAAGAAGGAGGTAAGAATGGTAGAAGAAAAAGTAAGAGAAATCATAGCAAAACAGCTTGGTGTTGATGTATCTCAGGTAACACCTGAGGCTTCATTTGTCGAGGATCTTGGTGCAGATTCTCTTGATACTGTTGAACTTGTTATGGCATTTGAAGAGGCTTTTGGAATCGAGATTCCTGATGAAGATGCAGAGAAGATCGTGAAAGTAAAAGACGCTATAGAGTACATAAAGAACAAAACTAATCAGGTGTAGTGATTTATGGGTAAAAGAAGAGTTGTTGTGACCGGGTTGGGAATGATTTCCCCTCTCGGTCTTGATGTTCAATCATCTTGGCAGGCAGCCATTCAAGGCAAATCAGGTGTGGGTTATATTACTCAATTTGATCCCACAAACTATCCAGTAAAGATAGCAGCTGAGGTTAAAGGTTTTGATCCTACAAACTATATTGAACCAAAAGAAGTAAAGAAAATGGATAGATTTATTCATTTTGCAATTGCTGCTACAGAAATGGCAATCGCAGATTCACAGTTAAAGATTACTCCTGAAAACTCAGAAAGAATTGGAGTTGTTATAGGTTCTGGAATGGGGGGTCTTCCAGCAATTGAATACTATCACAAGGTATTAATTGAAAAAGGCTGGAAAAGAATAAGTCCTTTCTTTATTCCTATGGTCATAGTTAATCTTGCAGCAGGACAGATCTCAATAAGATATGGAATAAAAGGTCCCAATATTGCTGTAACAACTGCTTGTGCTACAGGAAATCACTCAATCGGTGAAGCCTTCAGAATTATTCAATATGGTGATGCTGATGTTATGATTGCTGGAGGAACAGAAGCTGTAATTACGCCAATGGCTATTGCTGGATTCTCTATAATGAGAGCCTTGTCAACAAGAAATGACGAACCAGAAAAAGCAAGTAGACCATTTGATATTGATAGAGATGGATTTGTAATGGGAGAAGGAGCAGGAATCCTTATTCTTGAAGAGCTTGGACATGCTATAAAGAGAGGAGCTAAGATATATGCAGAACTTGTAGGATATGGAATGAACTCAGATGCTTATCACATTACAGCACCTTCTCCTCGAGGAGAAGGAGGTGCAAGATGCATGAAGATGGCTTTAAACGATGCTGGAATATCTCCAGAAGATATAGACTACATAAATGCTCATGGCACTTCTACAAAACAAGGAGATGAACTTGAGACGCAGGCTATAAAAGCAATATTTGGAGAACATGCATACAAGCTCTGTGTTAGCTCTACAAAATCCATGACAGGACATCTCTTAGGAGCAGCAGGTGGAGTAGAAGCTATATTTACTGTGTTAAGTATTTATGAAGGTATTATTCCTCCAACTATAAATCTTGACAATCCTGACCCTGAGTGTGATCTTGACTATGTGCCTTATAAAGCTAAGAAAAAAGAGATTAGATACGCTATGACAAACTCCTTTGGTTTTGGTGGAACCAATTCTTCACTGGTATTTAAAAAATTCACAGAGACCTAAATCAGGTATTTGGCGATTATCTTATCATATCCGTAGATATCTTCAAAGAAATAAAGATTTGAGTCTTTAATGAGATTGGTAAAATAAAAAATATAAACGGATATAGGTCTCTTTAAAGTAATATAGACAGTTTCTTCACTTTTTAAAATCTCACTCAGTTTCTTCTCATTGTAGTCTTTTATGGTATTGTTTTCAATTAAAATTAGAGCTAATTTATGGGCTTTCTCAACTCTTATACATCCTGAGCTAAAAGTTCTTATTTTACGGAAAAAAAGATTTTTCTGTGGAGTATCATGCAAGTAAACATCAAAATCATTAGGCATATAAAACTTTATTTTACCCAAAGCATTACTTTTTCCTGTCTTCTGAATAAGTTTGAAGTTAAAGTTTGTCTCATTTATTGTTGACCAGTCTATCTTCATTGGATCAATCTCTTCGCCATTTATATAGACTTTGATATTTTCTTTTATTAAATACTCAGGATTTTTCTTTATTTTTGGAAGTATGTCCTTTACTGCTATACTACGAGGAATATACCATTGTGGATTAAACACTATTTGCTTTATCTTACTATAAAGAAGAGGAGTAGGTCTAAAGTCTTCTTTGTAGTTTTTTCCAACTACTATACGACTATGAAGTAAAGTGTGTCCATTATCATATAAAACAAGCTCAAAAGAAGGAATATTAATCCATATGTATTTTTCTTCTAAAGTTTCGGGCAACCATCTATATTTTTCAAGATTTACTCTTATCTTTGTAATTCTATCCATAATCTTCATGTTTAAAGCCTTAGCAGTTTGTTTGCCTAAAATACCGTCTGCTTCCAAATTGTGAGTTTCCTGAAATTTCCTAATAGCTTTCTCTAACTTTTCATCGTAAAGATTAGACTCTATATAACTGTCTAAATATCCAAGAAGCCAAAGTATTCTTCTTACTTTGATAATTGATGGATGAACATCTCCAACTTTTAACTTTTCTTTTAGCTCTATCTTATCTAAGGCTTCCTTAGATTCAATCTCATAGTATTTCCTTAAATATTCCTTTAAATCTTTATATTCTTTATATTTTGGTCCGAGAGTTTCAAATAGTTCCTCCAATCTATCTTGCTTTATTAAATCTGCTAAAATTTTTATCACTTCATCCTTTTTCCTTGGAAAATCCCATTTTTCAAAAATCTTAGAAGGATTAACTTTTCCATAGTAAGTGTGGTATGCAAGTTTTATGAGAGTATGAGTAAGATTTAGTTCGTTTTCAATTAAAGAATTTGAGATTCTTATCTTATAGTCGTTAGGATTTAGTCCTTCATACTTTGATTTCTGAATTAAAATCTTTAAAGTCTCAATCCTTTTTTGATTCCAAATAGGTTGAAAATCAAAAAATTTATATAAAAGGTAAATTTTTTCACAACTAAAGCGACTTAAAGAGCATCTATCTAAAGAAATGGCTGAAGCTTCAACATGAAAGACAAAAATGCTAAAGATAAGTAAAAACCATACTAACTTCATAAATAAAATTTATCATAGTTTAAGAGGCAGTTGAAAACCTATAAAAAGTGAAAATTACAGGTTTTAATAGTGTCAAATAAGATTTCACTACAACGGTTATTTTCTAAACCTGTTATCTTACCTTTCCCAGTATCTTTTTCTTCTTAATCATTAGTGCACATCAATGAAAAGCTTTTAAACTTTCATATTTGTCCATAAATTATCAAAGGGATGAAACTCTGCACTTAGCTACTATTGTCCACAATGCTTACATAAGTTTATCTGAACTTACATACCTATTAAGAGTCCTTCTTATGTCTTAAGCAAACTCTCTTTTTCTTTAAGCTAAATTCCTTAAAGTCTGCCTATAATTTAATTCTAAGAGCTGTTGAGCTTGTCTGAGGCTTGATTACTTCTAATAAACAAAGAAGGCTAACTTGTTTAGAAACTATGTGTCACATTTTAATATAGTAACCACAACCACAAAAATAGAGGTTGACTTTTTTTTATTTTTTTAATATTATCATTAAGATTCTAAATAAGGAGGGGGGATAAGATGAAAAAAAGTGTAGTCATGTTTCTGACCTTTTTTCTATGTTTTGTAATTTCTTTCGGATTTCTAACCACTGCAGAAGCCACAAAGAAATTTCATGTGAAATGGGGTGCTACATCTGTTCGCTCTGGACTTTATGCCAATACTGTTGCGATGGCAAAAGTAGTAAATAAGGCATATCCAGGTGAGATTGAAGTTACTGTTGTTGAAACTGGTGGATTTCTTGAAAATCTCTCAAGACTTCAAAGAAAGGCTATTCATATAGGTCCTGCTGATGCAGCAGCTGGATATGCAAACTATATGGGAATAATTGATTATCAAGGCAAACCCAATCCAAACTTGAGAACTCTATGGGGTGGGTATATTACTCCTATTCATATTATAGTGGCTGAAAAAAGTGGAATAAAAGATGTAAGACAACTAAGTGGTGTTGATTTTGCTATGAACCCTGGAACAACATCTGGTAGAGTTATAGAGCTATTTTTCAAAGCTTTAAATATAACTCCTAACTACAAAATGATGGGAATTGGAGCAAGTGTTGATGCAATGAAGTCTGGTGTTGTAAAAGGTTGGTATAAAGCAGGATTTAAAGATTCAGCCATCCTTGATCTTGAGGCAAATATGGATATAAGAATACTTCCCGTTCCAAAACAACTTGTTGACCAATTTAATAAAGTTTATCCAGGACAGGGATTAATAATGGACATTCCAGCAGGACTTTTTAAGAGCGTTAAAACTTCTCAGCCAAGCCTAGCCTATGTAGTAACTGATTTTGTTGATAAAGATGTTCCCGAGGATGTTGTATTTAAGATTGTAAAAGCAGTATATGAAAATAGAAAAGAAATTGTAGGCGCCCTTGCAACTCTTAAAGAGGGAAACTTTGAAGACATGTTTGGTATGGCTGTAAAGTATATAAATGTTCCTCTTCATCCTGGTGCTGTTAAATTTTATAGAGATGTCCTAAAGTTGAAAATTCCTGACAAACTTATTCCTCCTGAGATGAAAAAAAGATAGGAGGTTTTAAAATGAAAGCAATGATAATAATTCTATCAACTTTTTTAGTAATTACTTTTTTTCCTATTTTTATATTTGCTCAACCACAGGTTACAATTACACCTTCTAAGGGTGAACCTGCCACAGTAATAACAATTGAAGGAAAGGGTTTTAAACCAGACGAAGAGATTGACATTATAATAACACTTGATGAAGGAGAAAAAATAGCACTTGGCACAGAAAAAGTAGATATTATAAAAGCAGATGCCAATGGAACATTCTCGGTAAAATCAGGCATTCCAGTTAATGCAAAGCCTGGTAAGCATAAAATTGAAATTTTTGGAAACAAGGGAACTCAACTACAGACAACAATAGAAGTTACACAGAAAGAAAAAAAATAAAAATTCAGGAGGAAAAGGTTAAAAAGTGCGTGAACTCAGAGGTTTCTGGAAACTAATACTAAACATACTTGTTGGATTATGGGGAATATTTATTCTTTATACTGCTTTACTTGCCGCTCTGCATCCCCTTTTGCAGGGCGGTATCTCTCTTTCTATAGGACTTGCCATCGTATTCTTAGTTTATCCCTTCTCAAAAAGAATGCTTAAATGGAATGTACCAAAAGTTTTCCAATATCTTCTAACTGGAACTCAAAATTCACCCTCTTTGCTTGATCTTATATTTATTATTATTAGCCTTATTCCATGTATTTACATAATGATTCACTGGGAAGAAGTAGTAAGAAATCCAGGCGTTTTTGAGACCTATCATCTTGTATTAGCTGTTTTATTGATTATAGCTCTTATTGAAGGAACAAGAAGAGCTCTTGGACTGACAGTTCCTATACTTGTTTTGTTTTTCATTATATATACAATAGCAGGTCCCCATATTCCAGGAAGATTTGCTCATCCAGGATTTAGTCTTACAGATATTCTCTATCAGCTTTATTTAATGACAGAGGGAATTTGGGGACTTCTTACTGATATGGCAAGTAGAATAATAGCACCTTTTATAATTTTTGGTCCTATCCTATTTGCTACTGGTGTTGGTTCAACTGTTATGGAGCTTTCAACATACTTTGGCGGAAAAATAAGAGGTGGACCTGGACATGTAGCAGTAATATCAAGCTCTCTCTTTGGAATGCTTAGTGGCTCATCTGTAGCAAATGCTGCCACAACTGGTTCTTTTACAATTCCTCTTATGAAGAAATTTGGATTCTCCCGTGCGTTTGCCTCTGCTGTAGAGGCAGCAGCCTCTTCTGGTGGACAGATAATGCCTCCTATTATGGGTGCTGGATGCTTCATAATGGCAGAGTTTCTCAATATTCCATATACAAACATAATGATAGCTGGATTAATTCCAGCTGTGATATATTTTGCAGGTATTGCAGCTGGTGTGTGGATTGAAGCTGGTAGAACAGGCATGGGTAAGCTTCCTAAGGAATTAATGCCAGATTTGAAAACTATTCTAAAACCACAAAAAATTTTAAACTTTATACTTCCTATAGGTACTCTCGGTGTTTTACTTTTTATGTTCTTCCCTGCACAAATATGTGCAGCATGGGCAATTGTTGTATCAGTTGTTTATTACACATTTTTCGGAGGACCTCTTAAGAAAAAGGAAATTTTAAACAGAATAAAGACTATATGGGGAGGACTTTTTGAGGGAGTTGTAAAGGCTTTAGCATGGCTTATGATAATGATGGCATGTGTGCAGATTGCTGTAAGCCTGATATCTTTAACAGGATTTGGAGTAAAGGTTTCAGAGATAATTATTGAGATCTCTGGCTATAATGTTTATCTTGCTCTAATAGCAACAATGCTTACAGCAATAATTCTTGGAATGGGCATGACAACAACCGCTGCCTATGTTATAGCTGCTGCTGTTTTAGTTCCTGCACTTCAACAGATGGGAGTAAATCCCCTTGCTGCCCATCTATTCATTTTCTATTTTGCTATTAAGTCTGGATTAACTCCCCCTGTTTGTATAACAGTATATACAACAACTGCCATTGCTGGAGGTAGTTGGTTAAGAGCTGCTTGGTATTCTATGAAGTTAGGAATTGGTGGGTATATAATGCCTTTCTTCTTCGTATTTGTTCCAGCCTATCTAATGAAAGGTTCTCCATGGGAGATTTTATTCATATTCATTGGTGCCTTTGTTGCTATGTTTGCCATTGAAGCAGGTGTTTTAGGTTACTGGACAAAACCTTCCACCCCCCTTGAAAGAGCCCTTTACATATCTGGTGGATTAATAATGATGGCACCTGGATACTGGACATTTGTAGGATTAGCACTCTTTTTAATTGGACTTTTACTTGAAAAATTTGATGTCCAGATACCTGTTATTGCAAAAAGACCTGCACATGTCATTGTAAAACAAAAGGATTAAAAATAAAAGCCTCAGGCATTAACCTGAGGCTTTTATTTTTAATATTTCTTCAAAACCAATCCAATGGGATTTTGCTATCAAGAAAGTCTTAGCATAGGGATATAGGATTTTTAAATCTTCTAAAGCATTTATTGGTAAAATTTTATCATTTATACCCTGAATAAGAATAAGATTTGTTATTTCAGACTTTAAATTAGATACTTCAGAAGAAAGTAGAAACTCAAGTCCATTAATTAACTTTTTATAGTCAACTTTTTCAGGAAATAAGGGATTACATCCAGCATTAACTAAAAAATCCTTTATAACCATTTCAGGTTCTGTCTGCATTTTTTGCATCATTCTCCTTATAATTCTTGGCTTCACATAATAAGTGAATTTTCTAAATCCTGCAATAACTATAATTTCTTTGAATCTTTCAGAAAAAAAGGACAGATTTTTCAAGATAATATGTCCTCCTGTAGACCATCCCACCAATGTATTACCTGATTTATCTTTTAGAACTTTTATTATATCTTTTTCATCTAAGTCAATGAAGGGATTTATAAAATGCCAATCTTCTGGTATATCTCCTAAGGCTTCTTTAAAACCTGCCCAACCTGAGATGAAAAGATTCACTATTGATTGATTATTGCGACGGTTTGTTCAAAACAGTTATTCAACACTGTTGTACTTACACCACCTAAAATAATATCTCTAATTGGAGAACGACCTTTACGTCCCATTACTATAAGGTCATAGTTACCTTGTTGAATTTCCCTGATAATCTCATCCTTAGGAAAACCAACAGTACTTTTCGTAATTACTAAATCGGATGGTATTCCCTCATTAATAAATTTTCTTTTAGATTCAATAAGAATTTCTTCTGCTTCCATCTCTGGATCAATTCCTTGTCTAAGTCTTTCAAGATATAATGATACATTTATTACTCTTAAAATAGTTATATTTTCTATATTTTTAACAACCTTAGCAAGAGATAAAACATGCTCAACAGCCTTCATTGAGTACTCAGAACCATCAACAGGAATAAGAATCTTACCTATAGGTTTTTCTTCTGAAATTCTTTGTCCTATTATGTATATATTCTGATTTAAAAGACCATAAAGTATTTTTTCTGAGACACTACCAAGGATTATCTTTTTAAACTTTGACATCACCCTCCGGGCAAGCATGACTGTTTTGATATCTTCAGTTGTTGATATTTCTATAATCTTACTACCAGGGTCTCCTATCTCCACTTGTTTTTTTATAGCTCCTAAGAAGCCTGTTGTTCTTATATATTTTTCGTAATCATCTAAAAATGGCATAATTTGTTCATTAATGTAATTTTCTACAAGTTTATCAGCAAAAACCTTATCTTGAATAATTACCATTTTAAAATCTACATTTTTAAGTTTTTCACTAATAGTTTCAAGAGGAATTACATTAAGAAGGGTAACTTCTATCTCTTTTTCTTCAATATATTTTAATAATGAACTTACAAACCTTATTGCCTTCTTTGAGTTTTCACTTTTGTCTACAGGAAGCAATATTTTCTTAAAAACATTCTCCATACTAAAACTCCAAATTGATTTTTTTATTATCTATAAAAATAAATGAATCCATTGGCACAACATAGTTTTTATCTAAATAATGCACCTGTATTCCTGAAACAATAGCATAAGTAATTTCATCTGCTTTAGCGAGAACATCCATAGTTTTTTCAATCTCATTAAAGCTTATCCGAAGAGCTATCTTAGTTAGTTCCATAAGATCAGGAATCTTATCAGATATCTCCCTTTTCAACTTTTGGTTCACAAGATTTAACTCTGGATCTTCCTCTTCTTTGTCAGATTTTGACAATGTATTGAGAAATAATATAAGAGCTCCACAAGCAGTTGATTTTTCTATGCCTTTTCTTTTACAGAATCCTAAATTTCCATCTTTATCTATTCCTATATGGGTAAGTAAATAAAGAACACTTCTTTTTTCTTTTACTTCAGGAAGATGGCTTAAGAAAACCTTTAAACCTATTTGTCCAGATATATATACTCCTGCAAAACTTGAAAAATTAAAAAAAACTCCCCAATATTTTCTTATCTCTGGAAGAACGCTCTGACATATCTCATCTCTGCAAAGACAAACACCTGCTATTGTATTATGATAGCTAAATCCAAATTCCTTTAATCTTTCCGATGAAAGCTTTATAAAATCTTTCTCTTTAAAATATCTATTAAAAAGTTTACTTAATATCATAATTGCTCAACTATTATATCATAAATTTTACTTTTTACATGTATCCTCTTGTGTAGTAAATTATCAAATAAAGCAAAAGAAAGAATATAGACCATAAAACAAGAACACCAACTGATATGGGCAGTAAAGGATCACCTGGATATTTTAATTTTTCAGCTCTTAAACGAGCTTTAATCTTTTCTCTTTTTTCAGGAATTGAAAAAACAAGAATTATAGAATCAATAAGAATTTTTACTGCTAAAAGAGGATTTTTTGTAAACCATCCTAAGAAATTTGGAATTTTGATAAAAAATATTGTGTTTAATCTTTGCATAATATGAGAACCCGGGTTATTAATAAACCAAACAAAAGCTTGAGCTCCTTTTCTGTAAAACCAATCCAAATCAAGATTAGTAGCCCTCATTTCTTCAGGAAAAACTCCTGCTTTCATAAGAAGTACATAAGCAAGTATTCCAGCCAACAAAAGTTGAGTTGTTGATACTATATGAGAGGCAGTATAAGGTTCAAAATTTACAGGATATGGAAGAAGACTGTAAAGAAAACTAGGCATAACTCCTATAAAGATGCATAAAAATGCTGTAATTCCCATAGCAATAAGCATATGAAGAGGAGACTCCTTTGTTCTTATTCCTGAGTCATGGGCAAAAAAGGCATAATAAGGAACCTTTATTCCTGCATGTTCAAGCACACCAACAGAGGCAAAGGTAAGCATAAACCAAATTGGTACTAACCCTTCTATAGCAGAGGCTTCAACTACCATTGACTTACTTACAAATCCGCTAAATAGTGGAAAAGCAGAGATTGATGCAGCACCTATAATGCAAAATAGGGCTGTAAGAGGCATGCTCTTGTAAAGTCCTCCTAAGTCAGTGCATTTAATTTTTCCTGTTCTATAGATTACAGCTCCCATAGACATAACAAGTAAAGCTTTATATAGAATATGACAAAAAACATGTGAAAATGTTCCGTTAAGAGAAAGTTGAGTGCCAATACCTATTCCTGTGACCATATATCCAAGTTGGTTTATTAGACTGTATGAAAGTACTTTTCTTAAGTCATTTTCAATAACCGCAAAAAATATAGGAAAAACTGTCATAATAGCACCAATCCATATAAGAATTTCTTCTCCTGGAAAGGCTCTTGCAAGAACATAAATAGCTGTCTTGGTAGTGAAAGTCCACATAAAAACTCCACCTGTAGGTGTTGTCTTTGGATAGGCATCAGGTAGCCAAGCATGAAGTCCTGGAAAGGCACAATTTATTCCAAATCCTAAAAATATTAACCAAGAACTTAATCCATCAAGTCCAATATAACCAAAGCTTAAAGAACCTGTTTCAAAGTAACGTATTACAACTCCGAATAAAAGAAATAATCCTCCCACTATATGAACTAATAGATATCTTAATCCTGCAGTATAGGACTCCTTTGTTCTTGATGCCCATATGAGATAGAAAGCACTGAATGCCATCATTTCCCAAAATATAAAAAGAGTAAATAAATCACCAGCAAAAACTACTCCTAATGCTGCACCTGAATATACAATAGAAGCTATATGTTGAGCAGGCTCTTTTACATGGAGTGAGTAAAGTAACGCAATAAATGTGATTATATGGTAGATATACCCAAAAAATATGCTAATTTTATCAACTTTGACAACAATAAGCTTATACTCCAGAAAATTTATACTGTAATGAACACCTTCAGGTAGATTTATAAAATTAATAAAACCTAAAACTGGCAAAGACAATAAATAAATACTTAAAGCCTTACCTCTTAAAAAGGGAATAACAAAAGCACCAAATATAAATAATATTGCAGGAGGAATTGGACTAATCACTGTAGTAATCCTCTCTCCTTTTAACTAATGGTCTTAAAATGTGCTTTGAAACCATTATAAGAAAAACAAAGGCCACGAAACCGAATGAAGCATAAAAGAAAGGATAATTCTCCCATGGAAAATAAATATGTTTATGTATGAAAAATTCAGCAATTAAGGAAAATACTAAAAATAAATAAAAAACTGCAAAAAAGATCTTTACATTTTTCGGACTATCAAAAAAGTATCTTTTCATTACTTGAACCTCCTTAAAGGGTATTAAAAAGAATATAGACTAAATAAAGAAAACAAACTACAAAAATTACATAAAAAATCTTCAAAAACAAAGAATCAGCTTTTTTCATATCATCCTCCGAAGGTCTGATTCACTATCAATATTATTAGCTTTATAAAAGGATGCGGACATAAAAATACTACCAATGTTAAAACTGCAGTCAAAACTGTTGGAATTAAGACAAAAATTGGAGCTTCATTTATTCCATTGTATTTACTATCCTTTGATTTTTTCATAAAAGCTACATAAACTATTGGCATAAAGTAACAAGCATTTAGTATTGTACTTATAGCTAAAATAGCCAATACAAAAATCTTATCTGACTCAATAGCACCAACACTAAGATACCACTTACTAATAAAACCTGCAAAAGGTGGAACTCCTATCATTGAGAGAGCTCCTATTGTAAATGATGCCATAATAAGAGGCATTCTTTTTCCTATTCCATCAAGTTCGCTTATTTTTGTTTTATAAGTTGTCACATATATTGCTCCTGCAGCAAAAAATAGAGTAATCTTACCAAAGGCATGGGCTATAATATGAAATATACTTCCTTTTAGTGCTGAAGGACTAAGAAGAGCTGCACCAAGAACAATATAAGAAAGCTGACTTACTGTAGAGTAGGCAAGTCTTAGTTTTAAGTTATCCTGTCTTAAAGCTATAACTGAGGCTGCCACTATAGTGAAAGATGCAACTACAGCAAGTACTGTTTCTAGATTAAGACTTTTTAAAAGATCAACGCCAAATATATAAAAAACAACTCTTAGAATCATGAATACGCCAGTCTTTACTACAGCTACAGCATGAAGAAGAGCACTTACAGGTGTTGGCGCCACCATTGCTGCAGGAAGCCAACTGTGAAGTGGCATTATAGCAGCTTTTGTAATTCCTGCAATATAAAGAAGAAAAGTAATCGTTAACAATGAAGAGGAAATATCATTACTTAAATTTCCTCCTTTTGAAAAATAAAGATTTCCTGAAAGACAGTAAGTAAGCACAATTGCTGTAAGTTGAAATGCCACAGAAGTACTAAGTAAATAAGCCAGATACTTTCTGGCATTTTTCTTTGCTTCCTCAGTTTCTTTATGAGCCACAAGAGGATATGTAGCTATCGTTATAATTTCATAAAATACAAAAGCAGTAAAAATATTTGCTGAAAAAGCTACGCCCATTGTAGCAGAAAGAGTTATTGCAAAATAAACAAAATAACGAGTCTGTTTATGTTCATTAAGTCCACGCATATATCCTATTGAGTAAAAAGAAGTAATAATCCAAAGAAAAGATGCTGTCATTGCAAAAAATAATCCTAGGGCATCAATTCTAAAGTGTAAAATAAGCTCAGATGTTATTCTAAATAAGCAGTATTCAATTACTTTCCCACACAGAATATCTGGTAACATCGAAACAACTATTAAAAATTTAAAAATAGAAGCAAGAATACTCCATGTCTCTCTCAAATTTCTTAATTTTTCACCAGTTATTGCTATAAGAAAAGCTGATACTGCTGATACGGCTATTGCAAGTACAGGTTTTATTGAAATACTTGTCTCCATAAATCTAAAATCCCTTTGGCAAACTAAATTTAATCACAGATGAGATAATCTCTCCACTGTAAAGTCCTATTATTAGAATTGCTAAGGCTGTTATAACTATTGGAATCATCATACTTATAGGTAATTCCCGAAAGTTATACATGGGAGTATTCTCATTTTTTGTAAAGTAAATTTTTTCAAGAATTCTGAAAAATATGAGTGCATTAACTAAACTACTAAAAATCAGAATGACTGCAGAAACCAAATATCCTGCCTTGACAGCACCTACTATTAAATACCACTTACTAAAAAATCCTGCAGTAGGAGGAATTCCTATCATAGACAAAGCTGCTATGGTAAATGCTGCCATTGTGATTGGCATATTTCTGTTAAGTCCATTAAAGTCTTCGATATTTCTTGAACCAATTCTATAAAAGACTCCTCCTGCAATCATAAAGAGACAACCAATCATTAATGAATCATTCAATATGTGTAAAACAGCACCTATAAATCCCTCTTTATTCCCTATATTTATGCCAAATACCATATATCCTATCTCTGCAATCAATATGTAAGAAAGAGTTCTCTTAAAGTCCTTCTGTCCTATTGCAATGAGACTGCCAAAAAATATCGCTATTGTTGACCACCAGATAAGAATATTTGAAAGAGGAGTCATCTCTATTAGAAATTTTGGCTCAAAAAGTGTAAAAGATATTCTGATTAAAACA
The DNA here is from genome assembly GCA_039630505.1 of Thermodesulfovibrio sp. GTDB lineage: Bacteria > Nitrospirota > Thermodesulfovibrionia > Thermodesulfovibrionales > Thermodesulfovibrionaceae > Thermodesulfovibrio. The sequence goes on from JBCNUV010000023.1 coordinate 95,091, forward strand.
TATATGCCAACCTTTGTTACAGTTGCTGAAGCAAAAGCACTAACAGCAGAAGGCGCAAAAGTATACGAGTCTGGTAGCCATCTATGAAGTGGAAATAAAGCTATTTTAATTCCAATACCTACTATAAAAAATGCTAAGGCTGTGAGAGTCACCTTTGATTCATAAAGAGATGGTAGAAGTCTTGTAAGATCGCTAATATTTAATGAACCTGTAATGATATATATATATCCTACTCCCAACAAATAAAAACAAGCTCCTATGGTACCCATTATTATATAGTGAAAACTTGCAAGAACAGAGCGTTTCTCTCCAATAGCTACCAAAGCATATGCTGAAAGAGAGGCTATTTCAAGAAACACATAAAGATTAAAGATATCTCCAGTGACGGTTATTCCAAATAATCCTGTTGCAAGAAGTAAGTATGTAGAGTAGAAATATGGTAGTTTTGCCTTTGAAATCTCCTTTTTTACACTATCCTTAGAGTAAATAGCCACGATAAAGCTCATTGATGAAACGATGACAATTAAATAGGCATTTAAATGATCTATCACATATTCGATTCCCCATGGAGCCATCCAGCCACCAAGTCTGTATCTTAATACTCCGAAGTTAATAACTTGGCATAATATATCAATTGAAAGAGCTACACATATACCTAAAACCAATACAAAAAAAGGATAACAAAGTTTCCTTTGAAGAAAATTTAAAAATATATTAACAAATGAAGCAATTAAAGGAATAACAACGATTAAGATTGAGGAGTGTTCTGACAGATTCATTTTTTCTTTCTCAGAATTTCAATTATTTCATCTTCATCAAGAGTTTTATACTGTTTATAAAGCATCATAATCACAGCAAGGGCGACACCAAATGTACTTACCATTACCACTATGGCAGTAAGCATAAGCACATGAGGTAAAGGATTAATATACTTTGCTGGATCTATGACTTCTTGAGATTTAATTAAAATAGGTATTGTAGCATCTTTTTTATAGGCTGTTGATATGAAAAATAGGATTATTGCAGTCTGAAATATATTCATTCCTACGATTTTTTTTACCAGATTCCTTTTTGCTATCATGGCATAAAATCCTATCATCATAAGAGCTATGTAAATCCAATAGTTATATTTACCAATAACTGTCTCCATTTAGACCTCTCCTTTTTCATGTTTACCAAAAGTTGTAAGATTAAGGAATATGGATACCATAACAGCCATAACAGTAATTCCAACCCCAATCTCTATAATTAAAGTGCCTAAGGCGCGAACCTTAACAGAGTCAGTTGGAATAATCTTATTAAGAATTCCATAGTTTAAGTACTCTGCTCCTAAAAGTATGCACAAAACTCCCACTAACGCATATATAAGAACTCCAAAAGCCATTAAAAGAGTATTTTTTTTCTCTGAAAATCTTCTTTTCATCCAGTTTATATCATAGGCAATTACCATTAGGATAAATGATGCACCTAAGATACATCCTCCTTGAAATCCTCCACCTGGACTATAATGTCCATGTGCAATAACATAAAAAGCAAAAAGTTGAATGAGAGGAATCATAATTCTACAAACTGTTTGTATTATGAGATCATCATAAAGTCTTATCATCCTCAAATCTCCTTAAAAGCAGAATACATACAACAGCAGCAGTAAATATCACTGTTGTTTCTCCTAAGGTATCATAGCCTCTGTAGTCTGCAAGAACTGAAGTAACAGCATTTGGAGTGGCAGTTTCTTCAATGGTTTTTTCAATATAACGTGGTGACACATGTAGGCTTGCTGGAGAGTTAGGATCTCCCCAGTCTGGCATATCAAGAGTGCTGTATATAAGCACAGCACCTGTAAGTATAACTATTATTAAAGCAAAAAACTTCAATCTTTTGTCCTTCTTGTTGTTTGATAAATTGCACCTATAAAAAAGGCAGTACTAATTCCAGCACCAACAGCAGCCTCTGTAAAAGCCACATCAACAGCTCCCATTTCTGCCCATAAAATGCACATAAGAAAGCTGTAAGCACCTAAAAGTATTGCAGAACTTAATAAGTCTTTAACATGAATGGCTGCTAAAGCACATATTAGAAGAATAGTTAATATTAATATTTCCATTATCCATGTCATTTCTTTAAATCCTCCTTTTTTATGGGAATTACTCCACTGTCTAATCCCGCCTTTGTCAAAGCATGGGTTGCTGTAGGATTAGCAAGAAATATGAAAAAAATTATAAAGAAAATTTTTATAGAAACAAGTATTGTGCTAAAGGAAAAATCCTCTTTAAGTATATACACTACTACTCCCAAAAGAACCAATACTGCACCAAGAGTATCTCCCTTCCCTGTTGCTTGAAGTTTACAATAGAAATCTGGAAATCTTAAAAGTCCAACAGTGGCAGTGAAGAAAAAGAACAATCCTATAACTACAATTATGATTATAAAAATATTTATAATAAAATCAATCATTTTCCAGTCTCCCTGTCTTTTAAAAATTTAGTTCCCGGCTTTATACTCTTTCTAAGCCTAAAAAACTTAGATGCTGCAAGTGTAGCTATAAAGTTAAGAAGAGCATAAGCAAGAGAAATATCAACAAACATTTCTATTCTTTTATAATAAACTCCCAACAAAACAAGAATTAATGTAGTTTTAGTTCCAATAACTCCCACTGCGGCAATTCTATCCATAATTGTAGGACTAAATATAGCACGATAAAGGCATAAAATAACCATTATTCCAAGAACTATTATTGTCAATACAAAAAAGTTTTCCATTATTTATTTTCTAATCAATTTTAATATCCTCTTCAAATATCTTAGCAACCTTTTCTTCCATCTCTCCAGTAAGCAAATCTTCAGCAACTTTTCTACTGATGCAGTGGATGATAAAAATATTATCCTTAGTAATGTCCATAGTTATTGTTCCAGGTGTAAGAATTATCGAGTTTGCAAATACAACCTTTGATATATCCTTTTTAAGTTTAGCTTTGTATTCAAGCACAAAAGGTTCTATTGGCATTTTAGGATGTAATACTAAGTAAGCAACATGAATATTTGCAAGAATTATCTGATAAAATAGCCAAGGAATATATTTTATAAATCTAAATCCCTCTATTATGTGAGATTTTGTAATTTTTTCGCTACTAAATAATAAGTCTCCCGAGATTAACGTAATTATTAAACAAGATATTGCTCCAAGTGACAAATGAAAAATATCAAACATTCCAGAAAAGATACACCAAAACCCAAAAAGAATGAAAAAGGTAACTACTTTCTTATTCATATCTACCACCTTCTCTGCATAAAACAGAAATCATGCTGTAATATTTATTTTTTTATCATTTCATCTGAAATTATCTCAAATATTTCAAACATTCTTACTACACCTAAAAGTTTTTTCTTGTCTTCAATTACAGGTAAAACAGGTAAGTTAAAATTAATCATTAAGTAAGCTGCTTTGAAGATTGAATCTGAAGGATCAACAAAATGTTTTATAGGAACCATTACTTCATTTACAGGTTTTTGAAGAAAACCCTTAAAACTCTCACTGAAAAGGTTTTCCCAATCAATTTCTATTTTTTGTGCTACTGAAGAATCTGACACTACTGCTAAGTTATTATTTGAAGAAAAAATTCCTCTTAAAACATCTTTAGGCGTTACTGTTCCAAGAAGATTATATTTTTCATCAAATACAAGCACCACAAGCGGGTCTGTATATTTTTGAGACTGAAAAAAAGATGTTTTTATTACTTTTATTACTTGTTCAATACTAAACCAATAGGGAATGTGAGGATACTCAAATAACTCCAACATTATGTCCTTTACGACCTTCCTCTCTGTCATCCTCTACCTCCGGAGATTTATAAAAGTTTTTAAAACATTTAATACTATAACATGTTTTTATATAAATTTTTAGAGAAAGCCTTCGCTCAAAAATAATTTCTCTGAAAAAGTATTATTTTTCACAGAATTGACAGAAATAGCAACCTATCATTTTAAGCGATATTATAAAAAAGAAGGATGTAATCCTAAGCAAGAACTTAAAAAATGACATGGAAAGGCTTTTAAGAAATAATCCTCAAATTACTCAAAGAAAATATTAAAAGAGATAAAACTGTCGTAAGAAATATCATTTCAACAGAGGTTTTCATATCTATTCCAAAGACTGTTGCAAAGAGCATACTAAGTAACATTGAAGGCATTCCTGCCTCTACAATACAGACATTAAGAGGAATACCCGTAAGTCCAAAAATCTTTCCATATAATAAAGCAAAAAGAGGTGATATAACCACCTTAACCAAGATTGCTGGTAAAGAGGAAATAAATCTTTTTGGTGCCACAGCTTTTATAGATATTCCTACAACAAATAGCATAAGAAAAGTAATATACTTTGAAATTAAACTGATTAAATTTATTAATTCCCCAGGTATATTTATACCTATTTCTCTAAATATCAAACCTAAAAACAATCCCCAAATAGGAGGAATTTTAATAATTGTGACAATAGAATCTTTTAGTTTTATACTCTTTGCTCTACCATACTTCATGCATATAGCCACTGCCAATGTCCAGGTAAGTGGAGTGCTTGCCAAAAGATCATAAGTGAAAGCATAACTCATACCCTGAGTTCCATATAGTTTTGTTAATATAGGCAAACCCATATAGAGAACATTTCCAAAAGCAGAACAAACAATAAAAGCACCTATAGATTCAGACTTTATCCCTCTAAATAAATTCATTTTTTTGTAGATTAACCAAGAAACTAAGACACAGCTTATTATTGTAAGATTAGCAACTAAGGATACTTTAAAATGACTTAAACTAAAAGGCATTGTATAGGTTGTCTTAAAACATACAAAGGGTATTATGTAGTAAAAAACAATATGGTTGATTCTGTCACGATAATAATCAATCTTTTCAGGAGATACTCCTTTAATTGTAAGCAAAACTCGTAAAAAGACTCCGCTTAGAATAAAAAGAAAAATATCAAAAAACATGGATTTCTCTAAAAATTAAACTTTAAATTTTTTCGGCAAGCTTTAATGAGTTTTCAATACAATCATTAACACTTACACCTCTGTATGCATTGCCAGTAAGATATAATCCTGGAAATTTATTAAGTATTGTATCTATACGATTTAGTTTGTCTTCATGCCCTAACTCATACTGGGGAATTGCCTTTTCCCATCTAAATATCTTCACAAATTCAGGGTCTCCTTTAATGTTTAAAATACTTTTTAATTCACGCAAAACTGTCTCAGTAAGATTTTCATCAGATAACATGGCAAGTTCAGGTGCTCTTCTACCTCCAATCATGCTTCTAAGCAAAACATAGCCTTCAGGTGCCCTGTTTGGAAAAATACTTGAATCAAAAAGAGTTCCAAGAATCTTTCTTTTCTCCCTGTAGGGTATTAAAAAACCATAAAGAGATGTTCCAAAACCAATCTGCTCTTTTTTAAATCCAAAAGCCACTACACTTAAAGGTGGATAAGGAATAGTTTTTAAGATATCTGAAATTTCTTTATTAAGTTCCTTTAATATTTCTGCTGTTTCATAGGCAGGACATGAAAGCACTACTTTTTCTGATTCAAATATATCTCCATTTTCAAGATAAACAGAATAGTAACTATTTTGCTTCGTGATGCCAATTACTCTGTTACCTTTTATTATCTTTGATGAAAGATTACACTCTAAACTATAAACAAGCTCTGCCATTCCAGTTTTAAATGACATAAGAACTACGGATGGTTGAACTTTTACATCTTTTCTTTCTTTTCTTAGAGCAATTAATCCTCTTATAAGTCCACCATATTTCTTTTCAAGCCAATAAACCTTTGAAAAGCAGCTTTTCATACTCATCTTTGAAGGATCTCCTGCATAGATTCCAGTAGACAAGGCATCAATCAGCTTTTCATAAAACTCTCTTCCAACTCTGCGAGTGACAAAACTTTCAACAGTCTCGTCTGTGTGTTCTTTTACTGGTGCAACAAAGTATTCTTTTAGCATTCTTATCTTGCCAGAAATTGAAAGAATTGGTGAAAGAAAAAATTTAATTGGATTCTCTGGAACTTTTGTCATTTTTCCATCTATAAGTAGATATCTTACTTTTGAGTTATCACTTCCTTTAATAGGCTCTATATTTAGTTCACTGGCAAGACTTAGTGTAGAAAGTTTGTTATTTAAAAAACCATTAACACCACCTTCACATAAAAATCCTGAGATATTTTCTGTAACTATTTTGCCACCTACTTTTTTTTCAGCCTCTATTATCCTCAAATCAAGCTGAGGATTTTTCTTAAGCAAGAAATAAGCAAGGGAAAGTCCTGAAATACCTCCTCCTACAATAACTAATTCTGCTGAGCCCATCTTATAATTGCCTCCACCATATCTTTTACTGTTGATTTTTCAGGCATTATACTTACCTTATAACCTGCCTCTTGAATTGCCTTTGCTGTTGTTTTACCTATCGCAGAAATCACTACTTCTTTAAGCATCTCCTTAGCATCTTCCCTAAGAATATCAAGTAAATTGTAGAAACTTGAAGGGGAAGTAAAGGTTGCAATCGTTATTTTACCTTCCCTTAAAAATCTTATAAGCCTTTTACCATGCTCTGTGGGCTTTACAGTTCTGTATGTAACAGGTGTGTCTACCTTTATACCAAGAGTATTCATCTCTTCAACAAAGTCCTTCAGGGCAATATTTGAACATGGATAAAGTATTTTAATACTTTTACTTTGAAGATTAAATTTGTTTTGAGCAATGCTAAAAAATTCCTCCTTTAGCCTTTTAACTAATGCCTCTGAAGTATGTTCATCAGGTATTATGTCTGCATTAATACCAAAGTCTCTTAAACTTCTCGAAGTTTCTTTACCTATAGCACATATTAAAATATCTTTTAAGTTTCTTACGTCCTTGCCAATACTCAAAAATCGCTCAAAAAAGAATTTAACTGCTCTTGGTGATGGAAAAACAATAAATTGATAGTTTTCTATATTTGCAATAGCCTTGTCTAATTCAGTGAAATCATCAGGTGGTAAAAAAGCTATTGTTGGAAATACAAAAAGCTCTGCTCCCATGTCTTCAAGAATAAGATAATCATCTGTTAAATGCCTTGTAATAAGAATTCTATGTCCATAAAGTGGTTTTTTTTCATACCATTTTAGTTTTTCTCTAAATTTTACTACATCACCAATTACAAGAATTGCAGGTGATGAAATCTTATTTTCTTTTGCCAAATAGGCTATTTCTGATATTGTTCCGGTTACTACCTTTTGTTCAGGTCTTGTGCCCCAACGAATAATGGCTGATGGAGTTTCTGGTTTTAAACCTTCTTGAATAAGTCTATTTGTAATTGTTTCAAGATTTCTCACACACATAAGAAAAATCATTGTTTCTGAAGCATTTGAAGCTTTTATATGAGTAAAGATCTTTTCCTGTTTTGAAAGGTCTTCATTACCAGTAATAACAGTAAAAGCAGAGGCTACCTTTCTATGAGTTATAGGAATTCCTGCATATGCAGGAACAGCAATAACAGAACTTACACCTGGAACTACTTCAAAATCTATTCCTTCTTCATAGAGAATCTCTAACTCTTCACCACCTCTACCAAAAACAAAGGGATCACCACCCTTAAGTCTACATACTATCTTACCTTCCTTTGCCTTCTTAACAAGAATAGAGTTTATTTCATCTTGAGTCATCTCATGATGTCCTCCTCTTTTACCAGCATAAACAAACTCTGCACCATCCTTTGCATAGGTTAAAAGACGAGGATTTATATGAAAGTCATATACAATGCAGTCAGCCATCTGAATTGCTCTTAAACCTTTCAATGTAATCAATCCTGCATCTCCAGGACCTGCACCTACAAGATAAACCTTTCCTTTACTCACTTATTTCTCCTTATGGTAAATTTTCTTGATTATCTCTTGTCCGCCTTTATCAAGTAATTCTTTTGCAAGATCTATACCAAGGTTTTGTGATTGAGATAAACTGCCTTCACGAAAGCCTCTAATAATTGGTATTTTGTTTTCAGGATCTCCTATCATGCCTATTATCCTTATAAAACTTCCTTCATCATTTTTTATAATTTTTGCATGACAGGCAAGAGGCACCTGACATCCTCCTCCCATAACTGAGAGAAAGGCTCTTTCAGCAAGAACGCAGATGGATGTATCTTCATGATTTAGTGGCTTTATAAGTTCATTTATAAAATCATCATCCACTCTTGTTTCAATTCCTATTGCACCTTGTCCAACTGCTGGAATGATAACTTCTTCAGAAATTGTCTCTGTAACCATATCCTCACAACCCATTCTCTTTAAACCTGCTATTGCAAGTAAAATTGCACTGAACTGTCCTTCTTTAAGTTTTTTTATTCTTGTGTCAACGTTACCTCTTAATGGAAGTACTATTAAATCATCTCTAATTGCTCTAAGTTGAATTGTTCTTCTTAGACTGCTTGTTCCAACAACTGCTCCAGCTTGAATATTTTTTAAAGATTTTCCATCTTTACTGATGAAAGCATCTCTTGGATCTTCCCTTTCACATATTGCCGAGATTTGCAATCCCTTTGGAATCTCTATTGGAACATCTTTCATACTGTGAACAGCTATGTCAACTTTTTTTGAAAGTAAAGCTTCTTCTATTTCCTTTACAAACAAACCTTTTCCACCAATCTTTGCTAATGGTGCATCAAGAATTTTATCACCTGTTGTCTTTATTTTTTGTATTTCAATATCTATCTCTGGATAAAGTAATTTAAGAGTATGCTTAACCCAGTTTGCCTGCCACAAAGCAAGTTTACTTCCTCTTGTCCCTATAATTAATTTATTCCTCCTCGTTGTCAAGCCCAAATAACCTCCTTGCTGAGTATATAAGAATCTCCTTACTGTCGCAGTTATTCTTGAGTGCAACAGTTGGATAGTGCATTATTTTATTTATAATGCTTTGAGTAAGATAATCAATAGAATTAAGTACTTCAGGTGAAAGGTCTCTAAACTTAGATTTAAATTTTTCAAGCTCCTGCTGTCTTATCTGTTCAGCTTTATTTCTAATTGAAACAATAACTGGAACACTTTCAAGAGAGTTAAGCCAGTGGAAAAACTTTTCTGTTTCCTCTTTTATTATAATCATAGCCTTTTGTGCTTCTTTTTTCCTTTCAAAAATGTTTGAATCTACTACTGCTTGAAGATCATCTATATTGTAAAGATATACATTATCTAAGTTATTGCAAGATGGATCTATATTTCTTGGAACAGATATGTCAATGAGAAATATGGGTTTGTACTTTCTCAAATACATTACTTCTTTAAGCATCTTTTCGGTTATAACATAGTTTGGTGCTGCTGTTGAACAAAGAACAATATCAGCTTTTATAAGATTTTCTTTTAGATTTTCGAAAGGAATTGCTGTACCATTAAACTCCTTTGCAAGCTCCTTTGCTCTCTCAAAAGTTCTATTTGTAATGTAAATGCTTTTTACTCCATTTCCAATAAGATGTTTTAAAGCAAGTTCAGCCATCTCACCAGCACCCACAAGAAGAATTGACTTTTTGGAAAGATCATCAAAAACTTTTTTAATAAGTCCTACTGCTGCATAGCTTACAGATACAGGATTTTCACTAATCCGAGTTTCATTTCTTACTCTTTTTGCTGTAAAAAGTGCTCTCTTCATAAGATGATTAAGAATAAGTGAAGTTGCTCTTTCAGATAAAGCAATCTCATAGGATTCTTTAACTTGTCCTGTTATCTGAGGTTCACCTACAATCATTGAGTCAAGACTTGAGGTAACTTTAAGAAGATGCTCAACTGCCTGTCTGTCTTTATGTACATATAAATATTTTTCAAAAATGTCCTTTTCAATCTTATGAAATTTTGAGATAAACTCTTTAATAAGCTCTTCTACTTTGCTTTCTCTGTTTTCTTTATCAGAGGAGACATTGCTATAGACATATATTTCCACTCTATTACATGTTGAAAGAATCACTGCCTCAGCAATATCTTCCTTTTGAATAAGTTGTCTTAAAGCTTCCTTAATTGTCTCCTTTGAACCAAAGGCAAGCTTTTCTCTAATTTCAATTGGCGCAGTCTTATGATTCAGTCCAACAACTGTTAAGCTCATAGTGGTTTATGAAAACTCTCTGTTAGTAGATTTATACCAAAAAATCCGAAAATTACAAGAAGAAAAGCAAGTATAGTAAGATATGCAGCCTTTTTCTTTCTCCAGTCTTCTTTTACTCTGAGATAATAGATTGATAAATATACACTCCATGTTAGAAAACTCCATATCTCCTTTGGATCAAACATAAAACCAACTAAGCTAACATATTTAATAAATCCTACGACAAGAGCAACTGTATAAAGTGGGAATCCCCAAAATATAAGACGATAGTTTATTTTATCAAGAATTTCAAGATTTGGCAGAATATTTTCAAATCCTCTAAATTTTTTAGATTTAATAGCTTTTTCCTGAATAAGATAAAGACTACTAAAGACAAAGGCGACACTAAAAAGAGCTATTCCAAAAATAGCCATAACTGCATGAATATCAATCCAGAAACTTTTAATCTCTCCTTTTAAAGAAGGAATACCTCTTGGGAAAAAAGCGCCTATAAACATAATTAAAAAACTAAGAATTATTCCAAAGTTTAAAACCTTAACTTTATAAAAAAAATTAATTAAAAAAGAAACTAAGAGAATGCTCCATGCAAAGTAGGAGTTTGCTTCATGCATTGAAAATACGGGTGCTCGTCCTGATTTTATATATCTTATAATCAGATAAATTGTATGAAGTAAGAAACCTATTAAACTTAAGAAAAATACAGCTTTATCTAAATCATTTTTTTTTCTTATGATTCCAACTATGCTTAGAATAAATCCTGCAAAATATAAAGTAAGGGCAAGCTCAAAGAAGATTGTTCCCATTAGAAACAACCAAGCTCACAATTTCTTATTTTTATCTTAAGCTCATTTGCCATCTTTCCAACTTCAATATAGGGAACATTCAAATCTTCTGCGATCTTTCTTGCTTCTGAACATGTAATCTTTCCATTGTTGCTTCTTTCTTTAAGATGCTTTTCAATAAATTTTCTCTTTTGAATTCCTTCTATATCTTTCATAATATCCTCCATTGAGTATTCACCTTCTATCACAATATCAGCCATTTCAAGAATAGCCTTTGCTGAAGGTTTATAAGAGTCTTCAAATTTATCTTTAAAAAATATTATAACATCAGGCTGTAAAGCTTTTACCATTGAATTACCCTCAATGATTATAAATTTTGGTCTTTCATCATTTTGAAGACAGCTAAAAATATCCTCCTTCAATTTATCAACAACCTCAGGTAAATCTTCCTCCGTTGCCTTTACCCAATAGACAATATCAGCACCTGCTGTTTTCATCCTTTCTGTATCTTTGCCTTTTGTGTTTATTACTGAAGACTCTGTAGTAATTGAAGAATAAAGAGAAGTTTTTGTATATTTTACAGTAATAACAAATGCTTCATGATAAACTTCTTTGACAAATTTGATAAAGTTTTCTATAAAAGTAGTTTTACCTGCTTTACTTCTATTAGCACCTACTCCAACACTTAATAAAAGATGCATACTACTATCTTACTACAGGGATATATATATCAAATCTTGTTCCTTTATTTAATTCACTTTCAACAAAAATAAAGCCTTTAAGAATCTGAACAATATGATATACTGTAGTAAGTCCAAGTCCTGTGCCTTTTTCTCCCTTTGTAGTAAAAAATGGCTCAAATATCTTATTTTTTGTTTCTTCATCCATTCCAACTCCATTATCTACAACGGAAAGACATACATAATCTTTCCTGCTTTCTTCATCGGAAATTAATGTTTTAAACTTCTCAGGCAAAGACTTCAATGATAGCTCTATTTTAATTTCTCCTCCTTCTGGTAATGCATCCTGAGCATTTAAAACAAGATTTGTTATCATCTTTTCTATATCTGTCTTATCTGCGTATACTTTAATAGAATTTTCTGGTATACTTGCAGTTAATACGATATTATCTTTTAATAAAGCTTTAAGAAAAATAATTATATTTTCAAGAACACTTTTTATGTCTATCAACTCAGGATTTTTACCAAACTCTCTTCCAACTCCAAGTATTTCCCTCACATTTTTTAGCAATGAATCAACCATTGAAAGCATCTTTTCTAAATAGGAATCTGCAGTTTTTTTGTCTTTTGACTGTAAAGCAAGCTGTGCAAAACCCTTTATTCCTGTAAGTATATTTTTTATTTCATGAACATATGTAGAAATTAGTCGATTTACAGACTCCATTTTATAGGAAATTATTCTTTGTTCCTCATACTTTCTTACTTCTGTAATATCAGTTAAAAAAATTGCATATCCGAAAATATCTTCATAATCAATCTTTATACCTCTTAAACGAAAAATTTTTCCATTATATTTGATCTCTTTAAGATAGCTGTTATAAATCTCATATAAAGATAGCTGAGGAAATAACTCAAATATGTTATGTCCTTTTAGATCCTTATGTCCTGTATACTTTAAGAATGAATTATTGCAATAAATAATCTTGCCTGAAATCTCTAAAAGAGCTACTCCTACTGGAGAATATTCAATTACTGTATTAAGTTTTTTTAGTTCAATTTCTGCAATTTTTCTTTTGGTTATATCCCTTATAATCTGAACAGCACCAATTACATCACAGAATTCATCAACTACAGTAAATGCAGACATTAATACCCATGCACCTTTACCACCATAAAGATTTGGTAAAAATGTTTCCAACTCATATATGTCTCCTTTTTTAATAAAGAACTCTGAAGGCTCTATATTTGGATTTAAAACATAATCAACAAGCATTGGTCTTCGGTAACCATAGAAAGGAATAGAATACTCAAAATCTCCTTTTCCAATTATCTCCTTCTCAAATATACCTGTCATTTCTTCTAATGCTTTGTTCCATAATATGACTTTCCCTGAGAGATCAACTGCAAAGACACCATCAGGTATAAGTCTTAAAACTCTTTTTGAATACTCCATCTTAAAACTCCATTTTCCTTAATTTGAAAGACTGATTTTTAATTGCCTAATTTATAATAACAACTTTTTTCAATATTTTGTTATAATCCAAACAGATGCATTCTATATACATCCTAAGTCCTATTGGTTTGTTAGGAATTGTATTTGATGAGTTTTTTTCATTAGAAAAAATATTTGTAAATAAATCTAAAAAAGCAAATATAGATATCAAAATTCCTGATTTTGCATTAAATTTTGCCAAACAACTTAATTTATATTTTAAAGGTGAACTTTTAAAGTTTAGCTATCCTATAAAACTTCAAGATATTTCGGATTTTGACAAAAAAGTCCTTGAACTAACTAATGAAATTCCTTATGGTAAAACTGTTACCTACAGTTGGATTGCAAAAAAGCTTAATACATCACCAAGGGCTGTTGGGCAAGCTTTAAAGAGAAATCCTTTACCAATTGTTATACCCTGCCACAGAGTTATCAAATCAAATGGAAGCTTGGGTGGATACAGTCTTGGATTAGAGATAAAAAAATGGCTCATAGAACATGAAAGGATTGTAGCTTCTAAACTTAGATAAAAATTATAATAAATATATGTTCTCTCAAAATCAAGCCTTTGTTTGGAATGGTAAAGAAAAACTCTTAAAAATTGTAAAAAGAACTCCAAAACATAATATTAATGAACTTTTTGGTATCGAAAAACAAAAAGAATTAGTTATCTTAAATACAAAAGCCTTTATTGATGGTAAAAGAGTTAACAATGTTCTTTTATGGGGAGAAAGAGGAACAGGTAAAACTACACTTATAAAGGGTTTGCTTAATTATTTTAAAGAGTCCTCTTTAAGAATGATTCAGGTGTTAAAGAACGACATTATTACAATTCCCTATCTTTATGACATCATCTATGAACAAAAAAATTTTAGATTTATTATTTTCATAGATGATCTATCATTCAATGAAAATGAACAGGAATTCAAAGATCTAAAACTTGTAATGGATGGAGGTATAGAGGAGATTCCTGAAAACTCTGTTATTTATGCAACTTCAAACAGAAGAAATCTTATCCCTACTACATCACAAAGTGATAATGAGCTTTTTCCTGAAGACAGCATTCAAGAACGTGCCTCACTAATTGAAAGATTTGGCTTAAGAATAGGATTTTATAAATTTTCAGAAGAACAATACTTTGATATTGTTAAACACTATGCAAAAAATGCAGGATTGCTCTTACAACAAGAGGAATTAATCAAAAAAGCAAGACAATGGGCTTTAGTGCATGGAACAACAGGTAGAGCTGCCTATCAGTTTGTCTTAAGTCTTCAGATTCTTTAAAGCAAGCTTATTCAGAGCATTAATATAGGCTTTTGCAGATGCAATAATTATATCAGTATCAGAACCTTGACCTCTTACTGTATGTCCTCCTTCTTCAAGAATAACTGTTACTTCTCCTAAAGCATCGGTTCCGCCTGTTATTGCTTTTATCTCAAACTTATTCAACTCTGCCTTTGAACCTGTAAGAGCTGTTATAGCCTTGTATACCGAATCAACAGGGCCGTCTCCAGATGCTGTTATCTCCTTTTCTTCTCCATTTATCTTCATTCTCACTGTAGCTATTGGTTTTTTCTTTGTTCCGCTTGAAACTTCAAGATCTATAAGTTGATAAACCTCTGTAATTCTTAAAACTTCATCTGAGACCAATGCTTCAATGTCTTCATTGAATATGTACTTTTTCTGGTCAGCAAGTTTTTTAAATCTTTCAAAGGCTCGGTTTATCTCTTCTTCTGTTAGACTAAATCCAAGCTCTTGAAGTCTTTTCTTGAAAGCATGTCTTCCAGAGTGTTTTCCAAGCACAATCTTTGAACTTGGAATTCCTATGTCTTCAGGTCTCATTATTTCATATGTGGTTCTTTCTTTAAGAACACCATCTTGATGAATTCCTGCTTCATGGGCAAAGGCATTAGCTCCAACAATAGCCTTATTAGGTTGAACTACTATACCTGTAATCTTACTTACAAGTCTGCTTGTTCTGTAAATTTCCTGAGTTACAATCCCTGTGTCAGCTTTGAAAAAGTCGTTTCTTACCTTCAAAGCCATAACTATCTCTTCTAAGGCAGCATTTCCTGCTCTTTCTCCAATTCCATTTATAGTGCATTCAACCTGCCCTGCACCCTTAAGTATGGCAGTAAGTGAGTTTGCAACAGCAAGTCCTAAGTCATTATGACAGTGCACACTTACCGTAGCCTTGTCTATATTTGGAACTTTATTCATTATATACTCAATTAGTTGTCCATACTCTTGGGGAACTGTATATCCTACTGTATCAGGTATATTTACAGTTGTAGCACCTGCCTTTATTACCTCTTCAATAACTTTACAGAGATAGTCCCAATCTGAACGTGTAGCATCTTCAGCTGAAAATTCAACATCATTTGTATACTGTCTTGCCTTTTTAACTGCTTTGACTGCAGCCTCAATTACTTGATCTCGATCCATTCTTAACTTATATTTAAGATGTATATCTGATGTAGCAATAAATGTATGTATTCTCCTCTGTTCAGCAGGCTTTAAAGCCTCAGCAGCTCTTTCAATATCCTCATCTTTGGCTCTACAAAGTCCTGCAATTACTACATCTTTAATTTCTTTTGAAATTCTATTTACAGCCTCAAAATCTCCAGGAGATGCTATTGGAAATCCGGCCTCTATTATGTCAACGCCAAGCTTTTTAAGTTGTCTTGCTACCTGAAGTTTTTCTTCAACATTCATTGATGCACCCGGAGACTGTTCTCCATCTCTTAAAGTAGTATCAAATATTTTTATCCTTCTCATCTTGCACCTCTAAAGTTTGTCTATTTTGTTTGATTAGAATGATTATATTTTCAATTATACCTAATAAAACATATAAACTGACAAGTACAAATATGGAGATGTTTGGGAAAATGAAGACAAAAAACAAAAGGAACATAAATATTAAAAGAATCCAGCCTGGCTTCTTTTCTTTAAAATCAATTTCCTTTAAACCATGAAATTTAAGGGTACTTATCATTAAAAGAGAAAGTACAACTGTTAAAAATAAAAGAAATAGATTTTTTTCTGGCTGAAGATTTAGAACTTCAATATAGAATATTACTAATGCAGCAATCATTGTTGCTGCACCAGGAATTGGCAAACCTTTAAAGGATTTAATTACAGAGGTTTGAACATTAAATCTTGCCAGTCTCAATGCACCACAGGAAACGAAAAGAAAAGATACTGCGAATCCAATTCTGCCAAAATCATCAAGAGCAAACATATATATAAGAATTGCTGGAGCTACTCCAAAAGTAACAAGATCAGACAGAGAATCAAGTTCAATGCCAAATCTTGTTGTTGTTCTTGTAAGTCTTGCCACTAATCCATCAAGTCCATCAAATATATTAGCTAAGATTATAGCCCAAGCAGCATGAATAAATTTTTCATTTATAGCTGAAAGTATTGCATAAAAACCTAAGAATAATCCACAAAGAGTAAGTGCATTAGGAAGTATATAAACTCCTCTTGCTGGTTTTCTAACAGGATCCCTGTATTTCTTAGATTTTCTTATCTTAATCACTTCATTAATGAGGCAATCACAGTTTTACCAGCCTTAACTTTTTTTTCTTCTTCCACAGTAATCTTGAAAGAAGATGGCAGACATATATCAACTCTGGAACTAAACTTAATCATACCAAGCCTTTCACCTTTAGTAATAACATCTCCCTCTTTAATCCAACATACAGCTCTTCTTGCAATAAAACCGGCAACTTGTCTTACAATTATATCTCCATATTTAGTTTGTATAGTTATTTTTATATTTTCATTTTCTCTGTATGCCTTATCTTTGAATGCTGAAAAAAACTTTCCCGGAGTATAGACTACTTCCTTAACAACTCCATCAAAAGGTACCCGATTTACATGAACATCAAAGGGAGACATAAAAATGCTTATTTCAGTATAATCTTTGTTACAGAGACCATCACTTTTTTGTTTTATTGAGATTATTTTTCCATCTGCTGGTGAAACCACTACATTTGGATCTTCTGGTGGTGTTCTCTCTGGATCACGAAAAAAATAAAGAAAAAATAGGCTAAGAATAAAAAAAGCAACTGCTATTGGTTCAAGCCATAAAAAATAGAAAAAACAGCTTAATAGTAAAGCTCCTCCTATATACGGAAGTCCTTCCTTTCTAATCATGCCTTAGATCTGTCTACTAACTTAGAACTTTTAAGCCATGGCATCATGGCTCTTAATCTTTCTCCAACTTTCTCAATTGGATGTTCTTCTCCTTTTTTTGTAAGAGCATTAAAAGTTGGTTTCCCTACCTTGCACTCCAGAATCCATTCCTTTGCAAAGGCTCCACTTTGTATTTCATATAAAATTTTCTTCATCTCTGCCCTTACAGATTCATTAATTATTCTTGGTCCTCTCGTAAGATCTCCATACTGAGCAGTATTACTAATTGAGTATCTCATGTTAGAAATACCACCTTCATATATTAAGTCTGCGATAAGTTTAACTTCATGCACACATTCAAAATAGGCAAGTTCTGGAGGATATCCTGCTTCAACAAGTGTTTCATAGGCTGCTGTTATAAGAGCTGTTAATCCACCACAAAGAACTACTTGTTCTCCAAAAAGGTCTGTTTCTGTCTCATCCTTAAATGTGGTCTCTATAATTCCAGCTCTACCACCACCAATTCCCACTGCATAGGCAAGAGCCACATCCTTTGTTATTCCTGAAGGATCCTGATAAACTGCCATAAGACAAGGAACTCCCATACCTTTTAAGTATTCACTTCTTACAAGATGTCCTGGTCCTTTTGGCGCAACCATAAAAACATTTATATCAGATGCAGGTACAATCTGTCCAAAATGAATATTAAATCCATGAGCAAAACCAAGAAAAGCTCCTTTTTTCATATTTGGCTCTATTTCATTTTTATATAAATCTGCTTGAAGCTCATCTGGAGTAAGAATCATTATAATATCTGCAATCTTTGATGCCTCATTAACAGTCATTACAGTAAATCCTGCATTTTCAGCTTTTTCCCAACTTTTTCCCTTTCTTACACCTACTACAACATCAAAACCACTGTCTCTTAAGTTATTTGCATGGGCATGCCCTTGACTTCCATATCCAATTATTGCAATCTTTTTACCCTTAAGAACTTCAGTATTCACATCAATGTCATAATAAATTTTCACTTTTACACCTCCGCTTAGTGATTACAAAATTTTAAAATTATAACACATACTTTTTATAGTTTTCACTTTATGTGTTGATACATTTGAATTTTAAAAAAATATTATGGTATTCTTTTATTTATGTTTAAGGATTATAAAGAGACACTTAATCTACCCCAGACAGACTTTCCAATGAAAGCAAATCTTGTAGAAAGAGAGCCTACTATTTTAAAGTTTTGGGAAGACAATAAAATATATGAAACTCTCGAAAATAAAAATAAAGCTCTTGGTGGAAAATGTTTTATTCTTCATGATGGACCACCTTATGCCAATGGACATATACATATCGGACATGCATTGAACAAGATTCTTAAAGATATAATAGTGAAATATTATTCAATGCTTGGTCATTATTGTCCCTTTGTTCCAGGATGGGATTGTCATGGTTTACCCATTGAGCTTCAAGTAGACAAATCCTTAGGCAAAGAAAAAGAAAAAATTGATATTCTAAAAAAGAGACAGCTTTGTAGAGAGTATGCAGAGAAATTTATAAATATTCAAAGAGAAGAGTTTATTCGGCTTGGAGTTTTTGGTTACTGGGATAGCCCTTATATTACTATGTCAAATGAATATGAGGCTACAATTGTAAAGGAATTCCTTACATTTGTTAAAAATGGTTATGTATATCGTGGTAAAAAACCTGTTTATTGGTGTCCTTCATGTGTAACAGCATTGGCTGATGCAGAAGTTGAGTATGCTGATAAGGAGTCTCCTTCAATATTTGTTGCCTTTGAAGTAATTGATAGAGAAAAATTGCCAGTTAAAGAATTTCCCATTTATATCGTTATATGGACAACAACTCCATGGACACTACCTGCAAACTTAGCATTGGCTGTTCATCCAGATTTTGACTACATAGGAGTGAGAAGTTCAAAGGGAATACTTTTAATAGATAAAGAGGCAATCAAAAATCTAAAAGACAAAATTGATATTGATGAAAAACCATTATTTGAAGTAAAAGGTTCAAAACTTGAAGGCATAAGAGCAAAACATCCATTTATTGATAGATTGTCAAAAGTAATAGTAGCTGATTTTGTCCAAACAGGTGAAGGCACAGGAGTAGTTCATATAGCACCTGGGCATGGAGAAGAAGACTATGAGATTGGACTAAAATATGGTCTTGATATCTATGCACCTGTTGACGATAAAGGTAGATTTACAGATGATGTCTTTCTTTTTAAAGGAGAAAATGTCTTTAAGGCAAATAAAGCAATAATAGAATATATGAAAAAAAATGGCTCATTAATATGGGAAGGAAAAATTACTCACTCTTATCCACATTGCTGGAGATGTAAAAAACCTATAATCTTCCGAGCAACAACTCAGTGGTTTATTTCAATGAGTCATAAAGACTTGCGCCATCGTGCTCTTCAAGAAATAGATAAAGTAAAGTGGATTCCTTCCTGGGGAAGAGACAGAATTTATTCAATGGTAGAAAAAAGACCTGATTGGTGTGTTTCTCGTCAAAGGGCATGGGGAGTGCCTATTACTCTATTTATTTGCAAAAAATGCGGATATATAGTTAAAGATGAAAAACTTTTTGACAGAATATGTGAACTTGTTGAGAATGAAGGTTCTGATGTTTGGTTTAAAATAAATCTTGATGATTTACTTCCCAATTATTCATGTCCTGAATGTGGTTCAAAAGATTTTGATAAGGAAAAAGATATTCTTGATGTTTGGTTTGACTCAGGTGTAAGTCATGCAGCAGTTCTTGATAAAGATCCAAGACTTAGCTGGCCTGCTGATATTTATCTTGAAGGAAGTGACCAACACAGAGGATGGTTTCAGAGTTCATTAATAGCCGCACTTGGCACTAAAGGAAAAGCTCCCTATAAAATTGTCCTTACTCATGGATTTACAGTGGACGGACAAGGAAGAAAAATGTCAAAATCTCTTGGAAATGTAATATCTCCTCAGGAAATTATAAAAAATAATGGAGCTGATATTATAAGATTATGGGTTTCAGCAGAAGACTACAGAGATGACATAAAACTTTCACAGGAAATTTTACAAAGACTTACAGAAGCTTACAGAAAAATAAGAAACACTCTAAGATATCTTCTTGGAAATCTTTATGACTATGATGGTAAGGACTACTCAGGAGAACTTCTTGAGATAGACAGATGGGCAATGATGCGACTTCAAAAGTTAATTGAAAGAGTAAAAATTGCATATGAAAACTTTGAGTTTCATCAAGTCTTTCACTCAGTGCATAACTTCTGCGTTAAAGACATGAGCGCTTTCTATCTTGATATCTTAAAAGACAGACTTTATACATTTAAATCTGACTCTACAGAAAGAAGAGCAGCACAATGGGTCTTATATAATATTGCTGAATGTCTAATTAAACTAATTGCTCCCATCCTTTCATTCACAGCAGAAGAGGCATGGCAACATCTACCATTTAAAAGAACCAAAAGCGTATTTTTAGAAAAGATGCCAGAAAAAGATGAAAGATTTGTAGATGAAGAGCTTCATTCAAAATGGGAAAAACTAATTCAAATAAGAGATGAAGTCAATAAAGCTCTGGAAATAAAAAGACAAGAAAAGTTTATAGGAAACTCTTTGGAAGCCAAAGTGATACTTTATGTTAATCATAAATTAAAGGATTTTTTATTACCTTATTATGATTTTCTACCAACACTTTTTATAGTCTCACAAGTAGAATTAAAAGATTTAGAGTCTCAGGATGTTGAGCTTAAAGTAACGATAGATAAAGCCGAAGGAAATAAATGTCAAAGATGTTGGAACTACTCTCCAACTGTTGGAAAACTTGAAATTCCTGATTTGTGTCAGCGATGTTATCATGTCATTAAATCTCATTAAAGCTTTCTTATTAGTTTGTTCTGTTATCTTTATTGATCAAAGTACAAAGTATTTTGCTGTCAAGTTCTTAGCTCCTGATGGAACAATAAATTTATTACCTTTTTTAAATTTAGTTTATGTTGAAAACAAAGGCTCAGCCTTTGGAATGTTTAAATTTCTCGGTTCAGAGTTTTTTATCTTTATAGCCATAATAGTCACATTTTTTCTAATTTATATGTATCTTAAAGACTCTAAAAACTGGTTTATTTACTCCATAATATTTGCAGGAGCATTAGGAAATACTATTGATAGAATGGTATATGGACATGTTGTAGATTTCATAGATCTTTATATAGGACAGTTTCACTGGCCAGCCTTCAATGTGGCTGACTCAGCAATAAGTATAGGAGTTGTTCTTTTTCTATACAAAAGCTTAAAAAAATGAAAATTTTTACCTACTCTGAAAAGGAAACGAAGATTTTAGGAAAAATGATAGGATTCTTTGCTCAAAGACAAAAAATTAATGTTATAGCCCTTTATGGAGAGATGGGAGTAGGTAAAACTGTCTTAACAAAAGGAATTGCCTCATCATTTGGAGTAGATGAAAAAGATATAGCAAGTTCAAGTTTTATAATAGTATCCCATTATCCAGAGGCTAATTTTTATCACATTGACCTTTACAGGATTAGTAATATAAAAGAAGAAGATATTGACTTATGGGAGTATTTTGAAACGGGAACATGTGTGATAGAGTGGGCTCAAAATCTCAGTGAATTACCTGAGGATACATTAAAAATTAAAATAGATTTAGTTGATGATACAACAAGAATTTTTGAGATGGAGTTTTAAATGTTTAAGAATCTTTCAATTCTCTATAAAGAAAATGATAATTTAGCTTTAGAGACAGCTATTAAAATACAAGATTGGCTTAAAAATAGAGGTATTGAATGTATAGTTTTTCACTCTGTGGGAGTTTTATCAAGTTTTACTTATTCTGAAATAACAGCCATTCAGAACTCAGATGCAGTAATTGTTCTTGGAGGAGACGGTACAATGTTGTCAGCTTCAAGAATTATTGGAGGAAAAAAAACTCCAATCATTGGAATAAATATGGGAAAACTTGGATTTATAACTGAAATCTCAAAAAACGATTTATTTGACAGTTTAGAGAAAATATTTTCAGGAAATTACGAATTAGAAGAAAGAAGCATGATAAATGCTCAAATCTTAAGAGATGAAAAAATAATAAATGAATATCTTGGACTTAATGATATCGTAATTGGAAAGGGAATAATGGCAAAAATTTCAGATTTTGATTTGATTATAAACAATGTTTATGTTTCAACAATAAAAGCTGATGGAATAATAATATCTACACCAACAGGCTCAACAGCCTATAATCTTTCAGCAGGAGGACCTATACTGTATCCGACTCTAAAAGGATTAGTTTTTACACCAATCTGTCCTCATACTTTAAGTGTTAGACCATTGGTTCTTCCTGACAATTTTGTAATTGAAATAGTTATTTCTTCCTCTACAAAAGATATATTTTTAACAATAGATGGACAAGTTGGACTTCCACTGCAAAAAAACGACAGAGTAAAATGCAAAATAGCAAATGAAAAGACATATATTATTGCTCCATTAGGTAGAGACTACTTTAGAGTTTTAAGAGAAAAACTAAGATGGGGAGAGAGATAGAAAATATAATTGAAATTCTTAATTTTTATAAAGCTCTTGGATTTAGAGAGTTACCTCAAAGTTTTATTAACTCTTTATTCAAAACAAACTGTCACCTTTTGTTTGCAGAAAGCAGAGAAAATATAAAAGATAAGACATTATCCATTGATTTTTTGAATGAAAAAATTAAAAATTGTAAAAGATGTCCATTAAGCATTTCAAGAAAAAATGTAGTTTGTGGAGAAGGCAACATTAATGCTAAACTTATGTTTGTTGGAGAAGCACCAGGAGTTGATGAAGATATTCAAGGAAGACCTTTTGTGGGAGAGGCAGGAAAACTTTTAACAAGTCTTATAGAAAAAATGGGATTTGTTAGGAAAGATGTCTACATAACTAATGCTGTAAAATGTCATCCACCAAAAAACAGAGAGCCCTTTGAAAATGAAATATCTGAATGTTTTGATTATCTAAAAAAAGAAATAGAGATAGTTTCTCCTCAAGTTATTATAAGCCTCGGTAAAGTTGCCACATATACACTAATGGGAATGAATGGAAAACTTAAGGATTTGCATATATCAAAAATAAGAGGAAAAGTGTTTTTTTACAATCAAATTCCCGTTGTACCTACATTTCATCCAGCTTATCTATTAAGAAACAGAAAGGACAAATGGCTTACATGGGAAGATGCTCAGGAAGCTTTAAGGAGGCTTAAATGAAAGTTCTATGGGCACCTTGGAGAATTGAGTATATATTAGGTCCTAAAGAAAAAGAATGTATATTTTGTAGCAAACCAAAAGAAAACAAAGACAAAGAAAACTTAATTCTTTATAGAGGTAAACTTTCATTTGTTATTATGAATAAATATCCATATAGTTCAGGACATCTTATGGTTGTTCCCTACAGACATGTGCATACATTAGAAGAACTAAACACAGAAGAGCTTACAGAATGTATGCTTCTTACTGTGAAATGTCTAAAATGTCTTAGAAAGATGCTTCATCCAGATGGATTTAATATAGGACTTAATATAGGAGTGGTAGCCTCAGCAAGCATTGATGAACATCTTCACTGGCATATTGTACCAAGATGGGCAGGAGATGTAGGATTTATGACCGTACTTGAAGATATACGTGTAATTCCAGAACATATACTGGTAACTTATGATAAACTATATCCATGCTTTAAGGAGGAAACATAATGGAAATTGAAGAGAAAATAAGAAAGGCATATGAAGATTCAATTAAAGTTAAAGAGCAATTTTTTAAGGAAAATATAGCTTTAATTAAGGAGGTTGCTGAGGTTATTGCAAAATCTCTGAGTGAAGGAGGCAAAATTTTAATTTTTGGAAATGGCGGAAGTGCTACAGATGCCTCTCATATAGCAGCAGAGTTTGTCAATAGATTTAAAAGAGAAAGACCTGGCTTGCCTGCAATTGCTTTAAATACCGATATGGCTGTTGTTACAGCAATAGCAAATGATTATGATTATTCTGAAGTTTTCGCAAAACAAATTAAAGCACTGGGACAATCAGGAGACATTGTAATTGGAATTAGCACCTCTGGTTCATCAAAAAATGTAATAAAAGCAATTGAGGTAGCAAAAAAAAGAGGACTTAAATCTATAGCATTCACAAGTATTAAAGGTGAAAAACTAATTTCAAAGGTTGACTACGCCTTTGCAGTTCCATCAGAAGATACTCCGAGAATTCAAGAAACCCATATTACTCTTGGACATATTCTATGCCAGCTTGTGGAAGATATACTATTTGAGATTCCAGCAACTAAAAAGAAAACAAAACAATGAAAGTTATAGGTATTGATCCTGGCAGTAGACATTTTGGATATGGAGTTGTAGATTCAACACAGATGAGATTAATCTATGCAAATACTATTAATCTTTCTAACTATCTTTCTTTACCACATAGACTTAAATCTATTTATGAAACCCTTATTGATGTAGTGGAAAAATATTCTCCTAATGAAATGGCTGTAGAGAAAATATTTGCAGGAAAAAAAATTCCCTCTTCTTTCGTTCTTGGATACACAACAGCAATAGCCTTTTTAGTGGCAGCTCAAAAGGATCTGCCTGTTTATGAATACAGTTCTACTGAAATAAAAAAGGCACTTACAGGATACGGCAAAGCAGATAAAACTCAAGTAAAAAAAATGGTTTATAATTTTTTAAATATTGATAAAAAAATCTCCTATGATTGTGCAGACGCACTGGCTGTTGCCATATGCCATATTAACTCAAAAAACTCTCTTAACTTTTGAATAGAGGTTTGAATTTATGAAACAAAGAAAAATTTCTTTTTTTTATCTGGCAGGTTTATTTTTTGTATTAATTGAAATTGCTTTTAATATTTATGGAAAAACCATCTGCACAACTGAGGGATGTAAAGCTGTAGAAAGCTTTGTAAGAGGTGGGAATATCAATCTTCTTATTTTAGGTTTAGCTTTATTTAGTTTTTTATTTTTTCTATCATCTTATAAATTTCCTGAAACAATTAGCAAAATTATTGAATATATCCATTCTGGAGTCCTCATCATAGCCTTATCAGTAGAAGGTTATTTGTTAGGATTTCAGAGTTTTGTAGTAAAAGAGTTTTGTATTTTTTGTATTGTCATATTTGGAATTCTTTTTATTAGTAGTATATTTAGAGCCTTTGAAAAACGATATGAAATAACTCTTGCCTTTGCAGGTTTTTTTTCAATTTTTTTAATAACCTATCTTGTAAATCCTGGAATTGCTCAAATACCTCCTAATACTCTTGTATACTCTAAAAATTGTCCCCACTGTGAAGAGATAATTCAATTCTGCAAAACTCATTCGATAGATATTAATACCATTGAAGCTAAAAATGTTTCAGGGATTCTTAAATCTTTAAAGATAGAATCTGTTCCTGTTTTACTTTCCGATGAAGGTGATACAAAAAAGATAATTATTGGAAAAGAAAGAATAAAGGAACATTTACTTAAGAAATCTTTATCAAATAATAAAAACCAACAAGGAATCTGCCCTATCTTTGACACAAAGACATGTCAGTAAGAAGACTCTTAAGCCTGAAAGCATTCTTTACAGCATATCCCATATAGTCATTGTCAAAGTATACATATGCGGTTTTGTTCCAAAGCTTAAGCTTTTGAGCCCATTCAATAAGTTCACTCTCTGTATACTCTGAAGCATAAAGCCTCTGTGAGCCATGAAGTCTTACATAGATAAAGTCTGCTGTAACTTCCTCATGATAGGGAAATCTTCCAGCAGAGTCTGCTATACAAAAAGCTATATTGTTCATTTTTAAAACTTCAAAAAAATTATCATTAATAAAAGTTTTATTTCTAACTTCAATTGAATATTTATATTTTTTGTCCAATAAGGAAATAAACTCATCAATCATAAACCTATCAAACTTTAAACTCGGAGGTAGCTGAATCAGTATAGCTCCAAGTTTTTTTCCTAATACTGCATACTTGGTTATAGTTTCATCTATCAATTTTTTGTCAACCTTTAGTTTTTTAAAATGTGTTATCTGCCTTGAAATTTTTACTGAAAATAAAAAATCCTCTGGGCTTAGACTGTACCATTTTTGGAAAGTTGAAGTTCTTACATCTCTATAAAAAGTCACATTTATTTCAACAGTAGAGAAATATTTGCAGTAATAAGAAAGCCATTCTGAATACTTTAATTCCTTAGGATAAAAGACTTCTTTCCAATGTCCATACTGCCATCCAGAGGTTCCAACATAGTAGTTTACTCCTCTTTGTATAGTCTGCTCCATAAGTCTTCATAATAAAAAAGTTTCTTAAAAAGCCAAGTTCTATTACTTAAATTCCACTCTACTGTAGCTTTTAAACCTAACTCAAACTTAGTTGTAGGAGCCCAACCAGTGGTGTTTTTTATTTTTTCACTATTTATTGCAAATCTTTTTTCATGGCCTGGACGATCTGGAACAAACTTTATTAAACTTTCAGGTTTATCCATTATTTTTAATATCTGTTTTACAATTTCAATTACTGTGAATCTTTCTCCACTTCCAACATTGTATACTTCACCTACCTTACCTTTTTCAAGAAGCAACAGTATTGCTCTAACACAGTCGCATAAATAAAGCCATTCTCTTATAATATCACCTGTTCCATAAATGGGAATTTGTTCATCTCTCAAAGCTTTAAGAATTGTCATTGGAATAAGCCTTTCAGGATTCTGCCAAGGGCCATAAATACTACAAAGCCTAACAGTAATAACAGGAAGCTTCAAAGCTCTCCAATAAACCTGTCCAAGCATATCAGAAGAGGCTTTGCTTACAGCATAAGGTGAACGAGGATTCAAAGGACAGTCTTCATCTCTTTCTCCTTCTTTAATCTCTCCATACTCCTCATAAGATGTTATGTTTATAAACTTTTCTACTTTAAACTCATTAGCAAGTTCAAGAAGATATATGGTGCCTATAATATTTGTTTCCATAAAAATACTTGGCTCTATAACTGATTTATCTATATTTGTCTCAGCTGCAAAATGCAGTACAGTCTGTGGTCTTTGTTTTTCAAATATTTTTCTTAATTCTACTTTGTCGAGAATATCAACATTATAAAAATCAATTCTGTCTTGAATTGGTTTAAGTCTTTCCATATCCCCTGCATATGTTAGTTTATCAACCACTGTCACTTTCCAGCCTTTTCTTGCAGCTATTCTTACAAAATCACTTCCTATGAATCCTGCTCCACCTGTAACAAGAACTTTCATATTTTTGAAGCTTCCTAAAAATTTTTTTAATTAAATTATACCAAAAATAAGCAAAGATGTTTTAAAATAAAATTTGTTACTCTATTAAAATAAGGAGGTGTAAAGGAAATGCCAATCTATGAGTATGAATGTTTACTTTGTCACAACATTCATGAAGTTATTCAGAAATTCAATGAAGAACCTCTCAAAAACTGTCCTATTTGTGGAGGAACAGTTAAAAAACTTATCTCCCAGTGTTCTTTCATTCTAAAAGGCAGTGGCTGGTACGTAACGGACTATGCAAGAAAGAATAAATCAGAAAATGATTCATCTAAATCAGATAAAACATCTAAAGAAGACAAATCAACATAGATGATAAAATCCCATATTCATATTCCATATAACAAAATCTATGAATATCTAGATCTTATTACAAAAGAGAAATTCAATCTTGAAATATATTTTAATTCTCAATCGCTTGATCACATTAAACCAAAAGATATAGAAAAGCTTAAAAACTCTCTTTCCTATGAGATTTCCTTATCTTTTCATGGACCTTTTATGGATTTATCTCCTGGTGCAGTTGATTCAAAAGTAAGAAAGGTTACAATTGATAGATTTAACCAAGTTTTTGATATTGCAGAAGTGCTTAATCCAAAATCAATAGTTTTTCATTCAGGTTATGAAAAATGGAAATATGCTTTTAAGGTAAACACTTGGCTTGATGCAAGTCTTAGAACATGGGAGAATTTTTTATCAAAGGCAGAAAAACTTAATATTAAAATTGCAATAGAAAATATCTTTGAAGAAGACCCTGAAAACTTAAGAAGGCTTGTAGAAAAAATCTCTTCACCATATTTTGGAGTATGCTTTGATACAGGACACTTCAATCTTTTTTCAAAAATAAGCTTAGAAGAATGGATTTCTTCTCTGAGTGATTATATTTTTGAGGTTCATCTGCATGATAACAATAAAGAATTTGATGAGCATCTTGCTATTGGAAGCGGTTGTTTCGACTTTAAAAGATTTTTTCAGTTATTTAAAAATAAAAACTGCATATACACAATTGAAGCTCACAAAATTGAGGAAGTATTAAAAAGTATAGAGATGTTGAATCAATTGATTAAATGAAAATTGCTATGGTATTATTATTTTTCAATATCAAAAATTTATAATAATAAGGGTGTAGCTATGGCAAAGATGAAAGGTGCAGAAATTTTAATTGAGTGTTTAAAAAGAGAGGGAGTAAAACATATTTTTGGATATCCGGGTGGAGTGATTCTTGACATCTTTGATCTTCTTTATGATGATCCTGATATAAAGTTAATTCTTACCAGACATGAACAAGGCGCTACACATGCAGCCGATGGATATGCGAGAGTTACTGGTAAACCAGGAGTAGTTCTTGTAACAAGCGGACCGGGTGCTACTAATACAGTAACGGGTATTGCAAATGCATATATGGATTCTGTCCCATTGGTTGTCTTTACAGGACAAGTTCCCACCTTTCTCATAGGAAATGATGCCTTTCAAGAGGCAGATATAGTGGGAATTACAAGACCTTGTACTAAATATAATATTCTTGTTAAGGATGTTAAGGACTTAGCAAAACAGGTAAGAGAAGCTTTTTATATTGCCACTACTGGCAGACCAGGACCTGTACTTATAGATCTTCCCAAAGATGTGATACAAGGAAGAACAGAGTTTGTTTGGCCTGAAAAAATTCATATAAGAAGCTATAATCCTACCTATGAAGGCAATATTTACATGATAAAAAAGGCAGCTCAAGAAATAGCAAAGGCAAAAAAGCCTGTTATTATTGCAGGTGGTGGTTGTATTATTTCTAATGCCCATGAACTTTTGAGAGAGCTTGCTGAATTCACACAAATTCCTGTTACAAATACCCTTATGGGACTTGGAAGTTTTCCTGGAACTCATGAACTTTTCCTTGGTATGCTTGGTATGCATGGAACCTACTATGCAAATATGGCAGTTCAAAACTCAGACTTAATAATCGCAATTGGAATGAGATTTGATGACAGAGTAACTGGCAAAACAGATGCCTTTGCACCTAATGCAAAAATTATTCATATTGATATAGATCCCACATCTATCCGTAAAAATGTAAGAGTTGATATCCCAATAGTTGGAGATGCAAGTAGAGTTTTACAGGTATTAAATAAAATTCTTAAAGAAGAAACTAAACCTCAATGGGATGAAGTAAGAAAGGCATGGCTTAAACAGATAGGTCAATGGAAAAAAGAAAAACCTCTAACATATGAGTTCGATCAAAATACTATAAAACCACAGTATGTTATTGAAAAAATTTATGAGATTACAAAGGGAGAAGCCATTATTACAACAGAAGTTGGACAGAATCAGATGTGGACAGCACAGTTTTACAAATTTGATAAACCTCGTAGATTAGTAACATCTGGAGGACTTGGAACGATGGGTTATGGATTTCCTGCTGCAATAGGTGCTCAAATTGCTCTTCCTGAAATGACTGTTATTGATATTGCAGGTGATGGAAGTATTCAAATGAATATCCAAGAGCTCGCTACTGCTGTGACCTATAATCTTCCAGTAAAAGTTGCTATACTTAATAATAGTTATCTTGGGATGGTAAGACAATGGCAAGAACTCTTTTATGGTGGAAGATACTCTCATACTTACTTAAGCACTGCTCCTGATTTTGTAAAGGTTGCAGAATCCTACGGAGCAGTAGGACTTAGAGCAACAAAACCAAGTGAAGTAGAACCAGTAATAAGAGAAGCTTTATCAATTAAAAAACCTGTATTTATGGATTTTGTAGTAGATTGGAAGGAAAAGGTTTATCCTATGGTACCTCCTGGTGCTCCTATTGATCAGATGATTCTTGAAGAAAAGAAAAAAGAACGCAAGTTAAAAGCAGTCAAATAGGAGGAGAAAGTGAGACATACCATATCAGTGCTTGTTGAAAATAAATTTGGAGTTTTAGCAAGAATAGCTGGTCTTTTTAGTGGTAGAGGTTACAATATTGAAAGTCTTTCAGTAGGTGAAACAATAGATCCACAGATATCTATAATGACAATTGTAACAACAGGAGACGATAGAGTTATTGAACAAATTACAAAACAACTTAATAAATTAGTTGACGTTATCAAAGTAGTTGATTTAACCGAAATAGAACATGTAGAAAGAGAAATGGTATTAATAAAGGTTGCACCAAGAAAGGAAAATAGATTAGAAGTATTAAAAACAGTAGAAATATTCAGAGGTAGAGTGGTTGACTCAGGTCCTACAACATACACAATTGAAGTTACTGGAGATGAGAAAAAAATTCACGCATTTATTGAATTAATGAAACCAATGGGTATAAAAGAATTTGTCAGAACAGGCAAAGTAGCCATTCCACGAGAAATATCTCATAAAAAACAATAAAAAACTTTTTCTTAGGAGGACTAAATGGCACAAAGAGGCAAAGTATATATTATTGACGTAACTAACAGAGATGGTGTTCAAACTTCAAGAATACTGCTTCCTAAGCTTTCAAAAACTTTACTTAATCTATATCTTGATGAAATGGGAGTTTATCAGAGTGAGATAGGATTTCCCACTTTAAAACATGAGGTAAATTACATAAATGCCAATCTTGAATTGGCAGAAATGGGTGTGTTCAAAAGAATCCATCTTGAAGGATGGGTGAGAGCAATACCTGAGGATGTTGAGTTAGCCTTTAAAAACTGCCCCAAAATAAAACATTTAAATCTCTCAGTGTCTACATCTGATATTATGATTCAAGGAAAATTCCAAGGCAGAAAAACATGGGATGATATCTTAAAAGGAATGTATAATGCTGTAAAGCTTGCAAAGGAGCTTGGTGCAGAAACAGTAGGATTCAATGCAGAAGATGCCTCTCGTACAGAATTAAGTAGACTTATTGAGTTTATCTTTGCAGGTAAAGAAGCAGGTGGTGACAGATTTCGTTATTGTGATACGCTTGGATGTGAAGACCCAATTACAATATATGAAAGAATACATACTCTTGCCCTTGCAACAAAATTTCCAATTGAAATGCACTGCCATAATGATTTAGGTATGGCAGAGGCAGTATCTGTGGCTGGTGCAAGAGCAGCAGTTGAGGCTGGAGTTGACAGCTATATAAATACTACTGTAAATGGATATGGTGAAAGAGCAGGAAATGCAGATTTAGTATCAACAATTCTTGCCCTAAAATACTCCCATGGATTAGCAGAAGTCTGTCCACTTGATGAACATATAAATCTAAAGATGGCATGGAAAATTGCTAAATATGCATCCTATGCCTTTAATATTCCAATTCCAATAAATCAGCCTGGAGTTGGAGCAAATGCCTTTGCCCATGAATCAGGTATTCATGCCGATGGTATTCTTAAAGATCGCTCTAACTATGAACTATACTCTCCAGAAGATGTAGGCAGAGGAGAACCAGAACTTCTTGAGACAGGAAGAATAATTACAACAGGAGAGTATGGAGGAATTAAGGGATTCAGATATGTCTACAGTAAGCTTGGAATAGAGTTTCAGGATGACAATGAAGCAAGAAAGATTCTTGAACTTGTCCAGTATGCCAATTTACATACACAGAAGCCTCTTACAGATGATGAATTAAGATTTATTGCAACATATCCTGATATAGTAAGAAAGATTCTCACAGTAACACCTTAAAGGAGGAAAAAGTTTATGCATACAGTTACACTAATTCCTGGAGATGGAATAGGACCTGAAATTTCTCTTGCTATGGTTAAGGTTGTTGAAGCAACTGGAGTGGAAATTAAATGGGATATCCAGTATGCAGGTGAAGAGGTATATTTAAAAGAAGGAAATCCTCTTCCTGATAAAGTAATTGATTCAATCAAAAAGAATAAGGTTGCTATAAAAGGTCCTATAACTACTCCTGTAGCAACAGGCTTCAGAAGTGTAAATGTCACACTCAGACAGGAGCTTGATCTTTATGCGTGTGTTAGGCCATGTAAAAGCTTTAAAGGAGCAAACACAAAATATGAAAATGTAGATCTCGTTATAATAAGAGAAAATACTGAAGATCTTTATGCTGGAGTAGAATTTAAAAAAGGAGAAAAAGAAACACTTGATTTGATAGATTTTATTAGTTTAAAAACTGGCAAAAAAATAAGAGAAGACTCTGGTATTAGTATTAAACCGATTTCTGTCTTTGGAACAGAAAGAATCGTTAAGTTTGCTTTTGAGTATGCAAGAAAAAATGGAAGAAAAAAGGTTACAGCTGTTCATAAAGCAAACATTATGAAACACACCGATGGACTCTTTCTTGAAGTGGCAAGACAAGTAGCATCAAGATATCCAGATATTGAGTTTGAAGACAAAATTGTTGACAATATGTGTATGCAGTTAGTTTTAAAACCTGAACTTTATGATGTATTAGTTCTACCTAATCTTTATGGAGACATTATAAGTGACTTAGCAGCAGGACTTATTGGTGGACTTGGATTGGCACCAGGTGCAAATATTGGAGATGAATATGCTGTGTTTGAGCCAACCCATGGAAGTGCTCCTAAATACAAAGGTTTAAATAAAGTAAATCCCTTTGCAATAATATTAAGCGCAGTAATGATGTTAAAGCATCTTGGAGAAGATGAAGCTGCAAATAAAATACAAACAGCAGTATCTGAAATAATAGAAGAAGGAAAATTTGTTACTTATGATATGAAATCACCAAATGATCCTAATCCACCAGTTGGAACACAGGAGGTTGCAGAAGCATTAATTAAAAAAATAAAGAGTTATTAATCTTTTAATTATTTTATGAATGAAGTCTTTATTATACTTCTTTTGATTTTTCTTAATGGTATTTTTTCCGCAGCAGAAATCGGAATTGTAACTTTAAGAAGGACAAGACTGCGAAAACTTATAGAAGAAAAAAATCCTAATGCATTAATTATAGAAAAATTTAAAGAAAATCCAGATAAATTTCTCGCCACCATTCAAGTAGGAATTACTCTCATAAGTAGTTTAGCATCTGCAGTGGCTGGTGCCTATGCTATAACCAATATAAAACCAATTCTGGAGTCTATTCCAATTAAGTTTATATCTGCCTCTGCAGAGGCATTATCAATAACAATAGTTGTTATAATTGTAACTTACATATCAGTTGTGTTAGGAGAACTAATCCCTAA
This sequence comes from Thermodesulfovibrio sp., assembly GCA_039630505.1. Taxonomy (GTDB): domain Bacteria; phylum Nitrospirota; class Thermodesulfovibrionia; order Thermodesulfovibrionales; family Thermodesulfovibrionaceae; genus Thermodesulfovibrio. The sequence goes on from JBCNUV010000023.1 coordinate 128,744, forward strand.
ATCAATTGCTTTGTATAATCCTGAATGGGTCAGTTTAAAAACTTCAAAATTCATAGACTTCTTTTCAAAAATAACCTATGTTTTAGTTAAGATTCTTACTACAACTACAAATTTCTTACTTAAACCTTTCGGATTAAAGGCTTTTTCTGACAGAGGCTTTATTTCACAGGAAGAACTAAAGCTTCTCATAGAAGAAGGAGAAGAAAAAGGTATATTTGAACCTGAAAAAAGACAGTTAATTCATAGTGCTTTTGTGTTTTCTGATATTATGGTAAAAGAGATAATGGTACCTGCTCCTGAGATGATAACTGTAAGTGTATATATGACGGTAGAGGAAATTAAGCAGATAATAATAGAAGAGCAGTTTTCCCGTTATCCAGCTATAGGAAAAGATTTAAATGACATAAGAGGAATTTTATTCGCAAAGGATTTTTACAATCTTTTAATTAAAAATCCAGAAGGTAGGATTGACATTAAAAAAATTCTAAAACCTCCTATGTTTGTTCCAGAAACTATGAAAATAAATATTCTTCTAAATGAAATGCAGAAAAAAAGAGTTCATATGGCTATTGTTGTGGATGAGTATGGAGTTGTAACTGGATTAGTAACGCTTGAAGATATTCTTGAGGAGCTCGTTGGTGAGATAAGGGATGAATATGATATTGAAATGCCTGTTATTACACTTTCTGATGGCTCTATGATAATAGATGCAAGTATTTCAATCAGAGATTTAAGAGAAGACTATGGAATAGAGATTAAAGAATCAGAAGAGTATGAAACACTTGGAGGTTTTATTTTAACATCTCTTCAAAGAATTCCGGTTGTTGGAGATACTGTAATAACCAATGGAAAGATTTTTAGAGTAATTGAGATGGTAGGACAAAGAATATCAAAAATTAAATATGAAACAAAGGATTCTAATTTTACTAACAAAGATTAATTCTCTAATACTTTTACATTATTCTTGCCTGAAACCTTTGCCTCATATAAAGCTTTATCTGCTCTTGATATAAGGTTTTCTATAGTTTCAGAGAGTTTATAAGATGTAACACCGATGCTCACAGTTATCTTAGGCAAAGTCTCAATATTAATTGTCTCTATCTGACTCCGAATTCGTTCAGCAATGCTTACGGCACCATCTAATTTGGTATTTGGAAGTAGAATTAAAAACTCCTCTCCTCCCCACCTTGACACTATATCTGATGCTCTTACATTTTTAATAAAGACATTTGAGACTTTCTTTAATACCAAATCTCCCATATTATGTCCATATTGGTCATTTATAGATTTAAAGTTATCAATATCAATCATTAATATGCTGAAAGGCTCTCCGTATCTGTCTGCCCTATTTTTTGAGTTTCTTAACATTTCAAGCTGAAATCTTCTGTTGTAAAGAGAAGTCAAAGTATCTGTAATTGAAAGACTATATAGTTGTTTTTCCATTTTCTTTCTTTCAGTAATATCTGTAAACACAATAACAGCACCTTTATGCTCTCCATATACAAACAAAGGTCTACTTACCACATATACATCAACTTCACTTCCATCTTTCCTTATAAAAACTTCATCTGAACAATAGTTTTTTCCTATAGTTACTGCTAAAAAAAGAGGACATTCTTTTATAGAAGTGTCATGTTTGTGAATTTTGTAATGGGCAATAACACCAATTAATTCTTTTTCTTCCTTATATCCGAGTATTTTTAATGCTGCGTTATTTAAGAATCTTATTAAACCTTTTTTATCTATCACTAATATACCACTTCCCATACTTGAAGTAATTAAATCAAGCTCATTTTGTTTTTCTCTTATCTTTATCGTTTGCTTTATATAGAGATACAAAACAACTGAGACTGAAAAAATTAAAAATGTAAAAAATGCTAAGTTTTTCATAAAAACATAATTAATAAGAGCAATTTCCTCTGATGGAGCTATTGCTAAAAGTACAGCTGAGTGAATAGTTTTATCTAACTCTTTTAATTTTATTGAAGTTATAGTGTAGTATTTTTTTTCATGAAAAACAACTAATGTGGAGTTTGATTCATCTTCAAGCATTTTTAAAAAATCTTTATTTTTAATTTGAGCTTCTAAAACTCTTTGATATTCTTCTTCAATTGAGTTAGAAGACTCAGACAGCTCTCCAAAGGGATCCTCTAAAAGCCAACCTTTAGCAAAAGGAGCTGGAAAATAGTATTTTTCATATCCAGGAAGCAACTTAGACATAACATCTTTTTCTCTTAGGATTAATACAAAGCCTGTTTTTTCATATATGTTTTTTAGAGCTTTTCTTAAAAATTCAAAAGGTCCTGAAAATTCAACACTTCCAAGATGATTACCTTCTTCGTCAATAATTGGATAAACATATCTATAACCAGAAAATACTTTTCCTGTTTCAAAACCTATATGAGGTTTTTTTAGCTTATTTGTTAAGGCAACAGTTGGTCTATAATCAGTTAAATCATCTCCATATGATTCAGGAGCATGAAATCTCAAAAAAGATCTATTATTTGGCAAATGAAAATGAAATTGTCTTACAAGTTGACTGTCTCTTAAATATTTATAGTGATGCCAAAGATGTTTAAATAATTCTGCTCTTGCCAAATTTTGTTGTCTTTCATCAGAAGAGTTAGCTTTTTTTAAAATTCTTAATGTTTTGGAATCCATTACATAATGCATAAAGTATGAATTCATTGTCTCTTCATGTGCAGAAGTAACAGATTTCCACACTGCTTCAATATTTGCAGTAATTTCTGCAAGTTTAAATTCAATTTCTCTTTCCTTAATTGACCAAATAAAGTAGAATCCAAGGCTAAAGAAAACTAAAATCCACAAAACTAATAGAAAATGAAAATATTTGTAGAGAAAATTAATAACTTTATCGTAAATTGATGAATTGTTCATATTTTTTTATGATTTTGAAATTTTTCTCACTTCCCTCTACTAAACCATATTTACCCATAAAATCACCGAGTTTGTCTTTTGGATTAAATGAGATTAGAGCCTTTCGGATCTTTTCAATATTATCTTCTGAAAGAATTGACGGATTAACTACAACTGAAAGACTTGGACCCATTTCAATTTCTTTTAAAATTTTTATTGCATAACCTTTATATTTTTCCGCTATTTCCTTTCTTACAGAGGCTACATCGTATTCCTGTCTAATTACAGCTTCAACTGCTTCATTATGATTTTTTAAATATCTTATTTTCATCTTTTCTATTTGTTTTCCCTCTTTCCTAAGCATTATATTAGCTGCAAAAAAACCACAAGTGCTTAATTTTTGCGGTAAGGCAATAGATCCCTTTATGTCTCTTATACTGTTTGGACCTTTTGCATGAGTAACTATAACACACTTATAGTTTATAGAACCATCTTTTTCTCTAAAGTGAGCTAATACTCTTATATTTGGAAACTCTCTTTTGAGTATGTAGTAAATATAAGGACTTAGTATGGCTATATGAATTTTTCCTTTTTTAAACTCTTCAAATATTTGTGTGTAATTTTCAATATAAAACAACTCAAAAGATAAATTTGTCTCTTTTTTTAAATGCTCAATAAGAGGCATATACTGATAAATTAAAATACTCTTTTTTTGTAATGGGAGAGGCACAATACGAATAGTTTCGGCAAAAGCGTTTTTAATCAAAATAAAGGAAAAGACAACAAAAATTAATCTACTTATTCTGTTGGAGAATTTTTTCATCAAAAATTATATCAAACTAAAATTGGTTACTTCAATGAGTTTTTAACTAAGATTTCAATTTAAAACAGCCATTCTTCTTACAATGAATCTATATGAATAAATCATTAAAATCAATATACCTAACGACAGAAAAACTTCATTCCAAGTAGGATAGTATTTTTCCTCTAAAGGTATATACCAGTTGTAGGCTATAAGTGAAACATTGACTCTATTAAGGAGAATGCCTAAGGCTATAACAATTGCAGAAAATCTTACAAGTTTAGCATTTTTAATTTTAATTGAGTTGATTAATAAAAATGAAGGAATTAGAACAAAACCAACAACTTCAAATATATAAAGTAAGCCATACTCAGTCTTAAGATAGCTCCATTTATCATAATGAACAATATCAAGTATTTTTAATAAAAAATATAAAAGTAAAACTATCACTAAGGCCTTTGCAAGTCCAATTGTTTTCTTGTCAAAATCAGTTTGACTAAATTCTATTATTCTGTCTTTAAAAAATTTATGAGATATCATGCTTTCAATTATAACCATTGATATGCCAGCATATATAGCGGAAATTAAAAAGAATAAAGGAAGTAAAGAGGAATACCATAGAGGATGAATTTTTGTAGGAGCTACTAAGTAAAGTCCACCAAGTGCTGCTTGATGACCTCCAGCAATTATTACGCCAAAGGCAGTTGCCCAAATTCCAAGCTTTGAAAAAAACTCCTTAAGTTTTTCCTTTCCAAGCCATTCAAAAAATGAAGGAGACCACTCAATTATGCAAATTAATATATAAAGAAAGAAATGCCAAGCCACAAGAAAAAGCACTGACTCTAAACCCCAAGACCAGCCTATCACATAAAAAACTCTATAGTATCTACCAAGATCAAACATTAAAGCAAAAACTGCAAAAACATAACCCAGAAGACTTGACAGAATTGCAGGCTTAGCAAACTTTTCGTAATCTCTTACTCCAAAAAGATAAACTACTGTTGCCACTGTAAATGCAGGTGCAGCAAGTGCAATACCTGCAAGGATATCAAAACTAATCCACAATCCCCATGGATAGGTATCTGAGAGATTTGTTGATGGTCCAAGTCCATAAAGGAGTCGGTATCCCATTGAGTAAAAAGATAAGATGAGAATAAATAAAGCTATAATATTCCATAATCTCATTTTACTTGAAATATACTCTTTCCATGTCATACCTAAGAGAATCTTTTCTTTAAACCAACTATTCCTTTTTATTTCCTTCATCTCTGGTGTTCTTTCTTCTTGAAATCATGTAATAGACTCCCCATAAAAGTGGCAAGGCAGCAACTATTTCAAGAACTTTAATAGTAAAAAGAAAATCTTTACTAAGCTTTGGAATTGGATTTTTATCAAGCATTGGAAATCCAAGTTTTTCAAAGGAAACTCCAGAAATATAAAGCCAACTTGTTCCTCCCACTTCATGCTCTCCATAGATATGGGGAATGTATCTCTGCGGATTACTACTTATTTTTTCATAGGCAAGTTTGATAATTTCTCCTCTTGGTCCAAATTTCATAACATCTGCTGAACAAATCTCAACACAGGCAGGAAGTTTACCTTCTATGATTCTGTCAAAACACATCGTACATTTTGTAATCTGCGGTGTAATAGGATCATAGTACTCATAAGCTAAAATATCAAAGGGACATGCAATCATGCAGTAACGACATCCTACACAAAGAGATGGATTATAAAGAACAGCACCTTCTTGGGTTTTCTTAAAAGCATCAACAAAACAGGCAGCTTGACAGGCAGGTGTTATACAATGCATGCATTGTTTTTTAACATATACCGGAGTATTATTTTCATAAAATCTATTTACTACTGTAAAGGACCCTGCAGTAGTTCTACGAAGTCTATCAAAGACAGAAGGTGTTTTATCTTTTGCTTCTTCAAACTCTTTAATAGGTTTATTTGGATTTTTATTCCATTCATTGCATGCCCACTCACATCTAAGACAACCTATGCATCTTGTTAAGTCAACCAAAATAGCATAAGATTCTTTTCTTGATATGCCTTTTTTTCTTATCTCTTCATATATTTCCCAGTTTTTTCTATTGGCCACATTTCCCTTAGAGTAAATTGATGAATCTGTAGCAAAGGCTTTCTTACTTATAAGAGTTAGTCCTGTAAAAGTTAAAGCTTTTTTGAGAAAATCTCTTCTATTCATGACAATCCTCTAATATTTTTTTCCTTCTTCAAAGATTTTAAATATTATTATGAAAACAAATATTGACAATACAACAACTAAATATTCATACCCATGCTGGGAAAAAATTTGTTCAATTATATACATTTATATTGCCTCTCTTTCTTTTATGGCAATCATAACATTTCCTTGGTTTTTCAAGATTCATATTCTCATGACATTTTATACACATGCCATGATAGGCTGCCTCAAGTCTTGGTCTTCCTAAGGCTTTTGAATCAAAATAAACACTATGACAGCTTATACACAAAGGAGGTTTTTCCCTCTGCGATTTAGCATCTTCTTTAGTTTTATGATGGCAACCTTTACAAATACTCTGAATATCTCTATGAAAATATGTAGCAACACGACTTTGATTTGATATATCAACAAGTTTTTTCACAATTTTATAATGAGGCATCTTTACTGGTTCAAACTCATTCTCAATATGGTTTATTAAAACTTCATTTTTTATATTATTTAAGGAAATCTTAAATGGCTTTATTTCTTCTAACTGACTTTTGCCTTTATGACAGCGAGTGCAAATCTCTCTACTACCTACTTCTGTTTTAATTGGTGAAATAAAATAATGGCAACCAAAACACTCTTTTCTTGAGGTCATGCTCCTGTGGCATCCCTGACAGCTTATATTTGAATTAATTGAATGAAAAGCTGTAAGAGTATTTACAAATCCTCCTTCTTCTTTACCTTTAAGATTATGACAATCTCTACAAGCCCTCAATGTTTCATGATGACATGCTTTACAGCTTTTATTATTTTTTTCATGGAATTTATGTTTAAAGGGAACACCTTTCATTTTCCCTCCTTCAACACTAAGAAATACTCTATCTGGTTGTCCTATGTCGGGCCTTGGAACATCCTTAAGCTCCTCCACTGTTTTATACTTTCCTGTATGACATTTTAAGCATTCTATTGGACCAGACTCTATGCTTTGAATCTTATTCTGAAGATGGCAGTTTATACAAAGTTTATGGAATGAGTTTTTTATATTTAAATTCTTTTGCTTTACTACATTTACTATTTTTGACAATTCAGGACCTCTTTTTTGAGTAAGATCATGGCAGTAATAACATGACTGCTCAGTTCCTTTTTCATATACTAATGCAATTTCTTTATTTTTTTCTTCAATGTCATAGATATGATGACAAACACTACAGTCTTTTTTATTTTTCTTTAAGTGTTTCTCATGAAGAGAAAAATCAAAAACAAACATAGGATATTTTACTTCAATTTTTTCATTTTTCCTTTTATGACAGTCTCTACATGAAAGAATCTCAGGACCTGCCTTTTTATTCTGAACAGTCAACATTTGATGACATTTAAGACATTCTCTATGATAAATATTTTTAAGATCTTCAGAATTATCTATCTTCGTAGTGGTTTTAAAATAAAATACAAACTCACCCTTTTCATCCCTAAGGTGACACTCTTTACATGTTAAATCCTTTGGTTTATTTAAAATCTCTGAGATTGCATCAATATGTCTTTGATGTTTAAATATTACTTTACCATAATTAAGTGTTCCAAATACTTCTTTATGAGCTATTTCTACCAAATTTTCATTGTCTTTTGAAACTGTATAACTTTTAGAGTAAACCGTTAATGCAAAAAAAGTAACCAATGCTATCAAAATAAAAAGTATCCTTTTCATGCTCTCATATGTTCTGGAATCTCCATTACTTCAACAATGATATCCAATAGAAATTTAACATGAACTCCCAGTTTGTAATAATCATTCAAGTCTTCAATTCCCTTATGACATGTATGACAAGGAGCTATAACTATCTTGGCACCAGTATCTCTAATCTGTTCAGCCTTTACTTTACCACCTTCTATTCTTGCAGTTTTCCATGGAGGACCAGCATCAATCATTCCACCACCAGCTGCGCAGCAGTAGTTATGGTCATCATTTGGAGTCATCTCTATAATATTTTCACAAAGTTCTCTAACTATGTATCTAAGCATCTTTCCCATTCCTTTGTATCTTATTATATTGCATGGATCTTGAATAGTAACTGGTTCTTTAATTTTTTTTGCAATTTTAATTTTACGGTCTCTTATTAATTCATAAAAAAATTCCACACCATGGATATAAGGTATTGGTGGTTCTTTCCAGCCAAGATATCTAACTCCTTCATAAATAGCTGTTCTAAAGGCATGTCCGCACTCACCAATTACAATTCTTTTTACATTTAATCTTAATGCTGTTTCATAATGAGTTCTTATTACTTTACCAATAGTTTCAAGGTCTTGGGCATATAATGCTTTAACTGTATAGTCCCATCCATCTGTATCAGGCACAGTCCAGTCAATCTTAGCTACATTCATTATCTTGGCCATATTAATAAGAAGTCCTGTCATATACTTTGCTTCAAGTCCGTGGGCAAGATATAAAACCTCAGCATCTTTTTTACCAACAGGAATTTTTCCATTTTTTATTTCTGTTTTTAATTCATCCTCAAGCCATTGAATTGTATCAAGCCATTCATCCTGTCTAAACCATAACATATTTGTTGTTTGCATATGGCTTAAGACTTGATCATATATATATTGAGGTACTACCCCAATAAGACAACATATTCTTCTTACGAGAGAAATAAGATAAGCAATATCTATTCCAAAGGGACAGAACTGAACACAACGTCTACATAGATTGCATTCAGTAAAGGCAATCCTCGCATACTTTTTTATGTCTTCTTTACTTACATTTCCCCTTTTACTGAGTATATCCCAAATTGTCTGTTTAACCTTAGCAGCAGGTGCATAGGTTGGATCATTTTCATGTCCAAGATAGTGATGACAAGAGTTAGTGCACATTCCACATCTCATACAAGTTTCAACAAATACTTTAAGTCTTGCCGAGGCTTCTTTTTTAAGGACCCTTTCAATGGCTTTATTTATCTTTTCTTGAGAGACAGTTTCTAAGGTTTTATCTATCCCTATGTCTATAACTTGTTTTCTATTAAAAGAAATTTTACCAAACATATTAGTAATCCCTTGAATGTCTTACAGCACCAAACTCAGAGCCTGTATGAGCCCTTGTCAACCAAAACAAAAACATGTGACTTAGTTTTGTAAAGGGAATCAAAATGAGCATAATCTCACCACTAATAAAATGTATTAAAAGCATAATTTTATAATCAAGTAAAAGCTCATGATGGGCAAGAAATCCTGTAATAAACGGTAAAACAGTAATAACTAAGGCAAAATAATCGCCTTTAGTGGATAAAAATCTCACATCAGATTGGATTACTCTACGTATTAAAAGTAAAATTGCGCACAGTATAACTGTTACTGTCATTACATCTGCTATACTTTGAGGTAAACTCCACCATCTTATTTTCCATGACTCATACCATAGTTCAATATGAGCTAAAAGAAAAATTGGAGTAAATATCAAACATATATGAAAAACAAATGTAATAATTGTAAACCAAGGATGTCTTCTCATACTAATGCTTGCATAGGGTATTATCCAGTGAGTAATAGAACGAAGAGTATACTTTAAGCTTAAATAGGGATAAATGATCTTTTCTTTTTTGGCAAGCGTGAGAACTTTCCAAATCCGATAAAACATTCCAACAAAAAACACTAAAAAAGCAATCCAAACTAAGGGTCCTCTTGCTAATGTATAGATTGAGGGATCTTTTAAAAACTGTTCCATTTTATCCTAAAACTTCTCCAATTGTTAAAATCTTTCTATAATATCTGCCATTTTTAATACATCTTACAAGAATTTTTTCTCCATCAGGACTAAACTGCGGTTGCCATAATAAATCATATGATTCTTTTCCTACTTTTCCATCCAAGACTATAAAATAGACTCCGTCTTTTTCTGCCTTGGCTAAGACATGAGAACCATCAGGACTGAAACTGGGAGACCATACTCTGTCAAATTCTTGCTCCCATGGTATACCATCAACAGCTACAGTCCACTTATTGTTTTCTCTTACAACAGATGCCACCTTTTTACTGTCAGGACTAAAATGAGGAGATAAAACAGCTTGAGAAAATGTTCTTTTCCATGGTATACCATCAACAGCTACAGTCCATTTACCAAAATCCGTTGCCACTACTGCAGCAATCTTTTTTTTATCTGGACTTACTCTCTGGTGCCACAGTTGAACAAAATGTTTATTCCATATTTTTTTGCCATTTACTACCATTGTAAAGCCTTCTTCAGTTTTTACTGGCACACAAATATTATTTTCATCTATAAACAATGGTTCCCATGCATATAAAAAAGTTTCATCCCATATTTTTCCATCAACAGCCACAGAAAACTCTTGTTGATCCAGTCTTACTGTAGCTGATACTTTTTCACTATTTGGACTAAAGTTACATCCATAAATAGATATAAAATTTTTATCCCAAGGTATTCCATCAACAGCCAAACTCCATACACCTTCTTTAAAACTGAATATATCAAGAACTGGAGGATTTTTTGTTCTAACATAGGATGCTGTTTTGCTTCCATCAGGAGAAATAAATAGATCTCTTGCATCAAAAAATAGATTTTCCCATACCTTGCCATTTACACAAACTCCGTAGAAGTTATCTTTTTTTATGTTAAATGCTATTGTTGAGGCATCTTTACTAATCTGAAGATTCCAAGCATAATCAAAAGTTTCATCTAAAAGTTTTTCATTTACTGATAGTGTCCAGTTGTAGTTTTGTAATACAAGACAGGCAACAGAATTATTTGGAAGAAAACTTAAATAACAAATCCTTTCATATGAACTATTCCATCTTTCCCCATTTATAAATAGAGTCAGTTTCTTGTCTTCTGTTTCAATTACTAAAGCTAATTTTTCACCATCAGAACTTACAACAAAATCATGAATAAAAGAAAACTTCTCTTTATATTCATTAATATCAAGAATAAACTTTTCCTTCGTTTCCCAATCCCAGTTTAACATTTTAGACGTTATCTATTAAATAACAGAGTTTTAAAAAAGTCAAGTATTTTAAAACTACAATCTTAGAACCAAAAAAATAGCGCTGTTGAAAGGTATTCTTAAAATGTTTTATTATTAACAATAATTTACAACCAAATTGGAGCTTGTAGTGAAAACATTAATTGACATAGAGAATGGCAAAAAAGTAAGAATCTTAAAGATATTAGGAGGAAAAAATATTCGTCAACATCTTCAATGTCTTGGATTACACGTTGGTGATATAGTAACTTTAAAAAAAAGTTCCTTTTTGGGAGGACCTGTTCTTTTAGAGATTAATGGTTATGATGTAGCAATCGGCAAAGGAGTTGCTTCAAAGATAGAGGTTGAAGAATTAGAATGAAAATTGCTTTTATAGGGCAACCAAATGCTGGTAAAAGCACCATCTTTAATGGTCTTGCAGGATACAAAACAGTAACAGCTAACTTTCCAGGACAAACTGTTCATTATACAATAAGCAAAGTAAAAGTTGAAGATGAAGTTTTTGAGATAGTTGATCTACCAGGAATTTATTCTCTTACAGCCATTGATATGGCTGAATTTGAATCAAGAAGGTATATCCTGTCACGGCAAGCAGATGTTGTGATAAATATAATTGATGCCTCTACACTTTCAAGAAGTCTTGAACTTACTCTCCAACTTGCAGAGTTACAGGTGCCAATGGTTATATGTTTAAACATGATAGATGAAGCTCGCAGAAAGGGAATTGAAATAGATAAAGAGAAACTATCTCATATTTTTGGAGTGCCTGTTATTGAAACAATAGCAAACAAAGGAATTGGCCTTGATAAAATATTTAGCTCCTCGAAAAAAGTATACTATGAAAAACTTATTCCAAAAATTCAGTTTTTTCATAAAGATATAGAAGAAAAAATTGAAGAAATTGAAAGAACTATTCCTACTGATTTTTTGAAAAATCTTCCAAGAAGATATATAGCAGTAAAACTATTAGAAGGAGACAAGGAACTATTCGAAGAGATTAAAAAATATCCAGAAATCTTAGAAAAAATAAATAATCTAAGAGAAGAAATTAAAACAACTCATGGAAGAGATACTGATGCTGTTATATCATCTGAAAGACATGCCCTTGCCATGAATATCTTCGAAGAAGTAGCAAAGGTTGGAGAGCCATTGAAATCCTTTAGAGAAAAAGTTGATGATCTTCTTACTAATAAATATCTTGGTTATCCTCTTTTATTTTTAATTTTATTTGGAATATTCTTTACAGTATTTGAAGTTGGAAAAATTATAGAAGAACCTCTTATAGAAGTCTTCAACTCTTTAATTGAAAAACTTCCAAATTTTGTTGAAGAGAATTCTCTAATTTTTTTTGTATTAAAAGGATTACTTGAAGGATTTTCAGGAGGTTTAGGAGTTGCTATTCCCTACCTTATTCCCTTTTTTATTGGACTTACTATTCTTGAAGATATAGGATATCTACCGAGAATGGCTTTTTTAATGGACACACTGATGCATAGAATTGGACTACATGGCAAGAGTATTCTTCCATTTGTTATTTCTTATGGATGTAATGTTCCTGGAGTAATGACAACAAGAATACTTGAGTCTCCGAGAGATCGTTTCATCACAGCAACTTTGTCAGTGTTAATTCCATGTGCAGCAAGAACTACAGTAATATTCGGATTAGTTGGAGCCTACATTGGAGGTTTAGCTGCAGCAGGTCTTTATATCTTTAACATTATTGTTATTATGATTCTGGGTGCTATCCTTACAAAGTTTATTCCGGAAACAGCAGGATTAATAATGGAAATTCCACCCTTAAGAATTCCAGCAATAAAAAACATTTTTATGAAAACATGGCTTAGACTAAAGGATTTCATGTTAGTTGCTTGGCCGCTTCTTATTATAAGCAGTATTATTCTCAGTTTTATTGAGTATTTAGAAATTAATTTCATATTGAATAAAATCTTCTCTCCTGTGGTCAGTTGGGTTCTTGGTCTACCAGAACAGACAGGAATAACGCTTCTTTTTGGCATTTTAAGAAAAGAACTATCAATGATAATGCTTTTTCAGGCAATGCATACAACACAACTTAATACTGTTATGACAGATCTTCAGTTAATTGTTTATACAATATTTACGATATTTTATATGCCATGTGTTGGAACCATGGGAGTACTTCTTAAAGAGTTGGGCTTCAAAAAGATGATTTCAATAACCTTTTTAACGATTTCTTTAGCATTAATACTGGCTTTTACTGCAAGATTAGTTCTATCTTTCATTATTTGAGAAAAATTTTAAAATTTTGATATTCTTAATTTAAGGAGGAGACTAAGATAGCTAAAGTTTACGGCAATACAACAGGTTTAAAAAAAAGCATAGTTTATGCATTAGAAAGGCTCTACAGAAAAAGACAGCCTCCAGATTTTTTTATAACTCCTGAATTGGCAAAGTCTTTATGTAGTCTATCCTATGAAACCAATAGACAAATCGGAGTATTGATAAATAGAAATGGAGTTGTTACGCATGTTATTGTTGGTAATGCTCATTCAATTTTTATTCCTTCATTGGAAGACTTTCCTCTTGGAAGAAAACCTCTTAGAGGATTAAGATATATCCATACTCACTTAAACAAAGAAATGCCTAACACAGAAGATATAACTGACCTGAGACTTCTTAGATTTGATTTTCTTGCTGTTTTAACTCATGAAAAGGGAATTCCAGAAAATATTCATATTGTCCATCTTTTACCTTATGGCAAACAAAATCAGTTTGAGATTATTTCTTCAAACTTTTATTCTTTCAAGCAAAATTTCAGAGAGTTTATAAATAATCTTGAGGAAGAAATGGATAGAGCAAGAGTAATTGATATGCAAGATCCTCGGGAAAAGGCTATTCTTATAAGTGTATCCACTGCCCCTAAGTATATTCTTGAAGAACATATGGAAGAACTAAAAGAGCTTGCAGAGTCAGCAGATTTGGTAGTTATAGATAAAATTATTCAAAGAGTAAAGCAGATAAATCCTAAGTATCTTCTTGGTGAGGGAAAACTAAGAGAAATAATCATTAAGGCGATGGATATGGGAGCAACACTCTTAGTTTTTGATCAAAATTTAACACCTTCTCAAATAAGAGCAATAGCTGATATGACAGAGTTAAAAGTAATAGATCGGAGTCAGCTTATACTTGATATTTTTGCCAAAAGAGCTCATACAATGGATGGAAAGGTTCAAGTAGAGCTTGCTCAACTTCGTTACATGCTTCCAAGGCTTACAGGAAAAGGAACTGCTATGTCAAGACTTGCAGGTGGTATAGGCGGAAGAGGACCTGGAGAGACAAAACTTGAGTTAGACCGTAGAAGAATAAAAGAAAGAATTCATCATCTTGAAAATGAACTTAAAAAACTTACTCTTGCAAGAATTGAAAGGAAAAAACGTAGAAAAGAACTTTCAATCCCTATTGTTTCAATTATTGGATATACAAATGCTGGAAAATCAACGCTTCTTAATGCTCTTACAAAAAGTTCTGTCTTTGTTGAAGATAAAATGTTTGCAACCCTTGATACATCATCAAGAAGATTGAAGTTTCCTGAAGACAAAGAAATTATAATTACTGATACAGTAGGATTTATAAGAGACTTACCTGAAGACCTTATAGCAGCCTTTAAAGCTACACTTGAAGAATTAGAAGATGCCTCTTTACTCATTCATCTTGTTGATATCTCAAATCCTCAATTTGAAAACCATATTGAATCGGTAAATAAAATCTTAAAACAATTAGGGCTTGATACAAAACCTACTATTCTGGTTTTTAATAAAATTGATAAAGTCTCTTCTTTTGAAGCAAAGCAAATCTGTAATAGATATAATGCAATAGGTATCTCTGCAATAGATAAAAAAACACTCCTTCCTCTCATAGAAGAGATAAAGAATAAGCTATGGGAGGAAAAAGTTATCTGTAACGTTCCACTTTAAATTTGTAAAGCTCAAAATCAGTCTCATGAAGATCAATGCCTGCCTTGAGTTTAGCAATTCTTAATTGCTCATCTATAGTATTGACACCCTCTATGTCTGGAAGCAATAATCCTTTTTTCCATCCTTTTACCACAATGATTCCATACTTTTTAGGATCAAGTTCGTCAAGGCTTTTAACTGGCTCAGGCGGACTAAGTATGTCAACGGAATATTCCAACTCTTGAAGTTCATCAGGATGAACAGGAGGAAAACGAGGATCTTGTGTTGCAGAGGCTATAGCATTCTTGACTATTTCTGTATAGATATTTTCAGTTGTAGGAAGAAATGTTCCTATACATCCACGAAGCTGATTTTTTTTCTTAATTGAAACGAATACTCCTGCTTTTTTCTGCATCTCAGGTGGAATCTTTTCAGGAATTGATGGAATTTTTCCAGTTTTAACGTACTCTTCAATAGTTTTTTTAGCAAGCTCTACAAAGGGATGCATAATAAAGTATATAATAAAACATCATTTTAATCCAATAGCTAAATTCTCTTACCTACTAAATAAGCTTGACCAAGAGAAATACAAGCATCATTAGGAGGAAGATTTATATGATAAAGAGGTTTAACACCTATTTTTCTTAACATCTTTAATGTTTCCCTTACTAAGTAACTATTCTGAAAGACTCCTCCACTTAAACCTACAATATCAAACCCTATTTTATCCTTAAAATAATTTGTTAACTCAACAATTATCTTTATTATTGTATTGTGAAACTTCCATGATATATTTGATATTTTTTGCTTTTGTTCAGAGTTATGGCACAATTGAAAAGATAAATTGCTATAAACTCCTAAATTATAATCAATAACACCGCAAAGAAAATCATCTATAATTTCTTTAATCATTGGAGTATAATCAATGACTAAAGGTTCATTTGATGAAGAAACTATCACATCAAAGGAATAACATTCCCTTTCAGAAAACTCCATATTTTTTTCTATTAGGCTTTCAAGGGCAATTGCAGCCTCTGCCTCAAAGCTGTTATAGTGACAGAGACCAACAAGACAGGAAACTCCATCAAAAAGCCTTCCCATTCCCGATGAAAGAGGACTAAACTCTGCAACTTTCTTCAATTTAATTATTTGTTTAATTCTTTCTTCAGAGATAACATCTAAAAGAGGCAGTTTTCTTATTAACTGCATATCCTCTCCAAATACCTCATCAATAAGGGAAATAGCAATTCTAAAGCATTCTTTTATAGCAGTCTCACCTCCAGGAAGAGATAATGGTTTAAGATGAGCAAGTCTTTGAAAATTATTAACAGTGCAGTATAAAAACTCACTTCCCCAAATTGTTCCATCTATTCCATATCCTGTTCCATCAAAGGCTATACCAAAAAGTTCACTCACTCCATACTCAGCCATTAAAGAGGCAATATGGCAGTAGTGATGTTGAAAAGCATAGGCAGGAATTCCTTTTTTTTCTGCATACTCCTTAGCCCATTGAGATGAAAAATAAAGTGGATGAAGATCATGTCCAACTGCTACTGGTTCTACACGATATACTGATTTAAGATTGTTGAAAACCTCTTCATAAAATTCTATAGTTTCAAAATTCTCTAAATCTCCAATATGCTGGCTAACTATAGCATAGTCTGACTTAGTGAGTGTAAAGGTATTTTTTAAATCAGCACCAGCACCTAAGACCTCAGGTAAAGTCTCTTTTAAAGGTATTGCCTTAGGAACAAATCCTCTTGCTCTTCTTATGAAATATATCTTTCCTTCAAGTTCTCTCACTACAGAGTCATCAACTCTCATGAATATATCTCTATTGTGAATTAAAAAGGCATCAGCTACATCTTTAAGTTTTTCAAAAGCCTCTTCATTTTTTGTAATTATAGGCTCTTCAGAAATATTTCCACTTGTCATAACAAGAGCCTCAAAGTGAGGCTGAAAAAGAACCCCTGACGGCATAAAAAATGAGTTATCATCTTGAACCAATCTAATAAAATTAATCTCTTCCTCTGGATAATAGAATAACAAGTAATGCAATGGAGTATAAGGTAACATAAAACCAAGATAGGCATTCTTAGGTGCAATTATATCTGGAAGAACACATTCATCTTTTTTCAATAAAAGAACTATTGGTCGCATCTGTGATTTAAGAATCTTTTTTTCTTCTTCACTTATAAAGCAAAATTTTTCTATTGAATTTAGATCCGGAGCCATTAATGCAAAAGGTTTATTACTTCTTTTTTTCCTTTTTCTCAAATTTTCTACTGCCTCATGATTTTTAGCATCACAACAAAGATGAAAACCGCCAAGTCCTTTTATTGCAACAATTTTTCCTTCCTTAATAAGCCTAATTGTTTCTTTTATAGGTTCCTTATACTCTCTTATACTATTTTCAATCTTGACAAAAAGTTTTACTTCTGGACCACATTTAGGACAGGCATTAGGCTGAGCATGAAATCTTCTATTAGTTGGATCTTTGTATTCTTTTAGACAATCAGGACACATTTTAAAAACAGACATTGTTGTATTAGGTCTGTCATAGGGAACCTTCATCGTAATCGTATATCGTGGACCACAGTTTGTACAGTTTATAAAAGGATAAAGGTATCTTCTATCAGAAGGGGTAAAAAGCTCTCTAAGACACTCTTCACATATGGAGACATCCTCTGAAACATGGGTAAATCCTACATCGTCAATACTTTCAATAATTTCAAAACTGCTGTAGTTTTTAGGTGAAAGCTCAGTTTTTTCAATTGAATAAATCTTTGCAAGGGGAGGAGGCTCATTCTGAAGTTTATTTAAAAATTCATCAACTCTTTCACCTTCTATCTCAATAGTTACGCCCCTTGATGTATTTGTAACAAATCCTCTTAAGTTAAGACTCTTTGCAAGATTATAGACAAATGGTCTAAAACCAACTCCCTGAACAACTCCCTTAACTTGGATATGAAGACGTCTCATGTAAGTTAAAATAACATTAACTCTCTAATAGGAGAAAAACTCTTTCTATGAATAGAACAAGGACCAAACTTTTTAAGTGCCATTAAATGTTGTTTTGTAGCATAGCCTTTATTTTTTTCAAAACCATATTGGGGATAAACTTTATGATACTCTCTCATTATTCTATCTCTTGTTACTTTTGCCACAATACTGGCAGCGGCAATCACTGCGCTTTTTTTATCTCCTTTAATTATAACTTTTTGGTTTATTTTTAATTCAGGAATTTGAATGGCATCTATTAGTAAAAGCTCTACTTCTCTGCCAAGACTCTCATAAGCTTTTTTCATTGCAACACGAGTTGCCTCAACAATGTTCAATTTATCAATTAAATCTACATCAACTATACCAATACCTACAAAGGCATTGTCAATTATCTTTTGAAAGAGTTCTTCTCTTTCTTGTGGAAAGAGCTCCTTTGAATCCCTTATTCCTTCAATAAAAACATCTCCTTTAAAGCTTACACATGCTGCAACCAAAGGTCCAGCAATACAACCTCTTCCAACCTCATCTATTCCGGCAATTGTGAGATAACCTTCAGAACGAACAGAATCATCAAAGGCAAATAGGCTCATGTTCTTTGATAGTCTGCTTTTTCCTTAACTTTAGCCTCTTTACCTTTCTTAGTTCTAAGATAATAAAGCTTAGCCCTTCTTACATCTCCTTTTCTTACCACTTCAATTTTATCAATTATAGGGCTATGAAGAGGAAATATACGCTCTACACCAACTCCAAAAGATATTTTTCTTACTGTAAAGGTTTCTCTTAAACCACCGCCTCTACGAGCAATAACAATTCCCTCAAAAACTTGAATTCTTTCTTTGTCTCCTTCCTTTACTTTTACATGCACCCTTACAGTATCCCCTGCTTTAAAATCTGGAATATTAGTCTTTTTGTATCTTTCCTCTAAGGATCTAATGATTAACTGATTCATCGGAATCCTCCAGTATTTTTTTATTTATTTCAGAGCAAAGCTCTTTCAAAATCTTGATATCTTCTGACATTAGATTTTTTAGTAAGTCCGGTCTTTTTATTAGAGTATTTTTTAATGCTTCTTTCTTTCTCCATAACGCTATTTTCCTATGATTCCCACTTAATAAAATTGCAGGAACCTTCATCCCTTCGAACTCTTCAGGTCTTGTATAATGAGGATAGTCTAAAATTCCTCTCATAAAAGACTCTTCCTGTGCTGAGATTTCATCTCCCAGTGCTCCTGGAATTAATCTCAAAATACTGTCTATTATAACTAAAGCAGGAAGTTCTCCACCACTTAAAACATAATCTCCAATAGATATCTCTTCGTCAATAAAATTCTTAACTCTTTCATCAATGCCTTCATATCTGCCACAAATTAAAAGTAAAGTTACTTTCTCTTCTAAAAATTTTTTAGCAATTTCTTGATTAAATCTTCTTCCCTGTGGAGAAAGAAGAATTACACGTCTTGGATTTCCATCAGTTTTTATACTTTTTATAGCATTAAATAAAGGTTCTATTTGCATAACCATTCCTGCTCCACCACCATAAGGGTAGTCATCAACTTTTCTATGTTTATCCGATGTAAAATCTCTCAAATTATAAATCTTTACCTCTGCAACCCTTTTTTTTAAGGCCTTTCCAATAACTCCATGCTTAATATAGCATTCAATAACTTCAGGAAATATGGTCAAAACCTCAAATCTCACGCTTAAAATAATAAATCAATCAAAAGAAAAGGGCGTGACTGTCACGCCCTTTATTTAATTGTCTTAGATGGACTATTCTAAAATTTCAAGGACACATCTTTTACCTATTTTTGTACCCGCAGCTCCCAAGATTGTCCTCATAGCCCTTGCAGTTTTACCCTGTTTTCCTATAACCTTTCCAAGATCACTTGGAGCAACTCTAAGTTCATAAACAGTAGTTTTCTCACCTTCAATCTCAGTGACCTTAACCTCCTCTGGTTTGTCAACCAATGACTTAGCCATTGTCTCAATGAGTGTCTTCATGCTCATGTTCTAACCTCCGTGAAAAAAGAGTAGTAAATACCCAACTGGGTATATTAAGTAGAAACTCGCTCAATTAACTTTTTAACCGTATCAGAAGGCTGTGCTCCCTTCTGTAGCCAGTAGTTAATCCTTTCCATGTTTAGCTTAATCTCAGCTGGTTCAGTTCTGGGATTGTATGTTCCTACAATCTCAATAAATGGACCATCCCTCCGAGCTCTTGAGTCAGCAACAACAACTCTGTAGAAAGGCTTCTTCTTTGCTCCCATTCTCATCAATCTTATTCTAACCAATTTTAACCTCCAATAGTTATTAATCCTATAAATATATTACATTAAAGGGAATAAATGCAACTACTTGTCCAAAATCTCTGATAAAAAATCATAAATCTGCTCAGCAATTCTCTCAAAATCATATCTTCCTGAGATATCAAACCATTTAATATCCTTTTCTTTTTTAAACCATGTAAATTGTCTTTTTGCATAGTTCTTTGTTCTCTTTTTTATAAGCCTAATTGCTTCCTCTACAGAGTATAAATCGGCAAGAAAACCTGCTATTTCTTTATATCCAATTGCTTGCAAGGCTGGCAAGGGAAATTCAGAAACAGCATTTTTCCTTATTAAACTTAAAACATTTCTTACCTCCTCAATTAATCCTGAAAGAATCATCCTGTCAACTCTTTCTTCAATTATTCTGTATAACTCTTTTCTTTGTCTTGTAACTCCAATCTTTATAAAATTATAAGGTAAAGGTTTTGTTAATCTCTTTTGTAGTTCACTTATCCGCTCTTTTTCTTTAAGATATACTTCTAGTGCTCTAAGAATCCTTCTTAAATCAGAAGGATAGATACTTTTTGCCTTAGTAGGATCAACTTCTTTTAGAAGATTATAAAGACTACCAGGATTTTCTCTTTCTTTTTCTAATAACAATTTTCTTAACTGCCAATCAGCATCAGGTCCCTCAAAAATTCCTTCAGTCATTGCTCTTAGATACAGTCCAGTTCCTCCTACAACAAGGGGGATCTTTCCTTCTTTAAATAAACTTTCAATAATTTTGCTTACCTTCTCAATATAGGCTCCTGTGCTAAAATACTCCCAAGGATTAACAATATCTATCATATGATGAACAACTAACATTCTCTGTTTTAAAGAAGGCTTTGCTGTTCCAATATCCATATATTTATAGATTTGCATTGAATCAGAACTTATTATCTCGGTATTTAAAAGTTTTGCAAGAGTAATTGAGATATCGGTTTTTCCCACACCAGTGGGTCCAAGTAAAATTATAACTTTCTTATCCATAGATTTATTATACTGCACTAAAAATTTCATCAATTTTCTTTTTCCATTTTTCTTAGAATCCTTCCAAAGGTCGGCAATTATTTTAAAAAATACCAACAAGATAAACTAATAAAAATTTCTGTTGACAAAGTATTTTTTTATTTATTATCATATGCCTAATGGTAACCGTTAGCCGTTTAACAAAGATTAAAAATTTTGTGTTATTATTTACTCTAACAAACTTAGAGGCTTTGCCTCTTAAAAATAAACAAAATGGAGGATATCTATGAACTACTCAAAGCCAAGAGATGAAAAGGATGTAATGAACCTGGTAAAGGAACTGAATGTAAAATTTGTAAGACTATGGTTTACTGACATTCTTGGCCAGCTTAAAAGTTTTGCTATCCCTGTTGATGAACTTGAAGTAGCCTTCTCTGAAGGTATGGGATTTGATGGTTCATCAATCCATGGATTTGCAAGAATTGATGAATCTGACATGATTGCAAGACCTGATCCTACAACTTTTGCAATCCTTCCTTGGAGACCTAAGGAAAATCCTGTTGCAAGAATGTTTTGCGATATTTATGAACCAGATGGAACTCCATACAAAGGAGATCCAAGATACATACTTAAGTTAAATCTTGAAAAAGCTGCTAAAAAAGGATTTACTTTTTATTTAGGTCCAGAGCTTGAATTTTTCTATTTTAAATCTGATAAATGTCCAGAAGTACTTGATGAAGGTAGCTATTTTGATTACCCTATGGATGCTGCTGAAGATCTAAGAAGAGAAACAATTATTACTCTTGAACAAATGGGAATTAAGGTTGAATACTCTCATCATGAGGTTGCTCCTTCTCAGCACGAAATTGATTTAAGATATACTGATGCTCTTCAAATGGCAGATATAGTTATGACTTACAGAGTAGTTGTTAAAGAAATAGCAAAAAAGCATGGTGTATATGCTACATTTATGCCTAAACCTCTTTTTGGTAAAAATGGAAGTGGAATGCATACCCATCAGTCATTATTTCAAGGAGACAAAAATGCATTCTTTGATCCAAAAGATCCATATTATTTATCTTCAATAGCTAAAAGCTACATGGCTGGACTACTCACTCACATCAAAGAAATTACTCTTGTTCTTAATCAATGGGTAAATTCATACAAAAGACTCGTTCCTGGATATGAAGCTCCTGTCTATATATGTTGGGCAAGAAGAAATAGATCAGCTCTTATAAGAGTGCCTCTTTATAAACCAGGAAAGGAAAAAGCTACACGTATTGAGCTTAGAAGCCCAGATCCAGCTTGTAATCCTTATCTTGCCTTTGCATGTATGTTAAATGCAGGATTAACAGGTATTGAAAAAGGATATAAACTTCCTGAGCCTGTGGAAAAAGATGTTTATCATCTTGATCCTGAAGAAAGAAAGGCTCTTGGTATTGATAGCCTTCCTGGTAGTTTAATTGAAGCTATAGAGTATGCAGAAAAAAGCGAACTGCTAAGAGAAACATTGGGTGATCATGTTTTTAAAAACTTGATTGAAAGTAAAAAGAAAGAGTGGGATGACTATCGTATAAGAATTTTCCCTTACGAAATAGAAAGATATCTACCTATTCTATAAGTCATATAAATGGAGGGGTATATCCCCTCCTTCCCCCACCCCCCTTTTTATCTAATATTTATGATCTTGTTCCTCTAATGGCCTCAGATAACTTTCTAATAACTTCATTGAGAGTTTCAACTTGCTGGGCTACTGTCTCTGATGTAGCTTTTACATCCTGTGCAATTGAGCTTAGCTGTTCGGCTGAACGTGCCACTTCATCAGAGGTGGAAGACTGTTCTTCTGTTGCTGTAGCTATCTGAGTTATTGTATCTCTTACCTTTGTTGAGTAATCTGCTATTGTTGTAAGTGCATTCTTTACTTCATTCAGTGCATCGAGTGCTTCAGCCACTTCCTTAGCTGTTATATCCATGTTTTTCAATGATTCCCTTGATTCTAATTGAACTGCATTTATTTTATTAGATATTTCTTCCGTTGATTTTATTGTTCTTTCTGCAAGTTTTCTTACTTCATCTGCTACTACTGCGAAACCTCTTCCTTGTTCTCCAGCTCTTGCTGCTTCAATTGCTGCATTAAGAGCAAGAAGATTTGTTTGATCCGCTATATCTTTAATTACTGTTACTATCTCTCCAATCTCCTCAACTCTCTGATTTAATGAATCTATCGTCTTTTTCAACTCCATAGTTGAACGATTAGCTGACTGCACTATGATTGTAGATTTATCAGAAAGCCTCACTCCCTCATGAGCAACATTTTGAGACTCTGTTGCTAATCCTGATGCTTGGGAAGCATTTCTTGCTATGTCTGTTATTGTCTGACTCATCTGTTCTGCTGCGGTAGCTATCTGATGAGACTGTGAGGTCTGATCTGATGCTTTCTTTTTTAATGTTTCTACATTTGCTTCAAGTGCTCCTACTACTGACTGAATTGTATCAAGTGATTTTTTTACATTTTCTATCACTGATAAAGTAAATTCATCAACTTTTTTTATTCCTCTTACTATAAATCCTATCTCATCTTTTCTTTCCTCAAGCCTTTTATCAAAATGAATTAATCCTATATCTCCTCTGTCTGCTCCTTTTGCTATCTCTTCCATTTTTAATGCCATTTCTGGTATAACCTTCAAAGATTTATTCATGAAAAATAGTAAAACACTAACTAAAATAGCTGAAAATAATAGTATTGCTAAGAAGACAAAAAAATTTCTCTTCATGGTATTTGCCATCTCTTCTTTTGTCTTTATGAACTGTGCTTTTTGTAAATCAGCTAAATAAAAAACCATCTCTCTTGCTTTTCTAAAACCATTTGTAAGTTCTTGGGATTTTTTTAGTGCTTCTTCTTTTTTACCTTGCTCCATAAGTTTGATTATTTCTGTTATTAAAACATAGTTGTCTTGCCAAATTTTTGAAAGTTTCTTTAAGTCTTCATGAACACTGACTGGGGCTATTTTAAAAGTTTCATTAATTGTTTGCATCAACTCTTTATAAAATTTTTCAGTATTTTTCTTTGACTGTTCATCATTAGATGCCAAAACATTTCTGACAGAAGCCAATGTCTGAGAACCATGTCCATAGATATCCTTATAGGCAACAAGAAGCTGCATATCCCTATCCACAAGCTCATTTATCTTATTTTGAGAGATTTTTCCAGTAAATAAGAAAACACCTAAAAGGAAGACAAAGGAAACAATAGTTATAATATTTACAAGTTTAATAAGTTTTGAAATTCTCATGTTAGCTCATCCTCCTTTATAAGAGTTCAAAAACTTTTAAAGAGATTGTAAGCAAAATTTTAAAACCATCGATCTATCCCGGAATAACTCTGATTCATGAAAAATATAATATCACTTTTTAATTTTCAATTTTCAATTAAAAAATTTTTTTGAGATTATAAAAATCTTTTATATTTCCATAAAAGTATGATTAAAATCCTGTTGAAGAGAGTATAGCAAAAAGTTTTAAAATACTATATGCCGAAGTGGCGGAACTGGCAGACGCACCAGATTCAGGATCTGGTGGTGGCAACACCGTGCGGGTTCAAATCCCGCCTTCGGCATTAAATTTGTCTTAAAAATCAATAACTTACAAAGCCATAAAATCCATCCAGGGGAAGTCTGGGGGAACTTGATGATGCAGATTTTCCGAAAATGCGGAAAGTCTGCAACAAAATTGTTTATGGTTGAAGGAGGTCATTCAAGAAACAATTTCTTTTTTCCTGTGATTTCTTTCTTTTGATTGCAGTCCTTCTTGAAAGACTACACTCAGTTTGAATGTACTTAAGATACCGCCAGATGTGATTGATTAGAAATGTTTTTAAGTTATCCCGATGCTCTACAATATCCCGTTTCTTTAATCCTGTATTTCTTAACCTATCCCATTCTAAAATACCTATGCCGGTTACCTTACCATCAGACAATTTGTCTGATAACTGATCTAGAGTTAAACCTGTTTTTTTCAATACGAAATTGTTTACAACAAATTCTTTCAACTCATCATAACTCATTGACTCTATCATTGACCTTGACAGGTTAAACCGCTTCAACATGTCTTTAATCGTAGATATACACACATAGACCTTAAACACCCTTAATCCTTTATACCAACCTTGAAATTTCAAGGTAGTTAGTAAGAATTCAATATCTCTTTTCTTTCTTTTGTATTTGTGATATTCCCTCAATATCTCAATTCTTTTTTCTTTTCTTTCT
>JBCNUV010000024.1:0-28522 GCA_039630505.1 Thermodesulfovibrio sp.
CATTCAGAAAATAAACTTTGACCAGATAAGAAAATGGTACATGAACCGAGATTTATCCAATGATTCAGCACAAAAATGGTGGGATATAGCTACTCTTAGAATTAATTACTTAAATCACATTATACAAAAGAATGTTGACAAAATAATGGAAATATCAAAAAATATCAAGAAAAACTCGCAAAAAAATTTTTTCATATCATCATTTCAACTCCTTGCTACATTTATCATTACTCTGCTATTAATTTTAAAATTCAAAAACTATATAGAAAAACAGATTTTCCATGACATACTAACAGAACTTCCCAACAGAAGATTTTTAAAACAGCATCTTCCCCTTATATTAAACAGAGCCGAAAGATACTCAGAACCTTTGTCAATATTAGTTTTAGATATTGATAATTTTAAAAATATAAATGACAATTATGGTCATGATATAGGGGATATTTTTCTTAAAAAATTAGCCCATGTTATAAGGAAAAATATAAGAAAGTCTGATTTGCCAGTAAGGATAGGAGGAGAAGAGTTTCTAATAATACTACCAAATACAAATGTGGAGGATACAGTTAAAGTGGCAGATAGAATTAGACAAGCCTTCAGTAAAACAGAAGTGGAGATTAACGATAAAAAAGTCAGTACTACAATAAGTGGAGGAGTTGCTTCTTATGTAAAGGGAATGGATTTCAATCTTCTCTTTAAAAATGCAGACATAGCTCTTTATGAAGCAAAGAAATCCGGCAAAAATCGTATAGAGATTTATAAACCTAATTTTATGGAGGGAGTGTCATGAAAAAAATTATAGTTTCATTAACTATTTTATTTTTTAGCCTTACATTTTTACCTACCTTTGCATTCTCTCAATCTCAAAATCAAATTCAGGTAAGCAAGGATAGAGTGCTTCAGTATGCTAAACCTAAAAAACCTCTTAAAATAAAACTACATAGAAACAAAAATGGAGAATACAGCTGGGACATAACTGGAGAAAATGTAGAAGAAATTATCAAGGCTGATAAACGTCTTAGACAGTTTCTCAAGGAGGAATAAATGTCAAAAGGAAGACTATATGTTGTCGCCACTCCAATTGGTAATCTTGAAGATATAACTTTGAGAGCCTTAGATACCCTAAAAAAAGTTGACTACATTGCCTGTGAAGATACAGAACACAGTATGAAACTTCTTAACCACTATGGGATCAAAAAACCACTTATAAGTTACTGGTCTGAGAAAGAAAAAGTTAAAGCTGAAGAGATTATACAAAAAATAAAGGCAGGCAATAATGTGGCTCTTATAACTGATGCAGGAACTCCAGGTATATCAGACCCTGGAGCAGTGGTTATATCAAGAGCTATTGAAGAAGAAATAGATATAATACCATTACCAGGACCTTCAGCTTTAATTACTGCTTTAAGTGTCTCAGGATTAAATACAGAAGAATTTACCTTTATTGGATTTCTTCCTGTAAAACAATCTCAAAGAAGAAAAAAACTTCTTGAGTTAAGCTCTGAAAGAAGAACTCTTGTTTTTTATGAAGCACCCCATAGGATTCTACAAAGTCTTAATGACATGCTTGAGATATTTGGTGATAGAAAAGTATGTATTGCAAGGGAGCTTACAAAAATCTTTGAAGAAGTCTTAAGAGGAAAGCTTTCTAAGATAATTGAAAAACTTGAAAAATCAAAAATAGCAGGTGAGTATGTTATAGTAGTTGAAGGTGCAGAGGAAAAAGGAGGAAGTATTGAAGAAGCATTGAAAGAAGTGAAAGAACTTATGAAAAAAGGAAAAGGCAGAAAAGAAGCTGTTAAAATAGTATCAGAGCTTTATAACTTAAGCAAAAAAGAACTCTATGAAGAAAGCCTAAAAAGGGATGAATTATGATGAAATCAGCCTATTTAATAAGTCCTAAAAAAATAGAGATAATTAAAAAACCTGTTCCTTCCTTAAAGGAAGGTGAAGTTTTAGTTCGCATAAAGGCTGCATTAACCTGTGGCACAGATCTCAAAGCTTATTTAAGGGGACATCCTCTTATACCAATGCCAGGTCCTTTTGGACATGAGTTTTCAGGAGTAGTAGAAGATATAGCTCATGATGTAGAAGGTTTCAAAAAGGGAGATGCTGTCATGCTTGTTCATACTGCACCATGTAGAGAATGTGTCTACTGTAGACATAAACTTTTCAATCTTTGTGAAACTCTTACAAAGGATATGATCCTTGGTGCTTTCTCTGAGTATATTGTTGTAAAAAGCAGAGTTGTACGACAAAATATGTTCCATAAACCAGATGAAATAGACTTTGAAGAGGCAGCTTTTCTTGAACCTCTTTCCTGTATAGTTCATGGAATAAAAGTGCTTTCACCATCAAAGGAAGACAAAGTTCTTATAATAGGAACAGGTCCTATTGGGCTTTTATTTCTTCAAGTCTTAAAAAACATGGAAGTAAATGTAGCAGTTATGGGAAGAAATAAAAATAAACTTAGTTTAGCAGAAAAATTGGGAGCCGATAAAATTTATCTTTCAACTGAAAATCCCTTCCAATTAAAAGATGGAATTGGATTTGACAAAGTGATTGAATGCACAGGGCAAAAAGAGATATGGCTTAAGTCTATTTATCTTGTAAGAAAGGGTGGTACTGTTTTGTTATTTGGAGGTCTTAAGGCAGGAACCGAAGTATGCTACGATGCAGCAAGAATTCATTACGATGAGATTACCCTTAAGGGAGCTTTTCACTACAATCCAGATGATGTAAGGGAGGCTGCAGAATTGATTAAATCAAAAAAGCTTAAACTAAAGGAGCTTATCACAGACAAAATCCCGCTTTCTGATATTTCATTAGCCTTTGAAAAACTTTCAAGAGGGGAGGGAATTAAATACTTAATTGAGTTATGAGAAAAATAAAGAGAGAGGATATTATTAACACCGTAAAAAATCTATATATGGAAGCAGCGGTTTCATTACCAAATGATGTATGTGAGGCATTATTAAAAGCCTATGAAAGGGAAGAGGGAATTTCTAAGGAAATATTAAGTCAGATAATTGAAAATCAAAAAATTGCATGGGAAGATAAAATCCCTCTTTGTCAGGATACAGGATTGGCAGTAATTTTTGTAGAATGGGGTGTAGAAGTCTTATATGAAGAAGGCGATCCCATTGAGGCTTTCAATGAAGGAGTAAGGCTTGCAGTAAAAGAAGGCTATCTCAGGGCAAGTGTGGTAGATGACCCTATATTTGAAAGAAAAAACACAAAAGATAATACTCCATGCATAGTTCATTTTGAGCTTGTAAAAGGAAACAAAGTAAAAATTATTTTAGCTCCAAAGGGTGCAGGAAGTGAAAACATGTCAGCTCTCAGAATGCTTAAACCAGCTCAGGGATTAAAGGGAGTAAAGGATTTCGTAATTGAAACAGTAAAGAATGCAGGAGGAAATCCTTGTCCACCAATAATCGTAGGGGTTGGAGTAGGTGGAAATTTTGAAAAATCAGCAATTTTGGCTAAAAAGGCAGTTTTAAGAAAAGTTGGACAGCCAAATAAAAATCCAGCCTATGCAAAGCTTGAAAGAGAACTTCTTGATGAAATAAATAGACTTAACATTGGACCTATGGGTATAGGAGGTAACACCACAGCCTTGGCAGTTCATATTGAGTATGCTCCCTGTCATATTGCTTCTCTTCCAGTAGCAGTAAACATTCAGTGTCACTCAGCAAGACACAAGGAGGCTGAGATATGAAAAGGATCAAGATTGAAACTCCTCTTACTGATGAAACAATTGAAAAATTAAAAGCTGGGGATATAGTTTTAATAAATGGCTATGTTTATACAGCAAGAGATGCTGCACATAAAAAACTTATAGAAATGATAAACAATGGTGAACTTTTGCCTTTTGATCTAAAGGGACAGATTATATACTATGTCGGGCCCACACCAGCACCGCCTGGAAAAGTAATAGGCTCAGCAGGACCTACAACATCATCAAGAATGGACAGTTATACACCTTTGTTACTATCTTTAGGAGTTAAAGGAATGATCGGCAAAGGAGGACGCTCTTCTGAAGTTATAGAAGCAATTAAGAAGTACAAGGCAGTTTATTTCTTAGCTACTGGAGGTGCTGGAGCTCTCCTAAGTAGACATATTATCTCTGCAGAAGAGATAGCCTTTTCTGAACTTGGTCCTGAGTCAATAAAAAAACTACTACTTAAAGATTTTCCTGCAATTGTAGCTATTGACTCACAAGGTGGGAATATTTTTAGTTAAACTATCACCGCCTGCAATAGGAGGAAAGAGAGCTATTTCATCACCGTCTTTTATTTTAAGGGAGAGATTATTGACAATAACTCCATTCAAAACTACTATAAAAGGCTTTTTATTTAGATTTAGAAAATCAATTAACTCAGAAACAGTTAAAGGTTCTTCAAGCTCAACAGTAAGATGCTGGTCTTCCCGTATAGGGAAGTTCTTTTCTGATTTTAAACCACCAAAAAGCTTAACAACTACCTTCATTTTTAGAGTCTGCTCAGGGTTGAAGATAAAAACCCTGAGCATTAAAAATCTTACCAGTTAAATAACTGATCAAGCTCTTCATCCTTTACTTGAAACACCACATTGTGAGGTGGAATGGGCTCTTTATAGAAAAATCTTGGTAATCTGTCATGCTCTTTTGTAAATCCAGCACGAAGATTAAAGTCTCTCTCAAATTTAAGAACTCTCTTACCATACTCCACTACATCTTTTTCAGTCATGTTCCAACCATATAGGGCATTAATCATATCAAGCAAAGCCTGATTTGTCTCTGGCTGATCAAGGAGAGCAAAGGCTATGAAAAGACACATGCCAGTTGAATCAATAAAGGCTGTTGCAATCTGAAGATTCCGTGAAAGATCAACTTGACCTTCAGGTTTAAGTGGATCAACAAAACCACCTGTTTTTAAAACATTAAGTGCAATAGAGTATCCTGCAGTATGGTCTGCACCCATAGGACTTGTTGCATAGGTAACTCCTATTCCCTGAACTGCTCTTGGATCATAGGCTGGAAGAGCTTGTCCCTTCACAACTGGAACTCTTTCAACTCCAAAAGCTTTACCTGCAAAGGCTGCTCCGTTTCCTATAATTCTACCAAGAGGAGTTCCTTTTCCTACCTCATGTAAAAGATTTATTGCACCATCAGCATCT
Source organism: Thermodesulfovibrio sp. (assembly GCA_039630505.1). Taxonomy (GTDB): domain Bacteria; phylum Nitrospirota; class Thermodesulfovibrionia; order Thermodesulfovibrionales; family Thermodesulfovibrionaceae; genus Thermodesulfovibrio. The sequence continues at coordinate 5,158 of JBCNUV010000024.1, forward strand.
CCCCACTTAAGTAGTCCTGCTTCCATTAAAACTCCAATTGTCACACCCATCTCAATTGTATCAAGACCATAATTGTCACATAAAAAATCCATCATAGCTATTTTATCTATATCATCAACTCCGCAGTTTCCACCAAGTGCCCATACTGTCTCATATTCAGGCTGTTTAGTAAGATAATGACCATCTTTGTCATGATATATTCCTGAACACCTTATGACACATCCTCTGTGGCAACCATGCGTAGGATTTCCACCTCTTTGTTTTTCAAGCTCTGCCTCAACTTCACCACTTATTTTTCTTGCTCCAGCAAATCGGCCTTCTTTAAAGTTGTATGTAGGATAGGCTCCTACTTCATTTATTATGTTTGTCAATACATTTGTTCCATAGGCAGGAAGTCCCTGTCCTGTTACAGGATGTTTTTGAAGTCCTAAGACAAACCTTTTATTTGCCTCTTTAAAGGCCTCTACATTTTTTGGCTGTCTTGGTGTTGTTCCTGTATCATCAAGAACTATAACTTTCACACCCTTTGAACCCATTACTGCACCAACACCACCTCTTCCTGCATGCCTTGTAGGTCTAAGCTCCATATCAGTAAAAGCAACAGATGCACCTGCCATCTTCATCTCACCTGCAGGACCAATACTTATACAGGCAATCTTTTCTCCATAATCTTTTTTCATTTTTTCAACAAGATCATAGTTTGGAAGCATCCTTAAGGAGTTGTCCTTTTCAATCTTAACAGTGTCCTTACTTATATAAATCTTATAGAGATCATCTCCCTTTGGCTTACCTTCAAGAACAATTGCTGCGATTCCAAGTCTTCCAAGAACCTGTCCTGGTTGTCCTCCTGCATTTGCTTCTTTAATTCCTCCTGTAAGAGGGCTTTTACATCCAACAGAGCTTCTTCCAGACATTGCTGCAGCTGTTCCACCTAAAAGTCCGCAGGCAATTACAAGTTTATTGTCAGCACTCAATGGATGACAAAGAGGATCAACTTCTCTGGATATTATTGCTGAAGTAAGTGCTCTTCCACCAAGTCCCTCATACTCTCCTAAATCTTCAAATCTTACTACAGGTGCATCTTCACTCATATTGATCCTTAGAATCTTCATAAAACACCTCCATTTTAGGAATATTTCCGACTAAATTATATCATACAGTAAAATAAGCCTCCACACCAAAGGCATGCACCACAGGGAACAGTGTTGGTATAACAATCATAGATAAAATCTTCAAGTTCCATAAGATCACAAAGAGCAAAATTACAGTCATAACAGTAGGGAAAGTCATATCTTAAAACTGAATTGATGAAGTTTATGTACTCGGGTAAGCTTATTATATCAACCGGATCTTTATCTTTTATATTTCCAAATGTCCATCTTTTAACAGATTTTCTCAAACCTCCAATATAGCATGTAAAAGTATGCCATAAAAAATAACATGGCGATACTTCTCCATCCACTCCCACAAAGAGACATTTCTCTTCAATAAAATCACATCTTCTTAATGGCGAAGGATTGCATTTGGGAATCTTAATTGATATTTGAAGTTTTTCTGATAAATCTTTAAGTTCTTTGAGAACAGAGTCTACCTCTTTTATTAGTTTTTCATCTCTATTTATTAAATTTCTCATATGAAGTGTAAGTCCTCTTTGCGTTGCTTCATCATACATGCCTTTAAACAGCCTCATTGCTTCATTTTCTTCAGGAAAGAACTCTGGCAAAGCTTTCTTTTTCATAAGTTCAAGCCAATCATCTATTGTATATCCAGAACTTTCAAGCAAAGTGAGCCATTTTTTGAATATTTTTACTGACTCTTCATTGTTTGTTTCATATGCTACTTTATCTAATACAGTAGGAGAATAGGGAATTAAATGAGAAAGAATTATAAAATCAACGCCATATTTGGAGGTTTCTCTAACAGTAGAAATAATCTGATCAAGATTTTCTGTAGTTATAACAATCTCTATTCCACTTTCAAGTTTTCCAGCACCATTTGATTTTGCCTGATAGATAACTTCAAGAGCTTTCTTTCCATATTCAGGTTCATGAAGTCCCTTTACAGGAGTAAGACTATCAATTGAAACACATATCTTATTTAATCCTGCTTTTATAAGTCTTTTAAGTTTCTCCTCTGTAAGAAGCACTCCATTTGTTTGAAGCCCAACTGAAGCAGTCTTAGGCATGTAAGCGGTTGCTAAGGTGATAAATTTTTCAATATCTGGATGTAAAAGAGGTTCACCTATTCCACTAAAGACTAAACTTTTAATATAAGGAAAAAGACTCTTAAGCTTACTAAATGTTTCAAAATCCATCTCTCCATCAGGATGATCGTAGTTAGGACTTTGTTTAGGGCAGATTTCACAATGCAGATTACATTTTGTAGTTATCTCTACAGAAAGCTTCTCAGGAAAATCTATCACGTTCCCATCTGCCAACTATGAAGATATTTTTCCTGTTGCTTTGTTAACCTGTCAATTCTTATTCCCATGCTTTCAAGTTTTAGCCGAGCTATTTGTCTGTCAATTTCTTCAGGTACAGAGTAAACTTTATTTTCTAATTTTTTAGCATTTTTAAATATATATTCAGCGGACAATGCCTGATTAGCAAAGCTCATATCCATAACTGCTGCTGGATGCCCCTCTGCTGCAGACAAATTAACAAGTCTGCCTTCAGCAAGAAGATAAATTCTTCTTCCATCTTTAAGTGTATACTCTTGCACAAACTCTCTTATTAACCTTTTTGATTTTGAGATTCTCTCTAATGCTTCAATGTCTATCTCTACATTGAAATGTCCTGTATTTGCCACTATAGCACCATCTTTCATTTTTGAAAATACTTTTTCTGAAATGACATTTATATTTCCTGTCACAGTTACAAATATGTCTCCTATCTTTGCTGCATCAGCTATTGGCATTACATCAAATCCATCCATTACTGCTTCAAGAGCTTTTAAAGGATCTATTTCTGTAACAATAACCCTTGCACCCATTCCTTTTGCTCTCATAGCCACACCTCTACCACACCAACCATAGCCACAAACTACAAATACTGAACCTGCAAGAAGTCTATTGGTAGCTCTAAGAATTCCATCAATTGTGCTTTGTCCTGTTCCATAACGATTGTCAAATAGATGTTTTGTATAAGCATCATTTACAGCTATGACAGGATACTTTAGCGCTCCCTCTTTTGCCATTGCTCTAAGCCTAATTACACCAGTTGTTGTTTCCTCTGTGCCACCAATAACATTAGAGAGAAGTTCTTTTTTTTCTTTATGAAGAGTTGATATCAAATCAGCACCATCATCCATTGTTATGTGAGGCTTTATCTCAAGAGTTTGAAATATATGCTTATAATATGTGTCTCTGTCCTCACCTTTTATGGCAAATACTGGAATTTCATAAAACTTAACTAATGCTGCTGCTACATCATCCTGAGTACTTAGTGGATTTGAAGCACATAGTGCAAGCTCAGCACCTCCTTCTTTAAGGGTTATCATTAAGTTTGCAGTTTCTGTTGTTACATGAAGACACGCAGCAACTTTTACTCCTTTAAGAGGTTTTTCCTTTTTGAATCTTTCCCTAATCATTCTTAAGACAGGCATATCCATCTCAGCCCATTCAATACGAAGTTTTCCCTTTTCTGCTAATTTAATATCTTTAATTTCATGTTTTAGCAAAGCTCTGCCTCCCTTCTTAATACATCTGCCATATCTGTTTTTTCCCAAGTAAAGTCAGGATCAAGTCTTCCGAAATGACCATAAACAGCAGTTTTCTTATAGATTGGTCTACGAAGCTGTAGTTTTTCTATTATACCATTAGGTGTAAGATCAAATACTTTTTTGATAATCTCTTCCATCTTTCTGTCTTCAATTTTTCCTGTACCAAAACTATTAACATATACTGAGACTGGTTCAGGAACGCCTATAACATAAGCAATCTGAATCTCTACTCTATCACAAAGTCCTGCTGCCACAAGATTTTTAGCAATGTATCTTGCCATATAAGAACCTGAACGGTCTACCTTGGTAGGATCTTTACCTGAGAAACATCCTCCTCCATGTCTTGCCACTCCACCATAGGTATCAACAATAATTTTTCTTCCTGTAAGTCCTGTATCTCCCATTGGACCGCCAATTACAAATCTTCCTGTTGGATTTATAAAATACTTAACATTTTCCTCATCAAGAAGCTCTTTTGGAATAACAGGTTTTATAACTTTTTCAACTATATCTTCTCTTATTTCTCTAAGAGTAACATCAGGTGCATGCTGAGCTGAGACAACTATGCTACGTACTTGATAAGGTTTTCCGTCTCTGTATTCTACAGTAACCTGAGTTTTTCCATCAGGTCTTAAGTAAGAAAGAATATCCTTTTTTCTTACTTCAGCAAGTTTCATAGCAAGCTTATGAGCAAGCATTATAGGCATAGGCATCAGCTCTTCTGTTTCATTGCAGGCAAATCCAAACATTAATCCTTGGTCACCTGCTCCTCCAGGATCAACACCCATTGCAATATCTGGAGACTGCTCATGAATTGAGGTAATAACAGCACAGGTTTCATAGTCAAAACCATACTTTGCCCTTGTATATCCGATCTCTTTAACTGTCTCTCTAATAACTGTTGGAATGTCAACATAACAGGAGGTAGTAATCTCACCTGCAACCATAACAAGTCCAGTTGTTACTAAGGTCTCGCAGGCTACTCTTGAGTAAGGATCTTGTGCAAGCATTGCATCTAAAATGGCATCAGATATTTGATCGGCTACTTTATCGGGATGCCCTTCTGTTACTGATTCCGAAGTAAATACATAATCTTTTCTGTCTCCTAACATTATCGCCTCCTTAAATTTCTATTTTAAGATACCATCTTTATAAGCTCTTCTGCGATTTGAACAGCATTTAATGCTGCACCTTTACGAAGATTATCTGAAACAATCCACATATTTATACCGTTATCTATTGATTCATCTTCCCTTATTCTTCCAACAAATACTTCATCCTTACCAGAGGCATATATTGGCAGTGGATACTCATTCTTTTCAGGATTATCTATAACAACAACACCTGGTGCTTTACTAAGAATTTCTCTTACTTGTTCTGCAGTAATCTTCTTTTCTGTCTCTATATTTACACTTTCAGAATGTCCTCTAAATACAGGAACTCTTACTGTTGTAGCAGTAACTTTTATTGAAGGATCTCCCATAATTTTTTGAGTCTCCCATACCATTTTCATCTCTTCTTTGGTATAACCATTCTCAAGGAATTTATCTATATGTGGCAGTACATTAAAGGCAATCTGATGGGGATAAACCTTTATTTCAATATCTTTAAAATTAAGTAACGATACTGTTTGTTGAAGTAGTTCATCCATTGCTTTTTTACCAGTTCCCGATACAGACTGAAAGGTAGTAACAACCACACGCTTTATCTTTGCTACATCATGAATTGGTTTAAGAGCAACAACCATCTGAATTGTAGAACAATTGGGATTTGCAATTATTCCTTTATGCCATTTAAGATCTTGGAGATTAACCTCTGGTACTACAAGAGGCACATCTGGATCCATTCTCCACTGACTTGAGTTGTCAATTACTACACATCCGGATCTTACTGCAATAGGTGCCCAAATTTTTGATCTCTCTGCCCCTGCTGAAAATAAAGCTATATCTATTCCATAAAAAGAATCTTCCTTAAGAGTTTCAACAGGAATGTCCTGACCTTTAAATTTTAGTAATACACCTTCACTTCTTTCAGAGGCAAAAAGTCTTAGAGACTCTACAGGAAAATCCCTCTCTTCAAGAATAGAGATCATCTCATTTCCTACAGCTCCTGTTGCTCCAACTACTGCTACAACATATTTTTCTTTCTTTTTAAGCATATCTATCCCTCCAAAGGTAGTTCTGTTACATATTTTGCAACTAAATCTCCTACCTCAGTGGTTGAATATCCCATTTTTCCTGCAGCAAGACTTTTTAAATGTTTCCCTGTTACTTCCATTACAGCTCTTTCAATAAGTTTTGCTGCTGATTCTTCTCCAAGATTTTCAAGCATCATGCCTCCTGCACATATAGCTGCAAGAGGATTTATAACATTTTTACCTGTATATTTTGGAGCAGACCCACCTATAGGTTCAAACATTGATACACCTTCAGGATTTATGTTTGCACCAGCAGCTATACCCATTCCACCTTGAATCATTGCTCCTAAATCAGTAATGATATCTCCGAACATGTTATCTGTTACAATAACATCATACCATTCAGGATTTTTTACAAACCACATAGTAATAGCATCCACATGGGCATAATCAGTGGTAATATCAGGATACTCCTTTGCAACTTCATAAAAAGTTCTCTCCCAAAGATCAAAAGCATAGGTAAGGACATTTGTTTTTCCACATAAGGTAAGCTTTTTCTTTTTATTACGTTTTTTACAGTACTCAAAGGCAAATCTAATGCATCTTTCAACACCTTTACGAGTATTTATTGAAACCTGAATAGCTACTTCATCAGGAGTTCCTTTTTTAAGAAAACCTCCAGAGCCAGTATATAAGCCTTCAGTATTTTCCCTTACTACAACAAAGTCTATGTCTTCTGGTTTTTTATCCTTAAGTGGACAATCAACACCAGGATATAACTTTACAGGACGAAGATTTACATATTGGTCAAGTTCAAATCTAATTCTAAGAAGAATTCCTCTTTCAAGTATGCCAGGCTTTACATCTGGATGACCAATAGCACCGAGATATATAGCATCAAACTGTTTAAGCTCTTCTATAGCACTGTCTGGAAGAGTTTCACCTGTACGTAGATATCTTTCTCCTCCAAAGTCGTAGTAAGTATATTCAAGCTTAAAGCCCATTCTACTGCTTACAGCATCTAAAACTTTTACTCCTTCTCTTATAACTTCAGGACCTGTTCCATCTCCAGGAATGACAGCAATTTTATAAGTTTTATTTGCTCCATGGATCTTTTTTGTTTTGCAAATTCCTTTGCTCATTTTTTTACCTCCGCGCTTAATCTCTTCTTTGTCCATTCAATAAGTCCACCCGCTTTAATTAAATCTTGCATAAAGGCTGGAATAGGTTTAGTAGTATATTTTTTATTTTTTGTTAAATTAAATATCTCGCCTGAATCCATATCAATCTCTACTAAGTCTCCTTCATCAGTTTCTTCAACAAGCTCAGGAACTTCAAAAATCGGAAGTCCTATATTAAAAGCATTTCGAAAGAATATTCTGGCAAAACTTTTTGCTATAACAGCCTGTACACCAGCAGCTTTAATAGCAATTGGTGCATGTTCCCGGGAAGAACCACATCCAAAGTTTTTCCCTGCAACTATAATATCTCCTGGTTTAACTTTTGATGGAAAATCCTTATCTGCATCTTCCATAACATGTTTTGCAAGCTCTTTTGGATCAGAAGTATTTAAGTATCTTGCAGGAATAATAGCATCTGTGTCAATGTTGTCGCCAAATTTCCAAACCTTTCCTTTAATTTTCATATACTTCTCCTCAAATTTAGTAAATAATCTATAATTTTACTTCATAAATAAAAAGCTAATCAACTACTATTTTTCCGGTGTAATAAATTAAGCAAAACTTAGATACTTGACATAGTTTTTTTTTATGAGGTATGTTAGTAGTTACTACCATGACTGAGACAAAAGAGAAAATTCTTAAATCTGCACTTAAGCTTTTTTCACAAAAAGGCTATCTTGGAACAACTACAAAGGAGATAGCAAAAGAAGCACAGGTTGCTGAAGTAACTCTTTTTAGATATTTTAACTCAAAGGAAAATCTTTTCATTGATGTTCTTAAAAGTCAATCATTTTTACCAACTCTTAAAGATCTCATTCCAAAACTAAAAAAAAAAGATTATAAAAACTCTCTAAAAACCATTGCCCGATACTATATTGATCTGTTAAAGAAAAAGAAAGACTTAATATGCATAATGCATACAGAAATGTTTCAATATCCTGCACAAATACGAGCAATTCACAGTAAAATGATTCAGGAAGTTTATCTTGTCTTTGCTTCTTATCTTGAAGATCTTAAAAAGGAAGGAATATTAAGAAAAGATTTAGATTGTAACTATGCCTCTCTTGCATATTTTGGAATGCTTTTTAATCTCTTTATGAAAAAAGAGCTTCTTAAGAGAAAAATAGATTTTAAGAAAGCTTTAAGGACCTATATTGAAATATTTTATGAGGGAACCAGGAGGATTTAATGAAAACTAAGATATTAGTTTTTATCCTGTTTTTTATCCTTACTGAGCAAGCAGTGGCACAGCAAAACTTAACAATCTCAGATGTTTTTTTTCTTGCACTTAAAAAAGCTGAAAAAGTGAAAATTGCTGAAGAAAATATAATAATATCAAAAGAAGCTCAAAATAAAGCATTAGCAGGACTTCTTCCTAGTATTACTGCTTATGGCAAATATACTGACTATAACAAAGAAAAAATTGTAAACACATCTATTATTCAGCCTGACAAAACTATGTTATGGGGAGTCAGTATTGAGGAAAAGCTTTCCCTTGGTGGCAAAGAATTTATAAATTATGCAATTTCAAAAGACAACTTTACTAAAACAGAGTTTGATGTCACATCCTTTAAAGAGCAGTATCTTATAAAAGTTGCTCAAGCTCTATATAACTATCTTAAGGCAAAAAGAGCAGTAGAGATTGCTGAAAGTAATGTTCAAAGATTAAAAAAACATAGAGATGCAGCAAATATTAGGCTTAAGGTTGGAGAGGTAACAAAAACAGATCTCTTAAGAGCAGAGGCTGAACTAAGTGGTGCACAAGCTGATTTAATCTCGGCAAAAAACTCCTTAAAAGTAGCAAAAGCTATCTTAGCAAAAGATGCAGGAATTGAAGGAGATTTTGAAATATTAGAGACAAAGCTAAATGATCCCTATGCTACACTTACCGTTGAACATGTAAAAGCTATTGCAAAGGAGTTAAGGCCAGAAATTAAGATTGCTTTGATTTCAAAGGAGATAGCAAAAAAAAATGTAAACTATGCAATTAGTTCTTATTTTCCAACTTTAACCCTATCAGCAACATATCAAAAATTTGATCAAAATCCTTCAACTGAATTCACAAATAAAGAATCCACTTTTGCTGTTGCTACGATTAATTTTCCTATTTTTGAAGGCGGATTAAGAAAAGCAGAGGTTGGTGAAGCCAAAGCAAAGCTTAGACAAGCTGAGCTTCAGTATGAAGATACAGTTAAAGAAGTATTTATTGATGTTGAGTCTGCCTATCATACCTACATAACTTTTAGAGATACAATTAAAGCTCTTGAGGATGAAGTAGCTTATGCAAAAGAAAACTTTAACTCTGTAACAAAACAATATCAATATGGACTTGCTAATAGTATTGATGTAACCGATGCTAATACATTTCTTGTTACTGCTGAAAGAAAACTTATGGAGGCTCAATATAACTATCAGCTTTCAATACTAAGACTTAGACAGGCAACAGGTACATTACTTAAAGCATTAACAAATAATGAAATCATCGCTCAAGGAGAAGGTAAGTGAGCCTTAAGAAGGTGCTTGAAAAATTTAAGAATTCAAGGAAAATTAAAGTTATCCTTTTAATCATCGTTATCATATTAGTCTTATTATTCATGGGTAAGGAAATTTACTATCATTTAGTGTATGAGACCACAGATAATGCTTATGTTGAAGGTACGATAGTGCCTGTAGCTTCTCAACTTTCTGGAAAAATTATTAAAGTTTATGTTGATCACAATCAAAGAGTAAAAAAAGGTGATCCTCTTGTAGAGATAGAATCTGATGATTATCTGGCAGATCTAAAAGCAAAGAAAGAGAATGTAAATACTTTATATAGCCAGCTTCAAGAGATATCATCATTATTGAATGAAGCATTAGCAAAACTTAAAACAGCAGAGGCTAATCTTCAAGCTGCCCAGGCTCAGAGACTGCTTGCAGAAAAAGAATATCAAAGAATAAAAGGGCTTTATGAAGAAGATCTTGTGTCAAAAAGCCGATTTGATACTGCAGAGACATCCCTAAAAGTAGCAATAGCTAAAGAAATAGCAGCAGAAAGCCAAATAAAAGAAATTAAATCAACTATAAATACTCTTACTGTAAAACTTAAAACCCAGCAACATCTTATAGAAAAGGCAAAAGAAGAACTAAAAATATCTGAGATAAATTTAAAGAGAACCATAATTTTTTCTCCAAAAGATGGAAGAATTGCTAAAAAGTCAGTAGAAGTAGGACAGTATGTGCGTCCAGGACAACTTCTTATGGCTGTAGTGGATGAACAGGACATATGGATAGGAGCTAACTTTAAAGAAACGCAGATAGAAAAAATGAGAGTTGGACAGCCAGTAAAAATTAAGGTAGATGCCTATCCAGGTAAAGTTTTTAAAGGCTATGTGGCAAGTTTTCAACCAGGAACAGGAGCTGTTTTTAGCCTTTTTCCACCTGAAAATGCAACAGGGAACTTTGTAAAAGTTGTTCAGCGAATTCCTGTAAGAATAATAATTGATTCTCCTTTTGATCCTGAGTATCCTCTTTGGCCAGGAATGTCTGTTGTTCCCTATGTAGATGTAACAGTAAATACAGGAGCGAAATTAAAAGATGTTTTAGGCAAACAATGAAAAATAAAAATTTTCTTAATTTTATTGTATTTTTGACTTCTATTTTCTTTCTATTTAACCCTGTATATGCTCAACAGTTAAAAATTCTTTCTCTTCAGGAATGTATTGATATAGCATTAAAGAAAAATCCAGATATTCTTGCATCAAAAGCTAATGTTGAAAAAGGATTTTTTAAACTAAAAGAGGCTTTTTCTGGTTATTTTCCAGAGATAGAGTTTTCTCTTGGATATCAAAAAGCATATCAAGAAAATACTATTAAAGAAGAATACTCAAAACAGTATTCAGGGCAGCTAACTCTTACTCAGAGTATTTTTGATTTTGGCAGAACATCAAAACAAATACAGATACAAAAAGAGTTTTACAACTCAGCAGAATGGCAAAATAAAGATACTATCTTACAAATAGTTTATAATGTGAAAGAAGCTTACTTTAATGTTCTTAAGGCAAAAAAACAGAAAGAGACAGCCCTTGAAGTTTTTAAACAATCTAAGAAACATCTTGAACTTGCAAAGGGATTTTATGAAGTTGGACTTAAACCAAAGATTGAAGTAACCAAGGCAGAAGTTGAACTAAGCAATGCAAAGCTTGGCTTAATAACAGCAGACAGGCAACTCTATCAAGCCCTTTTAAACTTAAAGGTAGCAATGGGAGCAGTTGATATGCCAGACTTTGACGTAAAACAAGAAGATTATCCAATAAGAAAGCTTGATGAAAATGAGATATTAAAAATTGTCTTTGAAAGAAATCCTCAAATTCAGGTAATAAGATTTAATAGGCAAGCATCAATTGCCACAGAAGAACTAATAAAAAGAGAGTATATGCCTAAGATTACTGGTTCATTAAGCTATGGATATATTAATGAAGATTTTCCTCTTGATAAAAGATGGAGTCTTCTTCTTCAGATAAGTTTTCCTCTTTTTAGTGGATGGTCTACAACATATAGACTTAAACAGGCAAAGGCAGAAACTACATATTACTTTTATAAAGAACAATCTATTAAACAGCAGATCATATCACAGATAAAAAATCTTTTTTTTCAACTTAATGAAGCTTTACAGAGGATAGAAACTCTTAAGACTGCATTAAAACAGGCAAAAGAAAATCTTGATCTTGCAATGGGAAGGTATGAAGTTGGAATAGGAACTTCAATAGAGGTTGTAGATGCCATAGTTCTTTATGAACAGACAAATACTCAATATTGGCAAGCAGTTTATGACTACAATGTAACATACGCACAAATCTATAAAATAGCAGGATTGATAGAATGAAAAAAAAGAAAAAGATATTAATACTAATAACATTGTTAGCTATTATTTTTCTAAGTTTGATAATTATTCTTTCAGAATCAAAAAAAACAAAGTTTAAAACTGTCAAAGTTCAAAGGGGAGATATCATTCAGACAGTCACTGCAACAGGAAGTGTAAATCCTGTAACAACAATTCTTGTTGGAACCAGAGTCTCAGGTACAATTGTAGCTTTATATGCTGACTATAACTCCTTGGTTAAAAAAGGACAACTAATTGCACAGATTGATCCAACTCCTTTTGAAAATGAACTTAAACAGGCTGAAGCAGAACTTTACAATGCAAAGTCCAATCTCCTTAAAGCTGAAATTAGCCTAAAAGATGCTGAAAGGACACTAAAAAGAAAACAGGAACTTTTCAGTAAAGATTTTATCTCTCGTAGCGAGCTTGATGATGCAGAGACAGCATACAATACTGCTAAAGCTCAATATGAGATAGCTCTTGCACAGTTAAAAAAAGCAGAAGCTGGATTAAGACAAGCAAAAACAAATCTTGGATATACAAAGATAGTATCTCCTGTTGATGGAGTTGTAATTGCAAAAAATGTTGAAGTTGGACAAACAGTAACAGCAAGCTTTCAGACTCCCACTCTCTTTACCATAGCTCCCGATCTTACAAAAATGCAGGTTGACACAAATGTAGATGAAGCAGATATATCAAAAATCAAAAATGGAATGGAGGCTACCTTTACAGTTGATGCTTACCCGAATAAAAAATTCAAGGGAGTGGTATCACAAATAAGGCTTTCTCCAACAGTTACTCAAAATGTGGTAACTTATAATGTTGTAATATCCGTTGATAACACCAATCTACTTCTTAAACCTGGCATGACTGCTAATGTTACTTTTGTCGTTGAAGAAAAGAAAAATGTTCTCAAACTTCCAAATGCTGCTTTAAGATTTAAAATGCCCAATACTGCAGCGTCAAAAGAACAAGGAGTTTGGGTATTAAGAGAAGGAAAACCCGTAAGAGTTAAAGTAAAAACAGGAATAAGTGATGGTGAATGGATTGAGTTATTGGAAGGAGATATAAAAGAAGGAGAAGAGGTTATCGTTGAAATAGAAACAGAAAAAAGAAAATCTCGTCCCTCAACTTCTTATCCTCCTCCAAGATTTTAAGCATGCCAATTATAAAACTCGAAAATGTAACTAAGATTTATAAAGTTGGAGACTTTGAATTAGTTGTTCTTAACGGAATTTCTATTAGTATTGAAAAGGGTGAGTTTGTCTGTATTATGGGACCTTCAGGCTCTGGAAAATCAACATTTATGAATATTGTTGGATGTCTTGATACTCCTACAACTGGAAAATACTATCTTGAAGGAATAGATATTTCAACAATGGATGTAAATCAACTTGCTGAGATAAGAAATAAAAAAATAGGATTTGTTTTTCAACAATTTAATCTTCTTCCAAGGGCTACTGCTCTTGAGAATGTTGAACTTCCTCTTGTCTATGCTGGAATTCCTTCTCGTGAGAGAAAACAAAGAGCTCTTGAAGCTCTTTCATGGGTTGGACTTCAAGACAGAGCAAACCATTATCCAAGACAATTAAGCGGTGGACAACAGCAAAAAGTAGCAATAGCCAGAGCTCTTGTCAATAATCCATCAATAATACTTGCTGATGAACCAACTGGAAATCTTGACTCAAAATCAAGCATGGAAGTAATGGGAATCTTAAAAAAACTTAATGAACAACAGGGATTAACAACAATTATTGTTACTCATGAACCAGATATAGCAGCCTTTGGTAAAAGACAGATAAGATTTCTTGATGGTAAAATTATAAGTGATACAAAGTCATGATAGAGATTACCTCCATAATTAGTATTGCAATAAGATCACTTAAAGCTAATGCTATGAGATCTTTTCTTGCTACACTTGGAATTATTATAGGAGTTGGAGCTGTTGTAACAATGGTTGCAATTGGCACAGGTGCAAAAGAAAAAATCTCTGCCCAAATATCAAGTATGGGAAGTAATCTAATCCTTATTCTTCCGGGAGCAACTACACAAGGTGGTATAAGAATGGGAGCAGGAACTCAACAGACTCTTAAGCTTACAGATGCTGAGGCAATTGCTAAGGAGATTTCTCAGATATCTGCAGTAGCTCCTGTAATATCAGGCACAGCTCAGGTTATTTTTGGAAATCAGAACTGGTCAACTGGTGTAATTGGAACAACTCCTGAAATGCTCACGGTTCGTGAATGGGAAGTTGTAATGGGAAGATTTCTAACAGAACAAGATGTAAGAAATGGAACAAAAGTTGCAGTAATTGGACAGACTGTAAGTGAAAAACTTTTTGGAGACCTTGATCCTGTGGGAAAAATAATAAGAATAAAAAAAGTTCCATTTGAGGTTGTAGGTGTTCTTGGCAGAAAGGGTCAGTCTCATACAGGACAAGATCAAGATGACATAATATATGTTCCGATCACAACAGCTCAGAGAACACTTTTTGGACATATTCTTCCTGGCAGAGTAAGACTTATTTATGTTAAAACTTTCTCTGTTGAGGCAATACCTACGGTAACAGAACAAATAAAGACACTTCTTAGACAAAGGCATAAGATTGCTCCAGGTCAAGAGGATGATTTTACAGTGATGGATTTAACTCAAATACTAAAAGCTGCAGAAGAGTCAACTAAAACAATGTCAATACTTCTTGGTGCAATTGCCTCTGTTTCATTAATAGTAGGTGGAATAGGGATTATGAACATAATGCTTGTTTCAGTTACTGAAAGAACAAGGGAGATTGGAATAAGAATGGCAGTTGGAGCAAAACCAAAGGATATAAGAATACAGTTTCTGATAGAATCTGTTTTTTTGACAATGGTAGGTGGAGTTGTGGGACTTCTTCTTGGAGTTTTTGCCTCGTTTATTGTTTCTTCTATTATGCAGTGGCCCATAAGTATTTCACCTTTTTCAGTTCTAATAGCTTTTTCCTTTTCAGCATTCATAGGGATATTTTTTGGTTTTTATCCTGCATATAAAGCATCTTCACTCAATCCGATTGATGCATTAAGATATGAGTAATCTGGTATAATAAAAAAATTGGAGGGGTGGCCGAGTGGTTTAAGGCGGCGGTCTTGAAAACCGCTGTAGGGTTTTCCCCTACCGGGGGTTCGAATCCCTCCCCCTCCGTTTTTAATTATCCTTTGTGATTCAATTTCATAAAATTTCATTCTTTTCCCATAATCCCTTTTTTCCTTTTAAAGTATTAATTTGAGATGCCTTCAAGGATAATCCTTTTATCAGTTTGATAAAAAAGTTTAAAAACAAAAGATCTTAATTCTTTTTTAACGGAATTGTCAAAAGGATCAATTTGTGTAATTAATAATTTTAAACTGTCGGTATAACAAAATGCATAAATAGACCTACCTAAAAATTGTCTTATTGACAAGTTATAATTTAAATAGGATGCCAAAATTTGTACTTAGTATCAAATGGATTTTTGTAATAGGAATGCTACTTCTTGTAACAGGTATATCAGCAAGTAACTACTTATTTTCTTATTATTTTTACAAAGAGTTTTTTATAAATCATATTCAAACAGTTGCTGATTTATTCCAAAAAGAAACAGAAAGTATAATAAAGCCTGTTGAGGTTTTTTTACACAATATTGATAGTTTAGCATGTTTTAAATCTTTAGACTTTAACGATGTTAAGAGCACAAATAGATTTCTAATGGATTTTATGAAAAAACATCCTTATGTTACTTCAATAAACTATGGAGACGAAAAGGGAAATGGTTATCTTATCCTAAATGACAAAGGTCAATGGAAAAATAGAATTAAAAAAGCTGAAGATAAAGGATATGTAATCTGGAATACATTAGACAGTAATGGAAAAATAACAAAAAAGACAAGAATAAAGGACAACTATGATCCAAGAGAAACTGTATGGTATAAACAGGCATTACAGTCCCAAGATATTCAGTGGACTAGAGAATATATATTCAGAACAACAAAAGACCCTGGAATTACAGCTTCTTTAAGGTTATGTCAAGACTCAAAAAAAGTTGTTGGTATTGATATAATGATTAAAGATTTTTCTTTGATTCTTAATCAACAAAAAAATCTTATTCATCCACAAGCAAAGCTTTATTTAGTGTCAGATGGAGAGCATGTAGTAGCCTCTACTGACGAAATTCAGATAAAACCAGATAAAATTTATACTCTTGATGAAACCAGCTTTCCATTACTTTTTAACGCATTAAATTCAAAAGAAACTGTCTTTACTTTCAAAAATGAGAAATGGTTTGTAAATATTAAAAAATGGAGAAATAAAAATAGAGAGTACTCCCTTATAGTATTGACTCCATATAGTGTGCTAACAAGAAATCTTAATTTGCAAATTTCGTATAAGTCTTTATTTTCTTTGTTACTTATAATGCTCATATTCATCTATATTTCCCAAAAATATATAAAGCCTTTATTAGAAGTTTCAAAAGAAATAAGTGGACTCGGATTTAAAGAAATATACCTTGAAAAGTATTCTCAAAGAACAGACGAAATAGGATATTTAAGTAGAGCAATCTCAGATGCTTCAGTACAAATATTGAAAGCTAAGGAAATGGAAAGAAAAATGCAAGAGTCTGCCCATTTTGAATCTGTAAAACGTTCCCTCGATGAAGCAGTACACAGATTTAAAGATATTATCAATATTATTCAAGGATTTGCAACTCTTGCTCAGTCAAAAGTTGCAGATGATTTCGTAAAAAATGCCTTCCAACAGATAATCAATGCCTCAAAAAAGGCACTATATCTTATAAAAGAAATCATAAACATTACTGGAGAAAGAATATATGAAATGAAAAAAGTTGATCTAAACTCAATAATTATCTCTATGAAAACAAAGATAGAATCACAAGTTAAAGACTCTATAGAAACAGTTTATCAAATCTCTAAGAATCCTCTTTGGGTTAATCTTGACATTGAAGCCTTTAATGAAGTCTTGACACACTTACTACAAAATGCTAAGGATGCTATGCCAAAAGGTGGAGTGTTAACAATAAAAACAGATTCAGTTTATTTCTTAGACAAACAATTCGCAGTTTTATATGTATCAGACACTGGAGTTGGCATGGATGAGGAAATAAGGAAAAAAATATTTGATCCCTTTTTTACAACAAAAGGAGCTAAGGGAACAGGTCTTGGACTTTCCATTGTTTATAGAATCATACAAGATCACTCTGGATTTATTGATGTTCAAAGCGAACTTAGTAAGGGAACCACTTTTAAAATCTATTTACCTTTAGTTAAATAAAGACATTACAATAGTCACTGCCTCTTCTGCTGAATAACACTCTATTATGCCAGGTATATTCCATGTCTTTAATCCAACCACTTTTTTACCTGTTTTTAATGCTAAAGCTATCTCACTTAATGTTCCATATCCTCCACCAATTGCAATAAGAGCATCAGAGGCTCTGACTATAAGAGAATTTCTCATCTCTCCCATACCTGTTGGAATTGGAATTTTTACATATGGATTAGCATCTTCTTTTTTATCTGTTGGCAGTATTCCTAAAGTTATTCCTCCTTCATAATAAGCTCCTTTACATGCAGCTTCCATTACTCCTCCTAATCCCCCTGTAACAACAATAACCTTTTCTTTTGCAAGAAGACGTCCCACTTCTTCTGCTAAGTCTAAAAGCTCTTTTTCTGCCTCTCCTGCTCCTATTACTCCAATAATCTTCATGATATTTCAACCACTGTTACAGAATCTCCACCTTCCATGGGATCACCTTTACGAAAACCCTTTACTGCTGGATGATCTTTTATATAGTCTCTTACAGCATCTCTTAGTATACCCTTTCCTATTCCATGTAATATTATGCCTTTGTGAGACTCACTAAGGGAAAGTTCATTTAAAAATCTTTCAACTAAGGGTATGGCTTCATCAACTCTCATCCCTCTAATATCAAGTCTTCTGTAAGAGTCCTCCTCTTTTTCAAAGGCTTTTTTATTTGGAAAGACTAAGGATTCAACCTTTTTATCATTAATATTAGATACTTTCTCAATCTCTCTTAATTCCACCTCAATCTGCGCAGTATCCGTTTGAATTTTTGCTCTGCCATCTTCAATAGTTAATACTTTGCCTGTAAGATTGAGATTTCTGATTTTAATAATATCTCCTGGATTTATTTCTTCTTGTTTTTTAATCTCTTCAGAAATAAACTGTTTTGACATATCAGATATCTTTTGAGATATCTCTTTTAGCCTTTTTTTATCTGCCTTTTTTGCTTCTTCATAAAGAAGATTAATTTCTTTTTTCAGTTTTATTAGCATAGACTGGGCTTGTATTTTTGCTTCTTCAACTATTTTTTTCTTATTTTCAGATGCTAAGGCTATTTCTCTTTCAAGTTTTTTCTTTTCAGAATTGATATAGGCTTCAATTTTTTCAAGTTCTATAAGCTTTCTTTGATACTCCTCCTTAGTTTTTTCAAGCTCTTTAATAAGTTCATATATTTCTTTATCCTGAGTTCCTTTAAGTTCATATGCTCTTTTTATAATCTTTTCAGGAAATCCATATTTTTGAGCAACTTCAAGGGCATAGGAAGGAGTAAGACTGCCAATGCTTAACTTATAAAGGGGTGTCATGGTTTTTTCATCAAAAAGCATTGAGGCTACTTCTATATTTGGATGAGTAGCTGCAAAAAATTTAACTTTGCTTAGATGAGTTGTAGCAAAAGTAAGAACTCTCCTATTTTGTAATTCTTCAAGGATTGCACAAGCTAAGGCAGAACCTTCCTCAGGGTCTGTGTTTGTTCCTATTTCATCAAGTAGAATGAGGGTTTCTGAGTCAGCATTTTCAACTATTTTCTTAAGAGTTACTATATGTGATGCAAAACTTGAAAGATGCTCTTCAATTGAGCCTTCATGATATAGATCAACATATATATTCTTTACAAAAGGAATTATTGAAGATGAACTGGCTGGAATTGGAAGCCCTGAAATAGCCATTGCTGTTAATAATCCTATGGTTTTTATTGTTACAGTTTTACCTCCCGCATTGGGACCAGTTATAACAAGAACTTTTTTATCTTTAAGTTCAAGATTTAGAGGAACTACATTTTTTGAAAGTAATAAAATAGGATGCCTTGCATTGATTAAGTTTATAACTGTGTCTTTAGTTAGTTGGGGTGCTTCTGCATGAAACTTTTGAGAAAACTTATATATAGAAAGCATCTTATCAAGATACAAAAGTAGTTCAAACTCTCTTTGAAGATTATCACTTATTTGATGAATATCAAAGGATATCTCCTTTAAAATCCTTATTTCTTCAACTCTCTGTTCAATTAAGAGTTCTTCAAGTTTCTTAGAAAAAGCTGTTACTTCAGCAGGCTCAATAAAGGCTGTCTCCCCTGAACGAGAAACATCATGAACAATACCTGGAATCTGTCCCTTTGAATCCATCCTTACAGGAATCACCCAACGATTATTTCTTTTTGTAATAAATCTATCCTGAAGAAAAACAGCAACATTTGAACGATTTATTATTTCTTCAAGCTTTTGTTTTATTCTTTCTTCAGTTTGTTTTATCTGCTTTCTTATGTATTTCAGAGTAATAGAGGCTGTATCAAGAATATTGCCTTCTTCATCAACTGTGTTTTCAAGTCTTTCAAGAATATAGGGTTGACCAATTGAAAGAGTAGTTTTGAGAATATTTTTTATTTTTCTTCTTAAAGAAGGAAAATTAAGAAGTTCATCAATATTTGGCGATATTCTATCTAAGACTCTTAGAACCTTTAAAAACTGACTTAATTCATGGGAGTCAAAAAATACTCCTTCTTTTTTAGCCTTTTCAATTAAACCACTAATATCAGGAAAGGAAAATATTTGAAGATTTCCTCCGCTGTCAAAATATTTTTTTATCTCTTCAAACTCTTTAAGAGAAGTCTCAGCTAAGGTAAAATCATCAAAGGGAAAGATATTTTTTATAATCCTTTTAGTAGCCTCTGATGCTGCATACTCTTCTATTAATCCTAATACTTTGTAGAAATCTAAGTCTTCAAGGGATTTTTTCTCAATCAATCAAACCTCTCCAAAAGTTTCTTCTTTTTTTCATCAATTATTTTTGAAATTTTTTCAATCTGATTTAAAATTTCTCTTTTAGTCTCAGAGCTTAATTCCTGACCACGTTCTTTAATATCTTTAACTTTATCTTTTAGTATATCTAAAAGTTCTTCAATTTCTTCATAAAACTCTTCTGCGACTTTCACAGTCTTTTTTCTAAGTTCTTTTGCCTTTCTTTTAATATCTCTTCTTGTTTCTTCTCCTGACTTTGGTGCATAAAGAAGTGCTACAGTTGCTCCAACTACTCCACCTATAAGAAATGCCACCAAAACTTTAATTTCTTGCCTCATTTTAAACCTCCCTAAGATACTTTATTTAATTTTACCACTTTTGTTTATTTTATCGATAGACTTATGAGATAAAAATCTTTTTCTTGTCCTAAAAGATAAGGTTGTCAGTGGATGTATTTTTTGCTTTTGCTAAAAAGCATCTCATTTTTGTTGAATTTTAAAAGCTTCAGGTTTAATAAATTTGCATTATTTTTTATCTCTGCGTTGTGCTTTCTTGCGAAGCTAACATATTTTAAGTAAAAGTTAGAATTTGAATCTTTCGGTATATCAAACCCACTAAAACAACTCTTTTTTCCTTTTTCTCCTCATGTTATTTTTATATCGCTGATCATCTCTTCCTGCAAGACAATAAATCACTTCTGATTTGGTCATTCCTTTAACATTGTCAAAGTAGACTTTTTAAAGAAAACATTCATTTGAAAAGATTTATATGGCTTATGAGCGTTTATGTGATAAAGCATAATGAATACTTTAACCGTGGAAAAACTCAAGGTCTTGCATACAAAAAAGTTGTGCTTGCGGTAGCTCATAAACTTTTGAGAATTATTTATGCAATGCTTAAGAGTAAAACTTTCTTTAAAGTTAAACTCTCAAAGATAACATATATGTGATATTTTAATGTAGTAAAACGACAATTTTTAAGTAAAGGTACTTGATTCAATTTAATTGAAATTTTTATATTAAACTATGCTTTTTACTGTTGAAGTAATAGAAGAACTCCAAAAGGTTGAACCTCCCCTTAGAGATGTCTTTATTAAAGTTTTCAAAGCTATTGAAAAGACGATTGGAGAAGTAGTAAAAAGAGAGGACTTCATTGAGCTTAAAAAAGAAGTTCAAGCTTTAGCAACTTATGTTAAAGAGTTGGCAGAAGCTCAAAAACGCACTGAAGAAAGAATTAATGAACTGGCAGAAGCTCAAAAACGCACCGAAGAAAGAGTAACTCGTTTAGAAACAGCATTGGCTGAACTAGCAGAAGCTCAAAAACGCACTGAAGAAAGAATTAATGAACTGGCAGAAGCCCAAAAACGCACCGAAGAAAGAGTAACTCGTTTAGAAACAGCATTGGCTGAACTAGCAGAAGCTCAAAAACGCACTGAAAAGGCTGTAGAAGAGTTAACCTATGCATTAAAGGAAACAAGACAAATGGTAGGCAATCTCTCTGACACAGTTGGATATACTCTTGAAGACAGAGCAATGAAGGCTTTACCTGAAATATTATTTGAGAGATTCGGTATCAAAATAAAAGGAAGACTTATAAGGAAGTATATTCAATACAATGGCAAATATAATGAGATTAACATATATGGAGAAGGAGAAAGACAGGGACAGAAAATAACAGTAATAGGAGAGGCAAAATCAAGACTTTCTAAGAACAATGTAGATAATCTTATAAAACTAATAGATAGACTTCAAAAGAAAGGCTTAATAAGTGGAGAGATATTTCCCCTTGTAGTTACATATACTGTGACACCAGAAGTACAACAATATAGTTTTAGTAAAGGTGTGCATATAATTTGGTCCTATGAAATATAATCATTCAAAAATATACCTTACTGTTGTGTTTTCATAATAAAACAAACTCATGCAAAGTAGAGACTTTCGATACTTACTGTGGTATGTCCAACTATGTCGAAGTTTATGTTCTTCAATAATTTTTTAAATCTTCAGTTAAGAAGAGAGCTCTTCTTAAGATAGTATTAGAACAAACAATGATAAACTCTCCATCCCCATTTTCCAAGGGAATTCGTTTTTCTCCTTAAAACCAAATTTATAAATTTTACTAAAAACTTATCTTCCACTGTATGGTCCAAAATCATCCCAATTCCTCTCTCAGAACTTCTTCAATATTTTATTCTATTAAATTTGTGTAAGTCTCTCGGTAATTGCCTGAACTCTTATTTCTTATAATACTTTGTTTAAATCCTCTGTTTACTCTTCAAGAAGTCTCTTTAATACTTTGTTTTGATCTTCAATTTCCTTAATTGGAAAAGCCTCTTTCTTTTTTATGAATATTTGTTGGCAATAAAATGTGCATCTGCTCAATTAACCAGTTACTTTTATGTTTACTTAATTCATGATTATCCCCAAATACTTCAATGTCAACTCAAACCACACAATAAAAGCATTATCCGCTGGCTTTTTATTAATATCTCCTGTCTGAAAAGTTCTAATGTCTTCTCAAAATCCGTAAATCTTTCATAAATTACTGTACCAAAACAGGGGTAGAAGGACTTTAAAGCTTTTTAAAAAATCAATGGTGCGCTTTTTAAGATAGAAGAATTTTTCATATTCCAAATTATTCTCCATTTTTTGATCAACTCTCTACAACTGGCAAAGTATATGTAAAATTTCTCTCTTTTTCAAAGCATAGACTTAACATCTATAGCGCCATTATGTTTTTCACAATTAAGTAACACAAGCCAAGTCCAAGACCTCTTCCAACTCCTTTAGTTGTGAAGAAAATGTCAAAAACTTTATTTAATTCGTCATATAAAATACCAGCACTATTGTCTTAGAATTTTAATGAATAAGAATTTTTCCTATCCAAAAATACATTACAGGCTGAAATATTTCTTATCCAAGCTATTATTCATAGCAGTCTTTTTATCAAGGGCTTCTTCTCTAAAGCAGTAATAACATTTTGCATTCTCTGGTATTTCTTCTTCATTTCTTATTTAGAGACTCCTTATTATGTCCTTCCCTACATAAGATGTTATCCTTTTATCTTTCTTACTTTCTAAAATCATCTTTTTAAAGTTAGCCTTTAAAAAGGTTAACATATATTTGTCTTTGCAATAGCACTTAAAAGGACTAAGATAAGAATCTTAAATTCCATAGGCCAATAAATAATAACTTTAAAAGTCAGCTTTATTAGAAAGAAAGCAGGGTTAAACATTCCAAAACTCTTAAAACATAGAACTCTTAAAATGGCATTGAGATATGCTCATCTAAATTAATTTCACAAAAAAAGCTGTGAAATTGCTTGACAAAAATTTTTATCACAGTTTCCATCACAATAGGGTTTCTTAGAAATTAGATACCTCCGAAATCCTTGATTTTAC
>JBCNUV010000025.1:0-38244 GCA_039630505.1 Thermodesulfovibrio sp.
GTTAGTATTATTTTTCTTAGCTCTTCAATCCATTCTGGATGCTCCTTAAGTGCACGCAAAATATCTGCAAAAGTCAAAATTTTATATTTCTCCATCTCCTTAATCATTTCCTTTTCCATAGTCTGCATGTATAATTATAACAAAATTTTTTTAGACTCAAATAACATCTATCGGTCACAGATGAATTGCTTTATAAAGGCACTTGCAGGAGGAATTACAATTTAAAATAAAAATTGCATCCTCCAGAGAAAAATTATTTTACCACTTATAATATACATAAAAAAATTTTATACTGTTTACAATAAACAAAGATTGCATATATGTCAATTTTTTTGTTATAAATAATTAAATAGGCTTCCTGCCCTGCTCGTGATGGAAGGAAAAGGGGATCCGGCAGTTAGATCCGTTAGGGAGCCAGCGTAGGTAGCGGTGTGCATGCCTCTTCGGAGGAAGCCTAACCTACCTACAAGGCACCCACTTGTCGAAAGGGGGATCTAACTTTCCTTATCACACGGCAGGGCGGGGTTATGATGATGTTGGTTGTAAATTTTAAAAATAGATGTAAAATAGATTAGTTTAAAAAAATAATTATTTTCAGTATAGAGAAAATTTTTTAGAAAGACTGTCTCTGTACCCACATCATCATAACCCTGTAAGCCTTTAGAATAAATTTTTTAGGAGGTATCCTATGGAGTTTTTATATATTCTCATTGCAATCATCGTAGGTTGTGTGTCAGGATATGGAGTTTATCTTTTTCATAAGAGTAAATTAAACAAGGAAAAGACAAAAGTTTATGAGGAGGCTCAAAAGATTATTGAAGATGCAAAAAAGGAAGCAGAAACAATAAAAAAAGAAGCTCATATTTCTGCAAAAGAAGTTGTTTACCAATTAAAGTCTGAGGCAGAAAAAGAGATAAAAGAAAAGGCAAAAGAGATTAGTTATCAAGAAAAAAGATTAAGACAAAAAGAAGAACTTTTAGATCGTAAAATTGAACTGGCAGAAAAGAAGGAAGCTGAACTAAACAGAAGAGAAAAGGATATAATCGCAAAGGAAAGAGCTCTTCAAGAAAAGGAAGCACACTACAACAGACTTATCGTTGAACAACAGCAGCTTCTTGAAAAGATAGCAGGAATGAAAGAAGAAGAAGCAAAACAGGAACTTTTTAGAAAAATAGAACAAGAGTGTCGTTTTGAAGCTGCCAGACTTATTAAAAAAATAGAAGATGAAGCTAAGCAAGAAGCAGATAAAAAAGCGAAGGAAATACTAAGCTTAGCAGTTCAAAGATATGCCAGTGATTATGTGGTAGATGCTACTGTTACAGCTGTTAGTCTTCCAAATGACGAAATGAAGGGTAGAATAATAGGAAGAGAAGGCAGAAACATTAGAGCTTTTGAGGCTCTTACAGGAGTAGATCTCTTAGTGGACGACACACCAGAATTAGTGATTCTTTCTTCCTTTGATCCAATAAAGAGAGAAATTGCAAGAATAGCACTGGAAAGATTAATTATTGATGGAAGAATTCATCCAGCAAGAATAGAAGAAGTTGTAGAAAAAGCTCGGAGAGATGTAGAACTTGCTATAAGAGAAGAGGGAGAAAAGGCAGTTTTTGAACTTGGACTTAGTGGTGTTCACCCAGAACTTATAAAACTCATAGGTAGATTAAAATATAGAACTTCTTATGGACAAAATGTTTTACAGCATTCAAAGGAAGTTGCATGGCTTAGTGGAATTATGGCAGGTGAACTTAAGGTTAATGTAAAACTTGCTAAAAGAGCAGGTCTTCTTCATGACATAGGAAAGGCAGTGGATCATGAAATGGAGGGTTCCCATCAAGAAATAGGTGCTATGCTTGCAAGAAAATATGGTGAAGTTGAAGAAGTGGTAAATGCAATTCTTAGCCATCATGAAGATGTGGAGTTTAGCTGTGTGGAGTCTGCATTGGTTGCTGCAGCAGATGCTCTTTCTGCAGCTCGTCCGGGAGTAAGAAGAGAAACTATAGAAAGCTATATAAAAAGGCTTACAAAACTTGAAGAGCTTGCTATGTCATTTCAAGGTGTCCAAACATGTTATGCTATTCAAGCAGGCAGAGAAGTTAGGCTTATTGTAAGACCTGATATGGTAACAGATGAGGAATGTGCTCTTATTGCAAAGGAGCTTAGTAGAAGAATTGAGAAAGAGTTGACCTATCCGGGACAAATAAAAGTTACGGTTATAAGAGAGTCAAGATTTATAGAGTATGCCAAGTAATCATACTGTTAATATTTTATTTATTGGAGATATAGTTGGTAAACCTGGAAGAAATATAGTTAAAGTATTACTTCCAAAATTAGTTGAAAAATATGAGGTTGATTTAGTTATAGCCAACGGTGAAAATGCAGCAGGTGGTTTTGGAATAACAGAAAAAGTAGCGCAAGAACTATTTTCCTATGGTATAGATATCATAACAACTGGAAATCATGTATGGGATAAAAAAGAGGCAATTTCCTATATTGCCAAGGAGTCAAGAATTCTAAGACCTATAAACTATCCAGAGGGAGTTCCAGGAGCAGGAAGTACTATAGTAAAGACAAAAAAAAACAATCTGGTTGCTGTTTTGAATGTTTCTGGAAGAGTCTTTATGAATTTGCTTGACTGTCCTTTTAAAGTTACAAAAAGAGAAATAGAAAGAATTAAAAAAGAGACAGATATAATTTTTATTGATTTTCATGCAGAAGCTACATCTGAAAAAATAGCCTTTGCTCTTTATTTTGATGGAAAGGTAAGTGCAGTTGTGGGAACTCATACCCATGTTCAAACAGCAGATGAAAGGATTCTTCCAAAAGGAACAGCTTACATAACAGATGTAGGAATGACAGGTCCTGAAAATTCAGTTATAGGATTTAGAGAAACAGAAGTAATAGAGAAGTTTCTTACTCAGATGCCTAAGAAGTTTGATGTTCCCTCAACTCCTTCTATTCTTTCAGCTGTCTATGTTGAGATAGACTCTTCAATGGGCTTGGCAAGAAAAATTGAAAGAATAATGTTGAAGAACTCTTAGAAGGTTTACAAATCCTTTATTTTCTGATAATCTTTAAATATGAGACTAATAATTATATTTATAATTATTATATTTTTACCGTGTATAGCCTTTTCAGATTATGTAGGCAGTGAAAAATGTAAAACATGCCACCCACGGCAGTATGAAAATTTTACAAAGTTTTCTCGGATGTCTCAGTCTTTTTCAGGTGTTGAGAAGATGAAAAATAAGATAACACCAGAAGAATTAAAGGGATGCTATGAGTGTCATACCACTGGTTATGGTAAAAAGGGTGGTTTTGTAAGCGTTGAAAAAACACCCCATCTTAAAAATACAGGTTGTGAAGTTTGTCACGGTCCTGGAAAAAAACATGTGAAAACAAGAAAAAAGGAAGACATTAGAGGAAAGCTAACTACTAAAATTTGTGAACCATGTCACACTGAAGAAAGAATAAGAGCCTTTAGATTTAGACCACTTCTTAGAGGAGTTCACTAATGTTTAAGTTTATAAGTCATAAAATAGGCAACAAACTTCTTTTAACATTCATAGTAATAATTACGATTGTTATGATTATTGAGATATGGTTTAGAATCTATTTTGGAAAAGGAGATAGATTACGCCTTGTAGAGGCAGGCAATAATGAAGTGCTTGATACTATTTACTCCACAATGAAATATCCCTTAACAGTAGGTGATAGTGATAGTATGCATAGAGATTTAGAGGAAATTGGTAGCAAATACAAGAATATACAGGTATATCTCACTGATTTCAATGGAGTTATCTCCTTTTCTACGAATAAAGAATTGATTCATTCAAAAATAGAAGATATCGTAAAAAATGAAGATTTTATTAAACGATTAAGAGAAAGTATATCAGAAGGTTCCTTTGCAAAGCATTCTAAGGAGTATAAGATAAATGGCGAAAGAAGATTAATAACTATTCTTCCCATTCATAACTCACCTGAGTGTTATCATTGTCATGGTTCATCAAGAAAAGTTTTAGGTGCTCTTATAATGAGCACAGGGCTTGAAGAGGTCTACAGAACCATAAATGCCCAAAGAAATAGATCCTTAGCTCTTACTATTTTTGCCTTCTTTCTTGGTACTGTTGTTATTACATTTATAGTGAAAAAGATAATAAGAGAACCATTAAACATACTTGTAGATGCGACACAGAGATTTGCAAAGGGTGAAATGATTACGATTCCTAAATATCCAAAGGATGAGATAGGAATCCTTATAGAAACATTTAACTATATGGTTAATGAAGTTGCAAAATCAAAGATAGAGCTTGAAAAGGAGCTTACTCGTAGAGCAAGACTTCTTGAAGAAAGAGATGAACTTGTGGCATTACTTCAAAAGGCAAATAAGCAACTTAAGGAACTTGACACACTAAAGTCAGCATTTATTGCAAATATGTCTCATGAGTTAAGAACTCCAATGAATGCCATAATTGGCTATACTGACTTACTTCTTGATGAGGTTGATGGACCTTTGAATGAAGAGCAAAAAGCTTCATTAAGGAAGGTAGCTGCTAATGCAAGACATCTATTGCAATTGATAAATGATGTTCTTGATATATCAAAGATCGAATCAGGTAAGATTGAACTTCGTCCAAAAGAAGTAGATTTAAAAGAATTAATAGATAGCATAATGGTCACTTTTGAGCCATTGATTGCAAAAAAAGGCTTAAGTTTTTCATTAAATATTGAATCAGGAGCTGAAAAACTCTATGTAGATGAGGATAAAACAAAGCAGATTTTGATAAATCTAATATCCAATGCTGTGAAATTCACCCATCAAGGTGGAATAACAATAAAAGCGAGAGTTTCAGAAAGAGGTAAAGACAAAGAAGGAAATCCACAATTTGTAGAGATTTCAGTAACTGACACTGGAATAGGAATAAAGAGAGAGGATCTTGATAAAATTTTTGATAAATTTGCTCAGGCTGATGTATCTACCACAAGACAGTATGAAGGAACAGGTCTTGGATTAAGTATTGTAAGAGGACTTGTTGCTTTACATAAAGGCATGGTATGGGTTGAAAGTGAGGTTGGAAAAGGAAGCACTTTCTATGTTTTATTACCCTTTAAAAAGGAGGTTTTTGAAAGAACAGGTCCTGTTATAGAAGAAAAGATGGCAGAAGCACTTAGCCAATATTTTGAAGTTCCCAAGGAAGTTTTTTTACAAGAGCCTTCTTTTGAAGGCAAAATAGTAAGATGCTGGGATTATACTCAGTGTGGACATGTAAACTGTCCTGAGTATGGCTCTCCTGAAAAGAGATGTTGGCTTGTCTTAGGCACCCACTGTAAAGGTATTACAAAAGGTTCTTATCCTGAAAAAGCTGAAGCATGTAAAATATGTGAAGTGGTAAGAGATCTTGTTTTACACAAGGAAGAGCAAACTTCAGAATTAGTAAAAATATCAGAGAAAGAAAAGGTTGTTTTAGCAATTGATGATAATCCTGACGCAGTAGATTTAATTAGAAAGTATTTAGAAAAGGAATACAAAGTTATAGGAATTCTTAACAGTGAGGATGCGGTAAGAAAAGCTAAGGAGATAAAGCCAGTTGCAATAACTCTTGATATTATGATGCCTAAGAAAGACGGTTGGCAAGTATTAAAAGAGCTTAAAGAGGATGAGGAAACCAAGGATATTCCTGTTATTATTGTCTCTATTGTTGAAAATAAAACCTTAGCTTTTAGTCTTGGTGCTACTGATTACTTTGTAAAACCTCTTGATGGAAACTCTTTACTAAGAAGGATTAAAAACATAGAAGTTTATCGTCCGATTAGGAAAGTTCTTTTACTTGAAAGAGATGAGAAAACTAATAACGATATCTCAAAGATACTTAAAGAAAGTGGTTATACAGTCTATGCAGCTACAGGTAGTAAACAGGCAATTGAACTTGTTAAAGAGGAAAAACCAGATTTGCTAATTATTAACATTACTGATCCTGACAGTAGTGCCTTTGATTTTATAGATTTTATTAAAACATCTAAAGAATTAAAGGATATTCCAATTATTGCTCTTACGAATAAGGAGTTAACTGAAAAAGAAAAGGAAGAATTAAATGGTAGAATAAAAGATATAATAAACAAAGCTCTCTTTTCAGAGGAAGAACTTATAAAAGAACTTAAAAATAGCCTTAAGAAAATAGGAGGTTAAGGTGAAAAGAATTCTTATTGTTGATGACAACGAAGACTCAAGAGAGCTTGTAAAAAAGATATTGAAAAAATATGATTATGAAGTAATAGAGGCAGTTGATGGAGAAGATGCTATAGCAAAGGCTATAGCATATAGGCCAGACCTTATTCTTATGGATATTTCAATTCCAAAGATTGATGGGTATGAAGTTACTCGTAAGCTAAAACAAAGACCTGATTTCAAAAACATACCAATAATAGCCTTTACTGCCCATGCTATGCGCGGAGATCAAGAGAAAGCTCTTCAGGCTGGATGTAATGGTTATATATCAAAACCAATTAATGTTAAAGAGTTTCCAAAACAGATAGAAATTTATTTAAAAAAAGAATGAATAATACAACTGCAAAAGTTTTAATCGTTGATGACAATATAGATACCGTAGAACTTTTACGAAAAAGACTAAAGGCTGAAGGCTACATTACAGAAGAAGCCTATGATGGAGAAGAAGCTTTAAAAAAGGTATATGAAGTTCATCCTGATCTAATAATTCTTGATGTAATGATGCCCAAAATGGATGGTTATGAAGTATGTAGGATACTTAAAACAGACGAGAAAACAAAATTTATTCCTGTAATTATGCTTACAGCCAAGTCTGATGTAGAAAGCAAAGTTAAGGGACTGGATATAGGTGCTGATGATTATGTTCCAAAACCCTTTGATTATAGAGAGCTTTCAGCTAGGGTTCGTTCTTTGATTGCAAGAAAAGAAAAGACTAAAAAGGTTATAGAAGAAGAAAAGACCGAGTCAGTGAAAAAACTTATTGATAGTCTTTCCCATGAAATAAGAAATCCTATTGTAAGC
Organism: Thermodesulfovibrio sp.; assembly: GCA_039630505.1. Taxonomy (GTDB): domain Bacteria; phylum Nitrospirota; class Thermodesulfovibrionia; order Thermodesulfovibrionales; family Thermodesulfovibrionaceae; genus Thermodesulfovibrio. The sequence continues at coordinate 7,025 of JBCNUV010000025.1, forward strand.
ATAGCAGGTTTTGCCAAAAAAGTATATGATAACTTACCACCGGGAGATCCAAATAAGCCATACTTAATGACCATTCTTCAAGAGTCAGAAAGACTTGAGAGGCTTTTGAAAGAAATCTTAAATCTCAAGATGATTGCAATAGGTTTCTTAGAAGATGTTAATCCTAAGGTTGCTATTGAAGAAGTTTTAGAGGAGTTTGAAAAGGATATAGAAGATAAAACTATAGAAGTTGAGACAGATATTAAAGATGTCTCTTCTTTCTATATAGATAAAGAACATCTTAAAATTGTTCTTCGTAATATTATTAAAAATGCAATAGAAGCAATGGAAAAATCAGAAAAGCGTTTATTAAAAATTTCTCTTGAACAAGTGGGAAACGAGATAGAAATAAGAATCTCTGATACAGGGAAGGGTATTCCAAAAGAACTCATCAAAAAAATATTTGATCCATTTTTTACCTCAAAGGTATATGGACCAGGGCTTGGACTTTCTGTAGCTCTTACAATTGTTCAGTACTATAGAGGTTTCATATCAGTAGAAAGCGAAGTTGGAAAAGGTAGCACCTTCATAGTAAGAATTCCTATTAAAGGAAGATAGGATTTAAAGCTATCTTTCAGAGACAAAAAATATGATTTTCCTTAAACTGATTGTAAAAAGAATACCTGGAATTGACACTAAAAAAGTAAGAAAATAGAAAACTGTCCAGCCAATGTTTTCAACCATAAAGCCTGCTGTAGGACTTATAATTAATCTTCCGAAAGAGGCTAATGATGAAAGTAGGGCATATTGAGTTGCAGCAAAACTACGATTGCATAATCCCATCAAAAGAGCTAAAAATGCTGTAGTTCCCATTCCTCCTGTCATATTTTCAATAATTACTGTGAATGTAAATAATGAAAAATTTTTTCCTTCTATTGCTAAAATCATAAACATAAGATTTGATAATGCCTGAAGTATTCCAAAGAAGATTAATGCCTTATAAAGGCTTATTTTTCTAAGTAAAAATCCTCCCAATATTGAGCCTAAAATTGCCGAGATAAATCCGACTATTTTATTAACCATGCCTACCTCTGTAAGAGAAAATCCTATACCTCTAATAAAAAAAGCTGTACTAAGGGAACTTGCATAGGCATCGCCGATTTTATATAAAACAATAAATAACAGCAAGATAATACTTTTTTCCCTTTTTAACAAATCTCTAAATGGTTCTATAAAAGATTCTTTAAGAGTGGTCGGTTTTTTTATCCCATTTGGTTCATCTGCCCAAAAAGTTGCCAATAATCCAATAATTAAAAGTGAGCTTATTATTGTTAAAGCCATTTGCCATCCAAGATGTTCTGCAAGTAGAAGGCAAAGACCACCTGCAACAATCAATGCAATTCTGTATGCAGTTACAGCAAAGGAGGCTCCAATTCCTCTGTCCTGTGGTTTAAGTATTTCTGTTCTGTAGGCATCAATTGAGATGTCTTGAGATGCTGAAAAAAAAGCAGTCATTAATGCTAATATACTAAAAATTAAAAGATACTCTGGAGTGACTGCTATCATCAAATAAATACCAGATAAAATTAAAATCTGACAGATAACAATCCAACCACGTCTTCTTCCAAGACTGGGAATACTGAATCTGTCAAATATCGCAGACCAGAGAAATTTAAAATTATAGGGAAATGTTAAGACTGTAAGAATTCCAATTGTTTTTATATCAACTCCTTCGGTAGTAAGCCATGCCTGTAGAGTTCCACCTATTAGTGGAAAAGGCAATCCAGAGGCAAAACCAAGAATTGTTACAACTGCTAAATCCTTTGTTCTTTTATTCATCAACCCATTCTATCTTGACAGGAAGTCTTCCTGTGTTTTTGAATCCTTCATTAAAGGAATCCAAAAAAGCATACACTGATTCTTCATTTGAGTCATAAAGGGAGATCAAAGTTTTTGCTTTTTTAAAAGGTCTTAAAACATAGGGATTACCAAAGGAGACCACCACTGTATCGGTATTTGAGATTACTTGTCTTATCTTAATGTTTTGTTCTTCCTTCAGAGTGTATTCCTTTCCTGCAGCTTTTATATTCGTAAATATCGCAATTAAGGGAATTTCCTTTGATGGTTTATAATTCTTAAGATCAAAGGCAAAACCAAAATATTTTTCAAAGGCTCTTCTTATATTTTCAGTGTAAGTTCCTACAAGATAGGGAATAATCTTTTTAGATTTAAGATCAATCATCTCATTTTTTATTAATGTTACGGTTTTTTTGAATGCTTCCTTAAGTAAAGTGTTATCTTTTTGAATTTCTTCAATATTTTTGGGAATTTTTCTTAATTTATCAATTCTTTTATAAGCTTCCCTTATTCTTCTTTCACTAATCAAGCCGCCTCTGTAGGCTTCTTTAATTTCTTTTTCAGCAACATAAGGGTCTTCAGGATGTAAAACTATATCTGCTCCAGCTATAATGGCTAAGGCATGAGGATTTTTATAGTCAACTAAAGCTTTCATATTCATAGCATCTGTTAAAACTGCACCTTTGAAGGATAGTTTTTGTTTTAGTAGTTCGCTAATTGTTTTCTTTGAAAGAGATGCAGGCTCTCCATCAAAGGCAACTATATGTCCAACCATAATTGAAGAGACATTGATTTTAATTGCTTCTTTAAAGGGTTTTAAATGCCTGTCAACCTCATTTTTAAGATGAGGAAGCATAAGATGGGAGTCTACTTTTGTACCACCATGTCCTGGAAAATGTTTACCACATGTTGATAATCCATGGGATTCAAAGATCTCTATAAGAAATCTGCCATAACTTGAAACAATATCAGCATTGTCTGAAAAAGCTCTCGTACATATTATTGGATTTTCAGGCTCTGTATTTACATCTAAAACAGGAACAAGGGCAAGATTTATTCCAATATCCAGTGCTTCATTTATTACGACTTTATATAAAGCTTCAAGCTTATGCTTTTGTCTTTTTAAATCAAATCCTGCGGCAATTCCCATCTGAGAAGGTATTAAACTTCCTCCTTTTATTTGTTGCCCTACACCTCTTTCAATATCTGAAGCAATTATTAATGGCTTTGATGATATGCTTTGAAGATATTTAATAAATCCTTTTATTTCATTGTATTTTCCACCAAAAACTATAAAGCCTAAGATTCCATCTCTGACAAGTTTTTCAATATATTGTATGTATTCAGAATTATCAATTTCTTCTCCATTAAGCCTTGCTATTATTAGATTCATAAAATTTTTCATACAAATGCCTATTATGAACTAAATATATTTTAATATTCAACATGTTAAAGAATTGATCTCAGCAAGGCTAAGGCTTCAGAAAGTTTTTCAATGTCCCTTTCAGTATGAGCTGCAGTTACTGTGATTCTTATTCTTGGAGTTTTTACAGTAGGAGGTCTTATAACAGGTGCATAGATATCGGAGTCATTTAATATTTTTGAAGCCTTTATTGCTTCTTCAACATTATTAAAGAGAATGGGAATAATCGGTGTTTGAGTTTTTGTTGTTTTTAGTTCAAGGCTCTTTATTGTTTCCATGACTTTTTCAGTATTTTGCCATAGTCTTTTAATTAATTCTTTGTCTTGCATAATAATTTTTAAAGAAGCATATGAAGAAGCAACAATGCTTGCAGGCAGAGAGGTAGAAAAGATAAAGCCTCTTGCAGAGTTTACAAACCACTCTATAATAGATGAAACACCGCAGACAAAGGCTCCAAAGACTCCAACTGCTTTAGAAAGTGTTCCCATCTGAATTACAAAGGGTTCGGGTTTTAGTCCGAAATGTTTTAATGCCCCATGACCATCACCCAATACTCCTGTTCCATGGGCATCATCAAGATAAAGTAAGGCATTTTCGTTTTTGCATATCTCATAAAGCTCTCTAATTGGTGCGATGTCTCCATCCATACTAAAAACAGTATCTGTTATGACTATTTTTTTGCCTTTACAGGATGTGTTCTTAATTAATCTCTGTAAATCTTCAATATCACCATGCCTATAAATAATCCTTTCTGCCTTACTTAGTCTACAGCCATCTATTATGCTTGCATGATTAAGCTCATCACTGAAAATAACATCATTTTCTTGCGCTAAGCAGGCAATTAAAGAAGTATTTGCTGTATAACCTGAGTTGAGAACAAGACAACTTTCTGTGTTTTTAAATTGACAGAGAAGTTCTTCAAGTTTTTTATGTAAAATTGTGCCTCCACTTAAAAGCCTTGAGGCTCCTCCTCCTGCACCAAATAGTTTTATTGCTTCTAAGGCAGCCTCCTTAACCAATGGATGTTGACTTAGTCCAAGATAGTCATTAGAGGCAAAGTTTATATATTTTCTTCCTTGAATTATAATTTCCATTCCTTGTCTTGATTCAATGTCTCTTATTGAACGGTAAAGTTTTTCTTCTTTAAGTTTTTCGAGCTTTTTCTTAAAAATTTCAAAAACTTTCTCAGCCATGAAAATTCCCTCTTGACAAATTTTTCATGTTCATATAATATTGGTGGTAAATAGTGGTATAAAGTGGAATATGATCTCTTTCATAGGAAAATATTACCATAATCTGGATCAAAAGGGAAGAGTTATAATGCCAGCCTTTTTAAGAGAAGTTTTGGCAAATAAATATCCCTCTGGAAAACTTTATCTTACTAATGCTCCTTTTGATAAAGCTTTACATCTTTATCCTCTTGAGGAGTGGTTAAAGCTTGAAGAAAAAATAAGACAGTTACCAAAGTCTGATGAAGCTGTAATGTATTTTTTAAGAAGAGTTATCGCCTCTGCAATGCCATGTGAACTTGATAGACAAGGAAGAATACTAATTCCCTATGAATACAGACAAGATGCTGGGATTAACACTGAAGTTGTAATTGTTGGTCAAATTGAAAGAATTGAAATTTGGGATAAAGCTACCTGGGATAGTATTACAGATCCAACAAAGGTAGATGTAAAGAGGATACAGGATGCTCTTGCTAAGTATGGACTGTAAGAAAATACACACTCCGGTAATGGTTAAAGAGGTTATCCAACTTATAAATCCCTCTGAAGGTATATATGTAGATGCTACCTTAGGATGCGGAGGACATTCTCTTGAGATTCTTAAAAGACTTACTTCAGAAAGCAGATTAATCGGCATTGATAGGGATGAATCTGCTCTTTCTTATGCCAAACAATTTCTTGATGATAAAAGAGTAATTTTAAGAAAGGCGAGTTTTTCTAAGCTAAAAGAAGTTTTATCTGAATTAAATATTGAAAAGATTGACGGAATAGTCTTTGACCTTGGTGTTTCAATGCTTCAGCTTAAAGATATGGAGAGGGGATTTAGTTTTTACTCTGAAGAAAGACTTGATATGAGAATGGATCAAACAGAGAAATTAACAGCATGGGATGTGGTGAATAAGTACTCTGAGGAAAGGTTAGCTCAGATTTTTAGAGACTACAGTGATGAGCCTTTTGCAAATAAAATAGCAAGAGAAATTGTAAGACAGAGAAGTAAAAAAACTATTGATACATGTAAAGAACTTGCAGATTTGGTAAAGAAAAGCGTTCCCAAATATGGAAAGCTTCATCCAGCAACTCAGATTTTTCAAGCAATAAGAATTGAAGTAAACAGAGAGTTTGAGGAACTTAAAGAGGGATTATCTCAAGCAGTTGAATTATTAAACTCTGGTGGAAGAATCTGTGTTATATCTTATCATTCAGGTGAAGACAGAATAGTAAAAGAATTCTTTAGAGAATACCAACGGAAAGGAATATTAAAAATTCTTACTAAACAACCTCTTTTTCCATCCCTTGAGGAAGTAGCCAAAAATCCTTCAGCAAGAAGTGCAAGATTAAGAGGAGGTGAAAAAATATGAAGTATATTATATTGGTAGTTTTCAGTTTATTTGCAATTTTTGGAATTTTATGGATCAGATCAAGTGTGATTTCTCTTGAATATAGATTAAGTAGTCTTGAAGAGAAAAAAAAGGAAATGCTTAATGAAAAAAGGTTTTTACTTGCTGAAAAAGCTTATTTAAGCTCTTTCGTAAGGATTAACTCTTGTAATGATCAAATTTTTGTGTTTCCTGATAGACAAAAGATTGTTTACATATTTGAAACCCCTGAAAACTTAGTAAAAACAGCCAGCTTTAATAAAAATCGTTAAAATGCACAAGAGAGTTCTTTTTCTTAAAGTAGTTCTGTCTATTTGTTTCCTTGCTATTATTTTTCGGCTTGGTTTAATTATGTTTGTTGAACATCATCTATATTTTTCAAGAGCAAAAACTCAACAGTTAAGAAAGGAGGAAATAATACCAAAAAGAGGAAATATATACGATAGAAAAGGTAGAGAATTTGCTATTTCTTTAGAGAAAGAATCTTTATTCATTGATCCTTCATCCTTAAGGTCAGATGAAAAGATAAGAATTTTAAAAAACTATATCAAAATCAATATGGAACAAATAAAGAGTTATTCAGAAAAAAGTGTAAGATTTTTATGGTTGGAGAGGAAGCTTGACAGGGAAGTAGCAGAAAAGATTAAAGCTTTAAAGATTGAAGGATTAGGCTTTATTCCAGAAGGAGCAAGATTTTATCCTAATGGATTTTTAGCATCCCATGTTATAGGCTTTGTAAACATTGATGAACAGGGCATAGAGGGATTAGAAAAACAATATGATAAATATCTTAGAGCAGAGAAATCTTTAAAGGTGGTTTCTGTAGATGCTAAAGGCAAAAGACTTTCAGATGGAGATCTGAAAGATATAAAAGGAAATGATATTTTTATAACTATTGATGAAGGACTTCAATACATAGTTGAGAAATATCTTGAAGAAGCAATAAGAAAATGGCGGGCATCTTCAGGTACTGTTATAATGATGGATCCATTTACAGGAGAGATTCTTGCATTAGCAAACAGACCAACATATGATCCAAACAATTTAAAATTCATAAAAAACATTGGTGTAATAAGAAATCGTGCATTAACAGATTTATATGAACCAGGTTCAACCTTTAAGATAGTTACAGCTACTGCAGCATTAGAGGAAGGCATAGTAAATCTCCGTACTAAATTTGATTGTTCTCAGGGATATATAGAAATATGGGGTAAAAAAATAAAGGATTCTCACAAAAACGGAGTTCTTACTTTTGAAGAAGTTATTCAAAAATCTTCAAATGTTGGTACAATAAAAATTGCAATGATGCTTGGTAAAGAGAAGCTTTATCAGTATATAAAAAAGTTTGGTTTTGGTGAAAAAACCGGAATAGATCTTCCTGGAGAAGTTGGAGGTTATATAAGACCTACACACAAATGGTCAGGCACATCAATAGGAGCCATTCCCATTGGTCAAGAAGTAGCAGTTACACCTATTCAGGTTTTAAGAGCATATGCGGCTATAGCAAATGGTGGATATCTTGTAAAACCTTTTGTTGTCTCAGAAATTCGTTCTCCTGAAGGAAAAATTCTTTATAAAGCAGTTATACAAAGACAGAGAATAATCTCTGAAAAAACAGCAAAGACAATGAGAGATATACTAAAAAAAGTTACACAAGAGGGAGGGACAGCTACACAGGCAAAAATTGATGGAAATGATGTGGCAGGAAAAACAGGAACAGCTCAGAAGTATGATCCTAAAACAGGTAAATATTCAAAGGATAAATTTGTAAGTTCTTTCGTTGGATTTATTCCAGCTGACAATCCCCGTATAGCAATGATAGTTGTTATTCACGATCCTAAAGGAGCTCATTATGGAGGAGTTGTTGCTGCACCTGTATTTAAAGCTATATCTAATGAAGCTCTGGCTTATCTTAATGTTCCAAGAGATGATGCTAAGGAAAAAGGACTTTTTGTTAGACTTGAAAATGAAACTAATAGAAAGGTTATGTTAGCAAAAGAATGATTTTAAGGGAACTTCTAAGAGAGGATTTTAATGTAAAAGGAGATATAGACAAAAACATAGAGCATATAACATATAACTCAAAAGAAATAAAGAAAGGAAGCATTTTTTTTGCAATACAAGGACAGAAATTAGATGGACATCTTTTTATTGAAGAGGCGATAAAAAACGGAGCAAAGGCTATTGTCTATAGAGTTGGACATTTTGTTCCTTCGGATTATGATGATATTACATGGATAGGTGTAGATGATACAAGAGATGCTCTTGCATGGATTAGTTCAAAGTTTTATGGACAACCATCTGAAAAACTTAAAGTTATCGGTATAACAGGGACAAATGGAAAAACAACAACTTCTTATCTCATAAAAGATATACTTAATAAATATGGTAAAAAAACAGGTATTATTGGAACAATTAAATACTTGATTGGTGATGAAGAAAGAACTGCTATCCATACAACTCCAGAGGCTCCAGAATTTCAAGGACTTCTTAAAGAGATGTTATTTCATAAAGTAGAATATGTTATCACAGAGGTTTCTTCTCATGCTCTTGCCTTAAAGAGAGTTGATTACACAAAGTTTGATGTTGCAGTATTTACAAATCTTTCAAGAGATCATCTTGATTTTCATAAGGATATGGAAGATTACTTTAATGCTAAAAAAAGGCTTTTTAGTGAGTTACTTAGTAAGGAAGGAGTCGCAGTTTTAAATTTTGATGATCCTTATGGTAGAAGGCTTGCAGAGGAGATAAAAGGAAAAAAAGTTCTTTACTCAATAGGAAACTCTCAAGCAGACATTTATGTTAAAAAGTACAAACTAAGCTTTAAAGAGACGGAGATTTTTTTTGATATTAATAAAAAAGAAGAACTACATATAAAAACACCTCTTTTAGGTATTCCAAATATCTATAATGTTACTTCTGCTTTATCAGTTGCAATAACTTTAGGTATACCTCTTGAAATCATAAAGTCTGCTTTTTTGAATGCTCGTTGTCCTGAGGGAAGATTTGAGAGAGTTGATGAAGGACAGGATTTTCTTGTTTTTGTTGATTATGCTCATACACCTGATGCTCTTGAAAGACTGCTTATGAGTGTAAAGAAGCTTAAAGAGGAAATCTCAAAAAATGGAAGAATAATTACAGTTTTTGGTTGTGGAGGAAATCGTGACAAAGGTAAAAGGCCTCAAATGGGGAAAATTGCTACAGAGTTAAGTGATTATGTGATCATTACTTCAGACAATCCAAGATGGGAGGATCCAAGACAGATAATTAGAGAAATTGAAGAAGGTATCAAAAAAGACAACTACATTGTTGTTCCTGACAGAAAAATGAGTCTATTGATTGGAACAAAACTATGTAAGAAAGGAGATATTTTAATAGTGGCTGGTAAAGGACATGAAAATTATCAGGAAATAAAGGGCAAAAGATATCCCTTCAGTGATAGAGAAATTTTAAAAAAGGCTTTAAAAGAGAGGTAAACTCATCCATGTTTACTCTTGAGGATTTATTAACCGCCACACAAGGAAGACTAATTTCAAAAGGAAAAGAGATATTTAGGGAAGCTTCAATTGATACAAGAACAATTGGTAAAGAAGATATATTTTTTGCTTTAAGGGGCTCAAAAAGAGATGGACACGAATTTGTAGATGAAGCTTTAAATAAAGCCTCTGGCGCAGTAGTTTCAAAGGTTGAAGGTATAAAGTATAAAGACAAAACAGTGGTTTTAGTAGATGATACTCTTAAGTCTTTACAAAGTTTGGCTAAGTACTTGAGAGAAAATTTTAAGGGAAAAGTTATAGCAGTTATAGGAAGTAATGGTAAGACTACAACAAAAGAGTTGATTGCCAGTTTTTTGTCAAGAAAATACAGAACTCTTAAAACAGAGGGAAATTTTAATAATAACATAGGAGTTCCTCTTTGTATAAGTAGGATAGAAAAGAATACTGAAATTATGGTTGTTGAGCTTGGAACAAATAAACCTGGTGATATAAGAGAACTCTGTGAAATAGTTCATCCTGATTATGCATTAATTACGAATATAGGATATGAGCATATTGAAGGATTTGGCTCAATTGAGGGAGTTAGAGAAGGAGAATTAGAAATACTCCCATATGTTAGGACAATTTTTGTAAATGGAGATGATGATTTTTTAATTGAAGGACTTAAAGGATACAGTGGGAAGATTTTTACATTCGGACTTAGCAAACAGTGTGATTTTAGAGCTGAAAACATCAATTTTTATAATGAACATGTTGAGTTTGATTTCTGTAGTAAGATGTTTAGTTTTCCAGTTAAAAGCCATCTTCCAGGAATTCATAATATTTACAATCTTACAGGTGCAATTGCAGTGGCTATTTTCTTAGATATTTCTAAATGTGTTATTCAAGAGGTTTCAGAGTCTTTTATTCCTGTTAAGATGCGTGGAGAAATAATTAAGATTGATGGAGTTGAGATATTCTTCGATGCATACAATGCCAATCCCTCTTCAATGAAGGTAGCATTACAGGAGCTTGTAAGGAGAAAAAAGGATAGAAAGGCAGTTGCCGTTTTAGGAGATATGATGGAGCTTGGAAGTTTTACAGATTTAGCCCATGAGGAGATCGGGAAATGGATTAGAGAAATGAAAATAGATCTTTTCATCGGAGTGGGAAAGTTTATGAGAAATGCTTTAAGATATGCTAATGGATATGTTTTTGATGATCTTAAAGAAGCAACAGAGTTTTTGAAAGAAAAACTAAAAGGCAATGAAGTAGTTTTAATTAAAGGTTCAAGAACTATGCAATTGGAAAAGATTCTTGAGATTTTAAAGGAAGGGAGACAATAATGCTTTATGAACTTCTTTACAGTCTAAGTGATGAAATTTCTGTATTTAATGTCTTTAGATACATTACTTTTAGAACAGTGCTTGCTATACTTACAGCTTTTTTCTTTACATTTATTGTGGCTCCAACATGCATAAGATGGCTTAAGAAAATAAGCTTTACGCAACATATAAGAGATGACGGACCTAAAACTCATCTTAAAAAAGAAGGCACTCCTACAATGGGTGGAATAATAATAATCGCCTCAGTTTTAGTTTCTGTGCTTTTGTGGGGAAACTTAAGAAACCCTTATATGTTGATTTTGATCCTTAGCTTTTTAAGTTTTGGTTTGATAGGATTTATAGATGATTATCTTAAGGTTACAAAAAAGAGTTATAAGGGACTACCGGGTAGATATAAACTTCTTGCACAGTTTTTAATTGCTTTATCAGTAACTCTTTTTCTATATTTCAATCCAAAGGATCCATATACCACTGTTTTAAGTATTCCTTTTTTAAAACAATGGCTTATTGATCTAGGAGTTTTTTATATTCCTTTTGCTATTTTTGTTATTGTAGGAGCCTCCAATGCTGTAAATCTTACAGATGGAATGGATGGACTCGCAGTAGGTCTTGTAGGTATAGCTGCTGTTGTTAATGCTGTTCTTCTTTATGTTTCAGGGCATGCTGTTTTTGCTAAATATCTCTATGTTCTTTATATTCCAAGCACTGGAGAGTTAGCTATTTTCTGTGGAGCTATGCTTGGTGCTTGTCTTGGATTTTTATGGTATAACTCCTATCCTGCAGAGATTTTTATGGGAGATGTTGGATCCTTAAGTCTTGGTGGAGCTCTTGGAACCCTTGCAGTTATTACAAAACATGAAATAATTCTTGCTCTTGTTGGAGGTATATTTGTTGTGGAGGCTCTTTCTGTGATTCTTCAGGTAGGATACTTTAAGTTGACAAATGGAAAAAGAATTTTTAAAATGGCGCCTCTTCATCATCATTTTGAATTAAAAAAATGGCCTGAGCCAAAGGTTATTGTTAGGTTTTGGATAATAGGAATTATCCTTGCACTTTTAAGTCTCTTAACATTAAAACTGAGGTGATACTATGAAAAAAGGATATTTCAGGAGTGTAAGTTACGCAGTATCTGGAGCAATAGTTTTTATTGTGTTATTTTTTCACATTTTTTATCTTGATGAAGCATTACCTCAAGATAACAAAACTCAAATTGAGATTGATGCTCCTAGTGCTGTTGTTGTTGATTCTCAAACAGGAAGAATTCTTTATGGTAAAAATCCGCATATAAAACTTCCTCCAGCAAGCACAACAAAGCTTGTAACAGCGATGGTTGCACTTGAAAAACTTCATCCTGAACAGAAAGTTACAATATCAAAAAAAGCTGCGAAAACTCAAACTGTTACACCAAGATTGATGGAGGGAGAAGTATATAAAGTTAGAGATCTTATTTATCTTGCATTAATGCGCTCTGTAAACTCAGCAACCGTTGCTCTTGCAGAAGCTACCGCAGGAAGTGAAGAAAAATTTGTAAAGATTATGAATGATAAGGTCCGAAAAATTGGAGCAAAAGATACAAGATTTATAAACTCTTCTGGTTTGCCAGGAAAAGGTCAATACACTACAGTATATGATTTAACAAAAATAATGTCTCATGCACTTACATATCCATTAATAAGAGAGGCAGTCAATACTCGTGTTTATTTAGTAAGATCTGAAAGTGGAAAAGAGCACTTTATTCAGAATACAAATCATCTTTTATGGGAAGAAGAAAACATGATAGGTGGCAAGACAGGCTATACAAGACAGGCAAAACACTGTTTTGTAGGTGCCTATAAGATTAATGGAAGAATTATTTATACAGCAATCTTAGGAGATATTAATAGAGAGCAACTTTGGAAGGATACTCAGCAATTAATCCAAAGGGCAGAGTATGTTCTTGCAGGTAAGGAAGAGCCTGTTATTAGACTGACAAAAGAAAAATCAATAATGCCTGTTGCTCATAATAAAACTCAAAGAATGAATAAGAAGTTTGAAGTATATAAAAAGAAAATAAAGAAAACTTCAAAGACAAAGAAGGTAGCATATGCAAAGAATACTAAGAAGACTATCTGATTTTAAAGATAAGAGTGTAGCAGTTGTTGGACTTGGTAAAAGTGGTATAGCAGTTTCTCAGTTACTATGCAGGCTTGGTGCAAGATTGATAATAAATGATAAAAAAAACGAAGAGGAGATCGCAAAAGAAGTAGTAAAATTAAGTGGAAAAATAGAAAAAATAATAGGAGGAGGGCATCCAGAAAAAGCTTTTGAAAATGTTGAGCTTATTATTGTAAGTCCAGGTGTTCCATTGAGTACTCCTTCGATTGTTTCAGCAGTCTACAAAGGTATACCAGTGGTTGGAGAGATAGAACTTAGTTGGCAGATTATGAATTTGATAAAAAAGGAAGTAAAAGTAATAGGCATTACAGGCTCAAATGGAAAATCCACAACTACAACTCTTACTTATGAGTTTTTAAAAGAGGATGGTAAAAAAGTTCATCTTGCAGGTAACATTGGATATCCTATGGCAGAAGTGGTTTTAAAACTTTTAAATAAAGAAATTGAGTTAGATTATCTTGTGCTTGAGCTTTCCAGTTTTCAGCTTGAAGGAATAAAGAATTTTAGACCTAACTTTGCAGCAATTCTTAATATCACACCTGATCATATGGATAGATACTCTGGGATGAAAGAATATATTGAAGCAAAGGCAAGAATTTTTCAAAATCAGACTGCTGATGATTACTTAGTTATTAACATGGACGATGTAAACGCTATGTCAACTCTTCACTATTTGAAAAATTTACAAAATGATAAACTTCCTCATATTTTTTACTTTAGCAGAATTCAAAAAGTCTATGGTGCCTATTTAATAGACAACAATATTTACTTTAATGCCAAAGAAGAAACTCCCGAAGAAATAAAAAAGGAGATGGAAAACACCGTTCTTCCTGTTTCTACATTTAAAATAAAGGGTGTTCATAATATAGAAAATATAATGGCAGCCTCTTTACTTGCTTTTTTTGCAGGATGTAAAGGGGAAACTATAAAAAGAGTAGTTCAACAATTTTCTGGACTTCCCCATAGAATGGAGTTTGTTAGAGAGATAGATGGAGTAGTATATATAAATGACTCAAAAGGTACCAATGTAGATGCAGTTAAAAAGTCCCTTGAGAGTTTTCCAGGTAATGTAATACTTATTGCAGGAGGAAGAGACAAAGATGGAGATTTTTCAGTATTAAAAGATTTAGTTAAAGAAAAAGTAAAAGCTTTAATACTTATTGGTGAAGCAAAATATAAAATAGCAGAGACGCTTGGAGGTTTTGTTTCATATTATTTAGAAAGTGATATGAAGTCTGCAGTAATTAAAGCTAAGGAGATTGCTCGTGCTGGAGATATAGTGCTCCTTTCTCCTGGATGTGCAAGCTTTGATATGTTTAGAAACTTTGAACACAGAGGAGAAGTATTTAAGGATATTGTGAACTCCCTATGAAAAAAGGTTCCATTGATAAAACTCTATTAATAGTAGTGGCTACTCTTGTATTGATTGGATTAATTGCTGTATATAGCTCTACTTCTGTGTTAGCATCTGTTAAAGCAAAGTATTCAGATAAAGGAGAAATGATTTTTTTACAGAAACAACTTTTTACATTGCTCATAGGAGTTTTTTTGGTAATTATATTTACATTCATTCCAGTTGAAAAACTTAAAAAACTTGTCTTTCCACTTCTTATTATTTCTTTTATAATGCTTATTGCTGTATTTACTCCATTAGGAATAAACGCAGGAGGTGCAAGAAGATGGTTAAGACTTTGGCCAAGTGTTTTTCAACCTTCTGAACTTGTAAAACTTGCGATGGTTTTTTTTCTAGCATGGTATATGAGCAGAGACAGTTTTAAAAAAGACAGCATTAAAGATTTTTTAATTCCTATAGGCTTAATGGGATTATTTCAGATAATCTTTCTTAAACAGCCTGATTTTGGTGCAGCGATAACTCTTGGGATAATTACATTTCTTATGCTTTTTCTTGGAGGAATAAGATTAAGCTTTTTGGGAGTCACAATTTTGCTTGCTATTCCCTTGATATTCTATCTTGCAAGAGAACCTTACAGATGGAAGAGAATAACTTCATTTCTTGATCCATGGGCAGATCCTCAGGGAAGTGGTTTTCAACTTGTTCAATCACTCATTGCACTTGGAAGTGGAGGACTTACAGGACAGGGTCTTGGAGAAGGAAAACAGAAACTTGCATTTTTACCTGAAATTCATACAGATTTCATATTTGCTCACATTGGCGAGGAGATGGGATTTATTGGTGCCGGTGGTGTTGTAATTCTTTTCTTCTTTTTATGTATGAGAGGACTTAGTATTGCTACTAAGCAGTCTGAATCTTTCTGTTATTTTTTGGCTTCGGGAGTTACGATTATGATCTCTATACAAGCATTAATAAATTTTGCAGTTGTTACAGGTATGGCACCAACAAAGGGACTTCCTTTACCTTTTATAAGTTATGGAGGTTCTTCTCTTGTTGTGAATCTTATGGCAGTAGGAATTTTACTTAATCTTTCAAGATTTGAAACCAGAGTGAGTATTCCAGAGTTAACACTACATAAAAAAAATAAATTAAGAGCATATAAATACTTTTATAAAGAAAAAAAATTGAAATGAGGGTTATTATTGCAGGAGGAGGCACAGGAGGTCATCTCTTTCCGGGAATTGCTTTAGCAGAAACTTTGATTGAAAAGTATCCAGATGCAAAGGTTGTCTTTATTGGAACTCAAAAGGGGATAGAAGCCAAAGTAATACCTAAGACAGGTTATGAGTTGATCTTTATTTCTGTTCAAGGATTTGTAGGAAAGTCCCTAATTGAAAAGGCAGAAGCAATTAAAAGCCTTTTAAAATCAATTTTTGAATCAAAAAATATCATAAAATCATTTTCTCCAGATATAGTGTTTGGAGTTGGAGGATATGCTTCATTTCCGATTGTTTTGATAGCTGCTTTAAGTAAAATTCCTACAATTATTCTTGAACAAAATACTATTCCAGGACTTGCAAATAGAATACTTGGTAAATTTGCCTCTGCTGTTGCAATAACCTATCCTGAGACAATTGAGTATTTCAAGAAAGAGAAAACCTATTTGACAGGAACTCCAATTAGGAAGAAAATCTTAGAGGGAAATAGAAGCAAAGCAATAAAACTCTTTAGTCTTGAAGAAAACCGAACCACTATACTGATTTTAGGGGGAAGTCTTGGTGCAAGAAAGATAAATAAAGCTATGACAGAAGCACTCTCTTATTTAATTCCTCTTAAAGACAGTATTCAGATAATTCATCAAACAGGGGAATATGACTATAACTGGGTTTTAAAGGAATATAAAAATTTTCCCTTTAAGGCAAATGTTTTTCCCTTTATATATAACATGGTAGAGGCTTACTCTGTAGCAGATTTAGTTGTCTCAAGAGCAGGTGCCTCTACTGTAGCAGAGCTTACGGCTTTGGGTAAAGCTTCAATTCTTATTCCTTATCCATATGCTGCATACAATCACCAAGAGATGAATGCAAGAAGACTTTTAAGTAGAGGAGCATGTGATCTTATTCTTGATAGAGAACTAAATGGAGAAATCCTTGCAAAAAAAATTATCAAAATTTTGGAAAAACCTGACACTATAAGGGATATGGAGATAGCATCACTTTCATTTGGAAAACCTAATGCAGGAGAAAAAATTATAGAAATTGCAGAAAGTTTAATTAGGAGGAAAAAATAGATGTATCAATACAAAAAGATTCATTTTGTTGGAATTGGTGGTATTGGAATGAGTGGCATAGCTGAAGTTCTCCATAATATGGGTTATACAGTTACAGGTTCTGATATAAGAGAGTCTGATACTGTAGGAAGGCTAAGAAATCTCGGAATAAAGGTGTTTATAGGACATAGCAGTGATAATGTTAATGATGCTGATGTAGTAGTTTTTTCTTCTGCAGTAAAATCTGATAATCCTGAGATTGTTAAAGCAAAATCTCTGGGAATTCCTGTCATTCCAAGAGCAGAGATGCTTGCTGAACTTTGCAGACTCAAATACTCTATCTTAGTTGCTGGTGCTCATGGAAAAACGACAACAACATCATTTATTGCAACTGTTTTAAATGATGCCGGATTTGATCCTACACTGGTTATTGGAGGAAAACTTAAATCCATAGGAACAAATGCAAGATTAGGGCAGGGTGAGTTTTTTGTAGCAGAGGCTGATGAAAGCGATGGAAGTTTTCTTAAGTTGACTCCTACGGTTTGTGTTATTACAAACATTGACAGAGAGCATCTTGATTACTTTAAAAATCTAAGAAGGATTAAAAAAGCTTTTCTTGAGTTCGCAAATAAGGTTCCCTTTTATGGAGTATCAATTCTTTGCAGAGAATGCAGACACATAAGAGATTTAATTCCTAATCTAACAAGAAGATATCTTACTTATGGTTTTGATCAAAAATCTGATTTTTATGCAAAAAATATTGAGCATTCCCCTCCTAAGGTTTTCTTTGAAGCCTTTTTCAGAAATAAATCTCTTGGAAGATTTGCTATTACTGTTCCAGGAAATCACAATGTTTTAAATGCTCTTGCAACAATCGCTGTAGCAAGAGAACTTTCAATTCCAATTGAAAGGGTAAAGGAATCACTTGAAAACTTTAAAGGAATAAGCAGAAGATTTGAGTTTAAAGGTGAAAAAAAAGGTATAAAATTCTATGATGATTATGGACATCATCCAACAGAGATAAAAGCTGTAATAAAGACTGCTTTATGGCTTAATCCATCAAGACTTTGTATAGTTTTTCAGCCTCATAGATATACAAGAACAAGAGATTTAATGGATGATTTTGTTCGTGTTTTTAAAACGGCCTTAAGAAAAAAAGATATTTTGTTTCTTATGGATATATACGCTGCCAATGAATCTCCAATTAAAGGAGTAAGTGCAGAGGTTTTATATGAGAGATTAAAAAATGCAGGAGTCAATGTAATATTCAATCCTGATAAAGAAGCTATAAAGTTTGATATTTTGAAAGAGTTAAAAGATGGAGATATTCTTTTTACTATTGGAGCAGGAGATGTTTACAAAGTTGGAGACAGTCTAAAGGAATTGTTATGAAGAGTGTAGAAATTTTTCTTAAAGAAAAAAAGATACTTTATAAAAAAGATGAATTTATGGCTAAATATACCACTCTTAGAATTGGAGGAAAGGCAGACTTAATTGTTTTTCCCGATGAAGACTCTATTTTTGATTTAGTTGGAGTTATAAAAAATGAGAAAATTCCCTACTATGTGATAGGAGGAGGAAGTAATCTCCTTATAAAAGATGAAGGCTACAGAGGAGTTATAATCAACACAAGAAAAATGAATAGAATAAATCTTGAGGGATTTACTGTCAGAACCTCAGCTGGTGTGATGTTACCAAAATTTATTGTTTTTCTTTTAAAAAGAAATCTTTCAGGAGTAGAAGGCCTTATTGGAATACCAGGAACAGTTGGAGGTGCGATAATGGGCAATGCTGGTTCATTTGGATATGAGATTAGTGATTGTCTTGAAGAAGTAGAGATCATAACTGATAAGTTAGAAACTAAGATTTTAAAGAAGAAAGATATTAATTTTAAATATCGTTATTCAAATATAAGTAAAGATTGGATCATAAAATCAGCAAAGTTTACATTAATGGAAGATGATGGTAAAGCTATTAACCGAGCAAAAGATTTTCTTAGGAAAAAAAGACAAACTCAACCTCTGGGTGAATATTCAGCAGGATGTGTATTTAAGAATCCAGAAGGATACTCAGCGGGTTATTTAATAGAAAAAGCAGGATTAAAAGGATTTAGAGTGGGAGACATATTAGTAAGCCCTATTCATGCTAACTATTTCATAAATGTGGGCAAAGGCAAGTCAGATGACTTTTTAAAGCTGATGGATATAGTTAGAGAAAGAGTATTAAAGGTATTTTCAGTAGAGTTAGAACCTGAGATAAAAATTTTGGAGGTTTAAAATGAAAGTTGGAGTAATAGCAGGAGGAATTTCCTCAGAAAGAGAAATTTCTCTCAGAAGTGGTAAAGCAATATACAATGCTTTAAAAGAACTCGGATATGATGTAGTATTTATAGATGCAGGAGCTGATCTCTGTGAGAAGATAAAGATGGAAAAGATTGATATAGCTTTTCTTGCTCTTCATGGTGGTTGGGGAGAAAATGGTTCAGTTCAGGGAATGTTGGAGATTATGGGTATTCCCTATACTGGCTCTGGAGTATTAAGTTCAGCTATGGCAATGGATAAGGAAGTTACAAAAAAAATATTTATTTATCATGGTATCCCTGTTCCTCCTTTTAAGGTTTTCTATAAGGGAGAGAATGTTAATCTTGAGTTTTTGCCTTGTGTTGTAAAGCCTGCAGAAGAAGGTTCCTCTATTGGAGTAAGTATAGTAAGAAGTGAAAAAGAGTTTGACAGTGCAGTTAATGAAGCTTTTAAGTATGGAAAAAGAATAATTATAGAGAAATACATTGAGGGTAAAGAAATACATATAGGAGTATTGGGAGACAAAGCCCTTGGAGGCGTGGAGGTAAGGCCTAAAAAGGGTTTTTATAGTTATGAAGCGAAGTATACAAAAGGTTTAACTGAATATATACTGCCTCCTGAGATAGATGAAACTCTATATGAAAAGCTTAAAGAACTTGGAGTTAGAGCACATAAAGCATTAAATTGTAAGGGAGCTACAAGAATTGATATGATAGTTGACTCAGAGGGTAATCCCTATGTTCTTGAAGTAAATACAATTCCAGGTATGACAGAGACATCTCTTTTGCCTAAGATAGCATCACTTTCTGGATATGATTTTAAAAGTTTAGTTAAAGAAATTTTGGAAATTTCATTGAAAGAAAATGAAAAGTAGAAGATGGATAGTTTTTATACTTCTTTTGTTAATGGTGATAGCTGGAGTTCTAATTTCTAAGGAGTTTAAGATAAAAAAGATTGTGATTATTGGTAATAAACATCTAACAGAAAATGAAATAAGAGCAATTTTGTCGATAAAAGAAGGAAACTCCATCTTTTATCCTTCATTAAAGAGTTTATCTCAAAGATTAAAGAAAACTCCATGGATAAAGGATGTAATTATAAGAAAAGATTTAAATGGAACTTTGACAGTTTATATAAAGGAGTCTACTCCAGTTGCAATTGTTTCATCGAATGGAAAATATTATTTGGTTGATTATGAAGCTCAAGTTTTAGAAGATTTCACTGACAAAATTAATAATAAAAATTCTTCATCAAATACTGAAAACAAGGAGTTGTCTTCATTAATTTTTTTACCCCTTATAAAAGATATTGATCCTTTTCAAAATAAAGAAACTCTCACTGAGGCTGTTAAGTTAATTAACTTTATCAATAATAAAGGCTTAGTAAAGACTGATGACAAAATTATAATAACAGGAAGTAATCCAGACAGTTTAACTCTTTATATAAATGACTTTCCGATTATTGTAGGAAAAGGAGATTTTGAAACAAAGTTTGCCAAATATTTTGTAGTTAATGCTGAGATTCAGAAAAGGGATTTAAAGGTGCAATATATTGATTTGAGAGTTCCAGATAGAGTAATAGTGAAACCCATTGAGTAAAGGATACTAAAATGAGTGAACTTATTACAGTAGTTGACATTGGAACAACAAAAATATCATTTGCGGGAGCAAAAATTAAGAATAAAAAACTAGTGATTGAGTTTCTTAAAAGCTATCCTACTGCAGGATTAAAAAGAGGCAAAATAGTTGACATGGAGGCAATGGTATCATCTATTAGAAAATCCTTGCAAGATGTAGAAAGTAGCTTAGGAATAAGATTGAAGAAGGCTTTTGTATGTTCCTCTGGAAGTGATATTGAGGGAATATACAGTAATGCAGCAGTTAAAGTAAAGAAAAGACAGGTAACAGAAGAAGATGTTGACTTAGTAATAGAAGCAGCAACTGCTATGCAGATTCCCTATGATAGACAAGCAGTGCATATTTTGCCTGTTGAGTTTATTGTGGATGGAGTAAGTGGCATAAAAGATCCAGTTGATATGAAAGCATTAAGACTTGAGGCTAAGGTTTACATTATAACTGCTTCTTCATCACATATTCAGAATCTTATTACTTGTTGTAACAAGGCAGGTATTGAAGTTGAGGATATTGTGCTTCAGAGTGTGGCTTCTTCTGAGGCTACACTTTCAGAACATGATAAAGAGATGGGTACTATGGTTGTGGATATTGGAGGAGGAAGTATTGATATAGCAGTATTTTATGATGGTTATCTAAGACATGTAGCTACCTATGGAATTGGAGGCAATCATATTACTAATGATTTAGCAATAGGACTAAAGATTCCATTTAATGAGGCAGAGAGAATAAAAAAACAGTTTGCCATTGCTTTGCCAGATATTAATTTTGGTAGTTTAGAGCTTAAAGATAATGAAAAAGAGATAGAGATTGTTGGATTAGATCAAAATTTTATGAGAGTTCCTCTTAGTGTAATAAAGGAGATAGTATATGCAAGATGTGAAGAGATAATGGAAGTGTTAAAAAGGGAGATAAATCTTCTTCCTAAGGATATTTCTATATCATCAGCAGTTTTTACAGGTGGCACATCATTGATGCAGGGTTTTGTGTCTTTGTCTGAAGGATTTTTATCGCTGCCTGCTCGGATAGGAAAACCAGACACTGGAATTATGGCTTTATGTTCTGAACTTGGTTTAGAGGAAAGTATATTTGAACAAAAAGATGGTTTTGAAGAAGTTTT
Organism: Thermodesulfovibrio sp.; assembly: GCA_039630505.1. Classification (GTDB taxonomy): domain Bacteria; phylum Nitrospirota; class Thermodesulfovibrionia; order Thermodesulfovibrionales; family Thermodesulfovibrionaceae; genus Thermodesulfovibrio. Next base: position 28,539 of record JBCNUV010000025.1, read on the forward strand.
TTCTCCTGAGTTTTCATCCACCATAGGAACAATTATTTATGCAATAAAAGTAAAAGGTTTTGAAGAGTCATCTTCTGGTTTTTCAAAACTATTTAATAAAATTAAGAAGTGGGTAATGGAAAAAGGTTTAGGAAGATTTAAATAATTTGAAAGGAGGGAAGAATAATGTTTGAAATTGAAGAAGTAGAAAGACCTATAGCAAAGATAAAAGTTATAGGAGTTGGTGGTGCAGGAACAAATGCTGTAAATACTATGATTTCTTCAGGAATTTATGGAGTTGAGTTTATAGCTGTAAATACTGATATACAACACCTTGAGATTTCATTAGCTCCTGTTAAAGTGCAAATTGGAAAGGAGCTTACAAAGGGACTTGGAGCAGGGTCTGATCCGGAACTTGGCAAGAAATCAGCTTTAGAAGACAAAGATACGATTCTTTCTTGTATAGAAGGCTCTGATTTGATATTTATAACTGCTGGAATGGGTGGAGGCACAGGAACTGGTGCCGCACCTGTAATTGCTTCTTTAGCGAAGGAACTGGGGATACTTACAGTGGCAGTTGTTACCAAACCCTTCTATTTTGAAGGGAAAAAGAGACTTCATAATGCAGTTGTTGGTATAAAAGAACTAAAAAAATATGTAGATACAATAATTGTTATTCCTAACGATAGAATCAGTATGGTTGTTGAAAAGGGAACTCCTCTTGTAAAGTCTTTTGCAATTGCTAATGACATTTTAAGACAGGCTGTTCAGGGCATTTCTGATCTTATTTTAAGTCCCGGGTTTATAAATAGAGATTTTGCAGATGTAAGAACAATTATTGAAAACTCTGGAAGAGCTGTAATTGGACTTGGAAGATGTACAAGACAGGAAGGAGCAATTGAGGCAGCCCGTCGGGCAATAAACAATCCATTACTTGAGGAAACATCTATAGAAGGTGCAAAGAGAATCCTTATTAACATTACAGGAGGACTTGATCTAACGCTTGATGACGTACAGGAAATTGCTGGGACTGTATATGATATTGCCCATGAAGATGCAAATATAATATTTGGAGCTGTAATAAAATCAGAAATAGAAAATGAGATATTTGTCACTGTTATTGCAACAGGATTTGAGGAAAAGTCTGAAGAGATAACTGTAAGTTCCACGGAAAAATGGATGCCAAAGAATACCAGCATATCTCTTAAAGAAACAAGAAGAATTATTTCAAAGGATATTCAAGCTCTTTCTTCATTAAATATTGGCTCATCTAACAAAACGTTAGAAAGAACTCTAAAAGAGAATTCTACAAAGGAAGGAATAAATCAACTTTCATCTTCTCAGGAGATTGTTAGAATTAATCCTGAAACAAATTTGGAATCTAATGAAGATAAACAAAAGCAGGAGTCAATAAAGAATGAAGATTCTATTTTAGTTATTAAAGAGCCCTCTAAGGAGATTCCTTCAGAAATTGAGGATGAGATTGATATTCCTGCCTATTTAAGAAAGAAGTATAAGATACTAAATGAGAAAGATATTTGAAAGAGTTGATGCTTTACTTAAAAAGGAAAGAGGTACAATCTTTAAAGAACATGGCGGTAGGATAAAAATATGTCTTATATATCCAAATTTATACTCTGTTGGAGTATCAAATTTAGGATTTCAAACTGTCTACAGGCTTTTTAATCAAAGAAAGGATGTTGTATGTGAAAGAGCGTTTCTTCCAGAAAAAATTGAGGAATACATAAATTTTCCTCTTTTTTCATTTGAATCAAAGAAGCCCCTTTATGAGTTTGATATCCTTGCCTTTAGTCTTTGTTTTGAGAATGACTATCCCAATATTTTAAGAATTCTTGAACTTGGAAAGGTTCCCTATTATAGTTTTCAAAGACAGTTTAATCATCCATTGGTAATAGCAGGAGGGCTCTTATGTTTTACCAATCCAGAACCTGTAGCACAAATTTTTGATATTATTTTTGTTGGTGAGGCTGAAGAGCTTATCGATAAATTTGTAGAGGCTTATAAATCAGTTAAGGAAAACTCTTATGAAGAAGACTTCAAGGAAAATCTTAAAAGAGAAATCTTAAAAATTGAAGGATTCTATGTTCCAGAGGCTTATGAAGAAATATATGATAGAAATGGAGATTTAATTGGAAAAAACTCACTTTGGAAAAATGCTCCCAAAAGAATAAAAAAAGTTTACTGTAAGGAAGTCTCAAAGAGATTTAGTTTTTCTCAGATAACAACACCAGAAGCTACATTCTCTAATATGTTTTTGATAGAAACAATGCGAGGCTGTCCCTTTAGCTGTAGATTTTGTCTTGTTGGCTATGTATATAATCCAGTTAGAAAGGCAGAAATTGAGGATTTAAAAATAAAAATTGAGGAAAGTAAGCCTTTCCGTGCAGGACTAATAGCTCCATCAATTACAGCTTATAGAGAACTAAGGGATTTATTAAGAAATTCTAATCTTGAACTGTCTTTTACTTCTCTAAGAGCTGATAAATTTACCATTGAAGTTTTAAAAACTATTAAGCTACCAAAAACCATTACCTTAGCTCCTGAAGCAGGTTCGGAGAGACTAAGAAAAATAATAAAAAAAGGAATAAATGAAGAAGATTTATTGCTTATTGCTAAAGAGCTTAACACAACAGAGGTTGAAAATCTTAAAATTTATTTTATGATAGGTCTTCCCTTTGAGAAGGATGAAGAAGTTGATGAAATAGTTAGATTAATTAAAAAAGTTCGTTCTATCTTTAATCGTAGAATAACAGCAAGTATTAGCATATTTGTTCCAAAGCCTTTTACACCATTTCAATGGCATAAAATGGAGAAATTTGAAGTAGTTAAAGAGAGGCTAAGGAAACTAAAAAAGGATACATTGCCGATTAAGGGATTTAAACTGGTCCATGAAGTGCCAAAATATTCATATATGGAAGGCTATCTTGCAAGAGCCTCAAGAAAGGCTATTTCAGTGATTGAGAGGATTTCAAAGGGAGAGAATTTTGGAAAGATCTTTGATGAAATAAAGGAAAGTTTGTATAAAATAAAATCATTTAATGACTATCTTCCATGGGATTTTATTGAACATGAAGGATTAAGTAAAGAATTCCTTTGGAAAGAATATGAAAAAGCAATAGCTATAGCCTCCCAAACTGATAACATTTAAAAAGATCAGGAGATTTTTCATCTTCCATTAAGGTTTTAGCCCTAAATCTACAGCCACCTCTACATTCATGAATAAAAGGACATTTTATTTTATAACATTCGAGTTCTTCTAAAATAACTTGCTTTTTCTTTTTCCAAAGAGACTCTAAACCTTCATCAATGTGTCCAATTGGTTCATCTTCATAAAAAGAACAAAATGAGGCTAAGCCTGTTGCAAGTATAGCAAGAAGATGGACACCACATCCATATCCTTCTGCCCTTGGATGCTCTTCTGTAGAGAAGCCATATCTCTGCATAATTTTATAGGCTTCTTTTGGAGAAACCCAAAGTTCTTTGTTTAGTATAAAATTTCCTGTGACTGTAGGAGCATCAATCGTCCAGTCTTTAATTTTTAAACTTTTTATAAGTTTTTCAAGTTCATTGAACTCTTCTAAATTTTCTCTATGAATTACCGTTGCTACACTTACTTGAAATCCATACTCAATGGATTTTTTAATTGCTTTTAAGGCTTTATCAAAAGTTCCTTTACCTCTTAAGGCTTCATGTCCTTTTTTCATTCCATCAAGGCTTATCTGAATTTCTTCAAAATTTAGATTTTTTAAGATTTTATCATTGAGTAAAACTCCGTTTGTAAAAAGAATTTTCCGTATAGAAACTTCCTTTATAAACTCATTTATTTCTTTAAACTCTGAATGTAATAAGGGCTCACCTCCTGTAATTAGAACTCTTAAGCCCTGCATTTCCTCAAATTCTTTAAAAATTTTTTTGATTTTTTCAAAGGGAATTTCTTGAAATTTACTTTCCTTACATATACCTGAACCTACAAAACAGTGCTTACATTTTAGATTACAGCGATTTGTAATCTGAAGCTCAAGATATCTAAGAGAGGGAATGGGTGATTGCTTTATTATGGATTTGATTCTTTTTTGGGGAGTTTCAGTTAGAATTCCTTCCTTGAGACAATATTCAACGATTTCTTGATAATCCTTTGTCTTTAAAGAATCATTGGATAAAGTGCCTTCTGATATTTCTTTAAGTATTCTATAAGCTTTTTCGTCAAGACAGTAGATTTCATCTGTTTTTATGTTATAAAGTGCTGGAAACTCAATAAGTTTTATAAAGAAATTTTCCTTTAAATAGTATTTAACCGAGTTCATAAGTAGAAAGCCTTTCTGGACAATGACATGGAAGAGTCAATTTTTCCTCTATTGATTTTTTAAAGATATCAATAACTTCTGGTTCACCATGGACAATGAAAACTTCTGGTTTTGATTTTATTGCCTTAAGCCAAGCAAGAAGTTCTTCTCTGTCAGCATGGGCTGAAAAACCTCCAATGGTATAAATTTTTGCTTTGACAGGAAGCCTTTTACCAAGTATAAGAATTTCCTTTTCTCCATCAACAATCTTTCTTCCAAGTGTGCCTTTAGCTTGGAATCCCACAAAGATGATGCTACATTCTTGTCTTGAGATATTGTGATAAAGATGGTAAATAATTCTTCCACCTTGACACATTCCACTTCCAGCAATAATAACAGCCTTTGATTGAATTGAGTTAAGTCTTTTTGATTCTTCAACGCTTTTTATAAAATGAAGCCTTATAGATGAACGACTTGGATTTCTCATCTCCCTTAAGGCTTCCTCATCAAAGACCTCAGGATGGGAAAGATATACCTTTGTAGCTTCCTCTGCAAGGGGACTATCAAGATAGACATCTATTGGTTCTAAAATTCCCTTTCTTACTGCCTTATTTAGAATATAAAGGAGCTCTTGAGTTCTTCCAACAGCAAAAGCTGGTATTATAACATTACCCCCATTTTTAAAAGTATCTTTTATTGCTTGAATAAGCTCCTTAATACTTTCTTCAAGATTCTTATGAGTTCTATTTCCATAGGTTGACTCTAAAATGAGATAGTCTGCTAAAGTAGGGGGTGTTGGATCCCTTAAGATAGGATATCCTGTTCTTCCAATATCTCCTGAAAATACAACTGTTTTTCCTTTAGTTTTTATTTCCACAGTGGCTGAACCAAGAATATGTCCAGCATCAAGAAATTTTATGGTTATTCCATTGAAGTTTAAGCTTTTTTCATAAGATAGAGTCTCTGTCATTTTTAAGGCTTTGTATATATTTTCTTCATCATAAAGAGGTTGTTTATAGTTGTCATTTTTCTGCACCTTTAAAGCATCAAATAGCATTATTTCAAGAAGATCCTTTGTAGCAGGAGTTGTGATTACTCTACATCTAAGTCCTTCTTTTACAAGCTTTGGAATAAGAGCAGAGTGGTCAAGATGGGCATGAGTAAGAATAACAAGATCAATTTTTCTCGGATTAAATGGAAAGGGTTCATAGTTTAAATATTCCTTATCATTTTCTTGAAAAAGTCCACACTCAACAAGAATATTTTGATTTTCTGCTTCGAGGAGAAAACATGAACCCGTAACAGTTTTTGTTGCTCCAAAAAAATGAATTTTCATGATAAATAATAGCATAAAATAGATATTTTTTGATAAATTTAATAATCATGATATATCTTGATTACAATGCTACAACTCCGTTAGAACCAAGAGTAAAGGAAGAAATAATAAAGAGCTTTGATGAGTTTGGCAATCCTTCAAGTTCCCATAGCTACGGCAAAAGAGCAAGAGAAATTATTGAAAAGGCAAGAACAAAAGTAGCAGAACTAATTGAAGCAGAACCAGAAGAGATAGTCTTTACTTCAGGAGGCACAGAGTCAAATAATCTTGCCATACTTGGAAGAGCTTTATGTTTTAATAAAGGACATATAATTACATCTTCCATTGAACATCCTTCGGTTCTTAATCCGTGCAAACAGCTTGCTATGTATGGCTATGATGTTACCTTTCTTCCTGTAAGCTCTGAAGGTATTGTTGATCCAGAGGATGTAAAAAAAGCAATAAGAAAAGACACAATTCTTGTAACTATAATGCATTCAAATAATGAAACTGGTGTGATTCAGCCAATTAAAGAAATTGGAGAAATTCTTCTTGAAAAGGAAATACCCTTTCATACTGATTGTGCTCAAAGTATTGGTAAAGTTGCCGTTTCTGTAAAGGAACTCTCTGTTACAATGCTTAGTTTGGCAGGACATAAGTTTTATGCTCCAAAGGGAGTTGGAGCACTTTACATAAAAAAGAACTTTATGATAAAGCCTATTTTTTTTGGTGCATCCCATGAAAGGGGATTAAGACCTGGAACTGAGAATACTTTCTATATTGCAGGATTAGGAAAAGCAAGTGAGATAATCTCTAAGGAATTCTCTGAAATAACAGAACATCTTAAAAGGGTTACAGAAAGTTTACTTAAAGGACTTCTTGAAATTCCCCATGTTAAACTTAATGGTGCAAAATCTCAAAGACTTCCAAATACGATAAATGTTTCAATTAGAGGGATAGTTGCTGATGAATTTGTTGAGAGACTTTCTGATAGAATAGCCATTTCCACAGGCTCTGCCTGTCATGCAGGAATAAAAAAACCAAGCCATGTTTTACTTGCAATGGGTATTTCTCCTGAGGAGGCTTTATCTTCAGTCAGGATAAGTACAGGAAGATTTACCACGATTGATGAAGTTAAAGAAGCTGTTGAGATAATCAAAAAAGAGCTTAATTATAAATTTTAAAAGAACTTTAAAACACTCCAAGGGAATCAAAAAGTAAAATGATATAATAAAAAATGTCTCATCCTTTAAAAATCAAAGAATTTAGAACTTACTGGATAGGTCAAATAATCTCTCTTACTGGCACATGGATGCAGCATATAGCCCAAAGCTGGCTTGTATATATAATTACTAAATCTGCCTTTTACCTTGGATTGATCTCTTTTCTTTCATCCTTTCCTACTCTTATCTTTACATTATTTGGAGGTGTGGTAGCTGATAGATATCCAAGAAGAAATATTTTAATCGCCACTCAGTGTTTATCCTGTTTACCTGCTATTGTCTTGGGATTTCTTATTCAGTTTGATCTAATTAATATTTGGCACATTGCTATTGCATCAGTTATCCTTGGAGTAGCCAGTGCCTTTGATATGCCTGCGAGACAGGCTTTTATAACTGAGATAGTTTCTCCTGATATGATTACTAAAGCTTTGGCTATGCAGTCTATCTCCTTTAATATCGCAAGAGTAGCAGGACCTATTTTGGCAGGTTTTATCGTGACAAACTTAAATTTTTATGCTTGTTTTTACCTTAATGCATTAAGCTTTCTTCCTCTTATTCTAATTTTATTGAACATAAAAACATCTTTTGTTCTAAGTTCCAAAGAGGACTCATCTTTTATCAAAAGTTTCAAAGAGGGTTTTTTCTTTCTTAACAAAAACAAGGAGATTTTATATATAATTTTTGCAGTGGGAATTTTCACTTTATTTGGCCTTTCCTACATGACTATAATACCTGTAATAGCTGGAGAGATTTTAGATGTGGGAGCAAAAGGCTTTGGTATCATTGTCTCCGCTATTGGAGTAGGTGCACTTTTAGCTGGAGTTATAATAACCTTGAAAAAGGATATCAGGGAAAAATTGAAATATATCTTTAAAGCTTCTCTTTTATTTTCCTTTGCCCTTTTAGGAATTGCCTTCTCAGAGGATTTTTATTCCACAATCCTTTTAAATTTTATAATAGGTTTTGCCTTAGTTAATTTTTTCATAATCAGTAACAGCTTTATTCAACAAAAAACAGAGCAAAGACTTAGAGGAAGAGTGATGAGTTTTTTTACGTTGGTTTTTTTAGGATTTACTCCAATAGGAAATCTCTTTACAGGCTTTCTTGTTGAAAGATTTGGAGTTAAACCAGTTGTTGAGCTTTACTCTTTAATATGTTTAATTAGTGGGGTCGTTTTTCTTAAGATTTTACCTTCTACTCTTAGCAGAAAGCAATGATATAATAATACATGGATCCCGTTGAAATTATAAAAAAATACTATAATCCCCAAACTCTTGCATTTATAATTCTTGTTAATCACTCATATAAGGTTGCAGAAAAGGCTTTAAAGATTGCAGAAAAATTAGAAGTAGATAGGCAGTTTATCTATGAAGCATCAATGTTACATGATATCGGAATTTTTATGACAAATACTCCAAAGTTTGACTGTCATGGCAGCTATCCCTATATAGCTCATGGATATCTTGGGAGACAACTTCTTGAAAAGGAAGGCTTTCCAAAACATGCCCTTGTATGTGAAAGACATACAGGTGTAGGAATTACAAAGGAAGAAATAATTAAAAAAAATCTTCCCTTGCCCCATAGAGATATGGTTCCCATTACCTTAGAGGAAAAGATAATTGCCTATGCAGATAAGTTTTTCTCTAAGGAATCCGATGGCTCAGTTAGAATAAGAACAGTTGATGAGATTATTGAGGATCTTTCAAGATATGGAGAAGATAAAGTAAAAACTTTTAAGGAATGGATTGAATTTTTTGAAGGGACTGCTCTATGAAGCAGTCCCTTTAACTGTTAACTCTTTAAACTTAATCTCTTTTAATGCCTGAATAAGCCTTTCCCTTATTTTAAACCATACAGGATGAACAGGACATTTTGGCATAAGTCCGCATATTTTCTCATTAATTAAGCATCTGTTTAAAGCTAACTTTTTTTCTATAGCAACAATCACATCATAAAGGGTTATCTCTGAAGGATTCTTTGAAAGTTTTATTCCACCACTTACTCCTCTTTTAAGCTTTACTATTTCAGCTTTTTCAAGATTTTTAAGTATCTTTCTTAAAAAACTCTGGGGAATCTGCATACTCTTTGCTATATCCTCTGCTTTAGCAAAATATTCTTCCTTTGCTGAAAGATAAAGAACTGTTCTAATTGCATAGTCTGTTTCTCTTGTAATCTGAAGTCCCTTAATAGCCTTCCTCCTTAAGCTCTTTTTCAGTGATCTTATACATGAAAGTCTTATAAGTCCATGCTTGATAGAAAAGAACAATTGGAACAAAAATTATAACAACTATTGTCATTATCTTTAAAGTATAGGGACTTGAAGAGGAATTAAAAATAGTAAGGCTATACTTAGGGTCAATAGAAGAAGGAATAAGATTTGGATAAAGTCCAATGACTCCACTAAAAACAAGACTTATTATGAATAAAGCTGATGAGATGAATGCCTTACCTCTTTTATTTTTAAAAATAAAAAAACCTGTAGCAAAAAGACATACTACAGCTAATGCTGGCACAGTAAACCAGACAGGAAGCTTAAGAAAATTATCATAAAGATTTGTAAATAAAGCAGTAAAAATCAAAAAAAGCAAAGCCGAGATAGCCTGAGGATACCAAAATTTTTTAGCTTTTAAGACAGCCTTTTCTGCCAAAGCCTCTGGAACCCTTAGAGATACCCATAATCCTCCATGAACAAGAAAGGTAAAAAGAAATAGTAATCCCACAAGCAATCCATAGGGATTAAGAAGACTAAAAAGCGTTCCATAATAACCAGAGTCATCAAACTTAAGTCCCATAAATATGTTTCCAAAGGCAACTCCAAAAAGCAAGGCAGGAATAAAGCTACCAACAAATATACCTATATCCCATAGTTTTTTCTGTGTCTCTGT
>JBCNUV010000026.1:0-26422 GCA_039630505.1 Thermodesulfovibrio sp.
TTACTTCTTGAGTAATCTTAAAAGCTGAAGCTTTCTTTTTCTTTCTTCTTAAAAGTCCTTCAAATCCATCAGTGATAAATCTAAAAATATATATTTTCCTCATTAAGCCACCTCCTTTTAGAGCTAAACCCTAAAAGAAGGTTAACATATATGTGACATTTCTTTTTAGTAATTATGTGTGACATTTTAATATAGTAAACACAGAGGAAAAGCGGAAAGTTGACACTTAAGTTGATTATTGTTAAAATGAAAGCAATGAAATTTAATTTTATAATAAAACTAATTATTTTGCTTTCTTTGATTGCTACTTTCTCATATGCAGAGACAGTTACTGTTATTACAAAAGAAAATGCTATCAGAGAGTTTCCGAGATTTTTTGCTCCTGTAAAAGCACTTGTAAAATATAATGACATTCTTGAAGTAATTACCAAAGAAGGAAATTGGTTCAAAGTAAAATTCAAAAATAATATAGGATACATCCATAAAACCGCAGTAGAAAGAAGAACTGTTTTAGTTAGAGAAAGTTCTTTAAGTAGAAAAACCAGCACAACCGAAAGTGAAATAACACTTGCTGGAAAAGGATTCAATCCTCAAGTTGAAAAAGCTTACAAAGAAAAATATCCTGAAATGAGATATGACATCGTTGATAAAGTAGAAAGATATGATGTTTCTGATAAAGAGTTAGTGTCATTTATAAGAGCTGGAGGACTTTCAGAACCAAAATGACAAAAAAATTATTTTTAATAGCTATAATATTATGTCTTTGTTCATGCAAAACAGTGGATATAGATAAAGCATTAGATATTACACTTACGACAATTCAAGCAACTGAGACTGCTGCAAGACCTATATCAGAAGAGGAAGAATACTATGTTGGAAGAGCAGTGGCTGCACGTATATTTTCCTATTATCCTTTATATGAAAATCCTCAACTTACTAACTATATTAACTCTATAGGCAAAGTTATAGCTCTTCATTCTGAAAAGCCTTTTATCTTTGGAGGTTATCATTTTGCATTACTGAATACCGATGAGATTAATGCTTTTGCATGTCCTGGTGGTATAGTGCTTATCAGTCGGGGAATGCTCAAGCTTGTAAAGAATGAAGATGAACTTGCAGCAGTAATTGCTCATGAAATTGCCCATCTAAATCATCGCGATGGAATAAACTCTATTAAACAGGCAAGATGGACAGAGGCTCTTACAATAATTGGAACAAAAACAGCAAAACAGCTTGGAAATGAGGAAGTAATAAAACTTGTAAATATTTTTGAAGCCTCTGTAGATGATATTTTAAAAACTCTCATTACCAATGGTTATAGTAGAACTCAGGAATATGCAGCAGATGAAAAAGCTCTACAGTATCTTAAAAAGGCTGGCTACAATCCCCATGCTCTAATAGATGTTCTTCAAAAACTTGCAAAGAACACAAAATCAAAGAGTGGACTTTTAAGCACTCATCCTGATCCTTTAGATAGAATAAATAATCTAAAAGATAAAATACCTCCTTTTTCTCTTGATCTAAACGCATTTAAAAAACGTTCTGCAAGATTTAACTCTTATGTGAAAGAATAAAATCTTTAGCCACCTCTACCAGCAACTTCACCAAGCTTAAATATTGGAAGATAAAGAGAGATTACTATAAAACCAATTGTAACTCCAAGAAAAACTATCAATGCAGGCTCCAACATACTCATAAGATTTGCAACAGCATTGTCCACTTCTTCATCATAAAAGTCAGCTACTTTACCGAGCATCTCATCAGTTCTACCTGTAGACTCACCTACATTCACCATCTGAACAAAAATTGGAGGAAAAATCTCCGGCTTTGATTTCAAAACCTCTGTTAAAGATTTACCAGCAGATAAATTCTCTTTCATCTCTATAACAATATCTTCTACTACTTTATTACCTGAGGCTCTTGCTGAAATTTCCATGCTATTTAATATAGGAATACCACTTCCAAGGAGAGTTCCTAAGGTTCTTGAAAATCTTGAAAGTGAAGATTTAAGCAAAATTGTGCCAAACAATGGAATCTTAAGAAGAGCTTTATCAGTAATCTTTCTACCATCTTCGGATCTTCTTATAAATTTTAAAACAACTAAAAGTATTATAAATCCAAGAAAGATAAAAACTCCTGATTTTGCCATAAAATTACTCATAGCAATTGTTATTTTAGTAGGAAGTGGTAGATCAACTCCCATTTCAGCAAAAAGTTTTGCAAATGTAGGAATAACAAATATCATAATAATTGCTACAACAACTACAGCAACAGCCACTACTAAACTGGGATATATCATTGCACCAATAATCTTTCTTCTTAGTTTCATCATTTTTTCAAAATAGTCAGCCATTCTTTGAAGCACTTTATCAAGCATTCCACCCTCTTCACCAGCTCTTACCATATTAATAAATAGAGGACTAAATACTCTCGGATGTCTTCTCATTGAGTCAGCCAAGGATGAGCCCTTTTCTATGTCATTTCTAATTTGAATAATAATTTTTTTAAAAGTCTTATTTTTTATTTGATCTATTAATGCATCAAAAGCTTGAACAACTGGAACTCCAGAGGCAAAAAGAGTTGCAAACTGACGGGTAAAAAAGAGAATATCCTTTTGAGAGACTCTTCCTAAACTAAAAAACTTCTTTTCTTCTTTTTCCTTTATATACCTTGGAATTATTCCTCTTTTTCTTAATGATAAAAGAAGCTCTGCCTCATTTTCTGCCTCAGTTTCACCTGTAACTAATGCACCTTCCTCTGTTCTACCTTTCCATATAAATATAGTAGGCATTTATAACTCTTAGCTTTTTATAAAAAAACTATTCTGAAACCAAAAAATGTAAGCCCTATTGGAACAATAAACACTACAAATCTTATAACTTTTTTCCAAAAATCATTTTTTATATACTCTGTAACCAAACCATTTAACCCATAAAAACCATGATAAATAGCTGAAACAAGAAAAACAATATTAAAAATTTTCCATGAAGGATCACTAAGCCTTTGTATGACAGCTTCATAGGAGTAGTTATTCTGTCCTAAAAAGTGCATAAAAATAAAGTGATAAACTAAGCCTACTGCAAGAATCACTCCTGTTATCCTATGTAAAAGCCAGCTCCACATTAAAAAACCTCCTTAAGAAAGCATAAAGCTCCAACTATCCAAATTAACCCTACTAAAAATGCACTAAAATATGCCATAGATTTTTGATATTTTGTTGAGACTCCCATCTCAAGTAGAGTAATCCTTATTCCTGCAAAAACATGAATAAGAATAACTGCAAAAAGTATTAACTCTGCAAATTTAATAAAGGGATTTTTCATTAAAGCCATAATCTTATTGTATTCTTCAGGATTTCTTAGATGACTTAAAACGAATATATGAGCTATTAAATAAAAGGTAAGTAATACTCCTGTTATTCTATGTGCAAGCCATACCAATGAGCCTGTATGCCATTTGTATTTCATTCCGAACCTCCCTTAAAACCTCTTTTTACTGCAAGTCTTTTAAGTTTAAGGAGATGTTTTGTGATATCTATTTCCTTTGGACAGACCTCTACACAGTTAAAGATTGAATGACATCTCCATATTCCATTTTCTCCTGTAATAGCCTGAAGTCTTTGTTCAGTGGCTCTATCACGAGTATCAAAGAGAAATCTATAAGCCTTAAGCAATGCAGAAGGTCCAAGATATTCTTTATTAGTCCAAAATACCGGGCAAGAACTTGTGCAACTGCCGCACATTATGCAAGTAATTGACTCAAGAATCTTGTGTTGATCTTCTGGGAATTGAATTCTTTCCCTTTCAGGGGGTGGCTCATCATTTATAAGATATGGAAGCACTTTATCGTTTTTTTCAAAAAACAAGCTCATGTCAACTACAAGATCTTTAATTACAGGTAAAGATGGTAAAGGTTCTATTTCAATTATCTCTGGAAGATCCTTTACAAGTGTTTGACAGGCAAGTCTATTTTTGCCATTAATCTTCATAGCACAAGAGCCACACACTCCATGGGCGCAGGATTTTCTAAAAGTTAAAGTGCCATCCATTGTCTCTTTTATCTTTATAAGTCCATCAAGAACTCTTTCCATGCTATTAAGCTTTACTCTGAATTGATCCCATCTTATTTGTGGGTTTTCATCTGGTAGATATCTTTTAATTTTAAATGTGTAGTATCTGCTCATTAGTATTTCCTCTCCTCTGGTTTAAATCTTGTAAATGTAACAGGTTTATATTTAAACGTGATACCCTTATCGCTATAAAATGCAAAGGTATGTTTTAACCAGTTTTCGTCATCTCTATTTGGATAATCTTCTCTATAGTGAGCTCCTCTGCTTTCTGTTCTTTGTAAAGCACTTAAAGCTATTACTTCAGACAAAGTAAGCATATGCCCTAACTCAATAGCCTCAAGTAACTCTGTATTAAAAATATTTGATTTATCAGAAATTGAAATTTCTTTGTATCTTTCCTTAAGAACTTTTAACTCTTCAAGAAGAATCTTTAACTCATCTTCTTTTCTAAATACAGAGCACTTATCCATCATAGCAGTCTGTAAATCTCTCCTTATGGCAGCTACACTTTCTCTGCCATTGCTGTTTTTTATCATGTTTATGCATTCTATAACTAAGGATACTCTCTCTTTCCTAACTTTACCTTTTTGCATAGACCTTAAAGTAGTAGCTGCTGTCTTTCCAGCTCTTCTTCCAAATACAACTGTATCAAGAAGAGAGTTACATCCAAGTCTATTAGCACCATGAACAGACACACAGGCACACTCACCTGCAGCATAAAGCCCTTCAACTACTGAACCATCAACATCTCGTAAGACTCTTCCATCTTTGTCAGTGGGAATTCCACCCATTGCATAATGAGCTGTTGGGACAACAGGAATTGGTGCTTCTGAAGGATCAATTCCCATGTAGATTTTACAAAATGTGGTAATTTCAGGAAGTCTTTCATGAAGAATTCTTTTATCTATGTGTCTAAGATCTAAATAAACATAGTCTTTTCCGTCAATTCCTCTTCCTTCTCTTATTTCCATAAGAATAGCACGAGAGACCATGTCACGGGGTGCAAGATCCTTTATTGTTGGTGCATAATGCTCCATAAATCTTTCGCCTTTTCCATTGATTAAAATTCCACCTTCACCTCTTGCTCCCTCCGTAATTAATATCCCAAGCCCATAAAGTCCAGTTGGATGGAACTGGAAAAACTCCATATCCTCAAGAGGTAATCCCTGTCTAAAAAGCATACTTAAGCACTCTCCTGTGCTTGCATAGGCATTGGAGGTAACTTTAAAGATCTTTCCATATCCACCACTTGCCACTATCACAGCCTTTGATTCAAAAACATGAATAGAGCCATCCCTTATATTTAAAGCGATAACACCTTGAACAGTATTATTTTCTACTACAATATCAAGAACTTGAAATTCCTGAAAGAACTTTACTCCTTTAAGTTGACTTTGCTCATAAAGAGCAAATAAAACTGCATGTCCTGTCCTGTCAGCAGAGTAACAGGCTCTACGAACAGGTGCTTTACCAAAATCTTTTGTATGTCCACCAAATCTTCTCTGAGCAATCTTTCCTTCTGGAGTGCGAGAAAAGGGCACACCCATATGCTCAAGCTCAATAATGGTCGGAATAGCATCATAGCACATAATCTCAATAGCATCCTGATCTCCAAGAAAATCACTTCCCTTTACAGTGTCATAGGTATGCCATTCTGGATTGTCCTCTTCTTCATTGCCAAGAGCTGCTCCAATACCTCCCTGTGCAGCTGTTGAGTGAGAACGGGTTGGATAAAGCTTACTTAATACAGCAACACTGCCATGGGAAATACACTCAATAGCAGCACGCAATCCTGCAAGACCTGAACCAATAATAACTGTGTCAAAATAGTGTTTATTTATCTCCATCACTTTCTCCTCATTTCAAAAATTATTTTAATTTTGTATAATTATAACACAATGTCAAGCATGGGGGATATAGCATGGAAGATATATTTGAAGTAATTAAAACTCGCAGAAGCATAAGAAAATATAAAGAAGAAAAGCCTCCAGAAGAGCTTATTAAAAGATGTATTGAAGCAGCTCTTTATGCACCCTCTGCAAGGAACTCCCAACCTTGGTATTTTATTATAGTTAGAGATAAGGAAAAAATAAAACAACTAAGCAAAGCTCAACCTTATACAAAATTTCTTGAAGAAGCACCTTATGTGGTAGTAGCCCTTGCTGATCCATCAAAAAGTAATCACTGGCTTGAAGATATGGGATGTGCATTAATGGCATTTTTGCTTGAAGCTCACTCATTAGGGTTAGGAGCCTGCTGGGGAGCAATCTACCATCCAGAAAATCAAGAAAGAGAAAAATATGTAAAAGAAATAATCGAAATTCCTGAAAATCTTAGAGTTATTGCCTGTATTGGTATTGGTTACCCTAATGAAATACCTAAACCTAAAAAAGTAAAAAGCATTGATGAAGCAGTAATAAAGGTGATTTAGTGATGTCCCTTTTCTGAATGACCTCCTGATATTATATATATCAGTTCTGAATCTGAAACATTCTCAATAAAACAGAACTCTTCCTCTACTATATGAAATGAATCTCCTGGATAAAGAGTTTTATTATTAATCTTTGCCTTACCTTTCAGTATCAAGACTATTTCTTCGTGTCCTTTGCCTGGTTTAATAAGCCTTGGTTCTTCCTTAGGTTTTAAAACTCCGTAAATCATATAACATGCATGAGAACCTGTTTGTTCAAAACCTATAATATATTCCCCTGAATTTAAGCTCTCTATTTGTTCCTTAGTTTCTAAAAATTTCATTTGGCTAATTTTACTCTTCCTTAAGCACTAATTTCAAGGGATAAACTTTTACACAGTGTTTTAAAAACTTTAAGTTATGTTAATATAAATTTTATCACTAATACTCTAACAGGAGGAAAAGATGATTTTAAAGAAATATTTACTTGCACCCGGACCTACACCAGTTCCACCAGAAGTTCTTCTCAGTATGGCTATGCCAGTGATTCATCACCGTAGTCCTGATTTTATACCTATTATGGAGTCTGCTAAAAAGGGATTACAATGGATTTATCAGACAAAAAATGATGTTTTAATTTTATGTTCTACTGGTACAGGTGGAATGGTTGCTGCTGTAAATAATTTTTTTTCTCCTGGAGAAAAAGTTCTTGTAATAAATGGTGGTAAGTTTGGAGAAAGATGGGTCAAGATTGCTCAAGCTTATGGATTAGAAGTTATAGAGCTAACTGTACAGTGGGGATACTCTGTTGATGTTAACAAAGTGGAAGAAGAGTTAAAGAAACACTCTGATATCAAAGGAGTTTTAATTCAGGCAAGTGAAACTTCAACAGGAGTTTATCACGATATTGAGTCTGTTGGAAAAATAGTTAAAAACTATGATGATACAATCTTTATAGTTGATGCAATCTCTGCTTTAGGTGCTCACGATATAAAAACTGATGAGTGGTCAATTGATGTAATGGTAAGTGGATCACAAAAAGGATTTATGTTACCACCTGGTCTTGCCTTTATTAGTGTAAGTGAAAAAGCTTGGAAAAGAAATGAAAAATCTAAAACTCCAAGATTTTACTTCAATCTGAGAAAAGAAAGAGAAAATCTTGCTAAAAACCAAACTAATTTTACCTCTGCTGTATCTCTTATTGTTGGGCTTAATGAAGCATTAAAACTTATGCAAAAAGAAGGACTTGAAAATATATTCCGTAGACACTCTCTTTTGGCTTATGCAACAAGAGAGGCTGTAAAAGAAATTGGATTAAATCTATTTGCAAAAGGTATTCCAAGCAATGCTGTCACAGCCATTGAAGCTCCAGAGGGGATTGATGGTCAAGTCATATATAAAACTTTAAGAGAAAAATATGGTGTTACAGCAGCAGGAGGACAAGATAAACTTAAAGGTAAAATTTTTCGTTTTGCTCATCTTGGATATGCTGACAAATTTGATGTGATTGTGGGTATTTCAGCACTGGAGATGACTCTAAAAGAACTTGGTTATCCTGTAGTATTTGGTAAAGGTGTAGCAAAATTAGAAGAAATATTTTCTAAGGAGGATAAAAAGTGAAAGTTCTCGTCAGTGATAGCATCTCTCCTAAAGGTATTGAAATTTTAAAAAAGGCAGGATTTGAAGTTGATGTAAAGACAGGATTAAAACCAGAAGAACTAAAGGCTATCATAGGTGAGTATGATGCTTTAATCATTAGAAGTGCTACAAAAGTAACAGCTGAAATCATAGAAGCAGCTAATAAACTTAAGGTAATTGGTAGGGCTGGAACAGGTGTAGACAATGTAGACAGAATTGCAGCTACTAAAAAAGGTATTGTTGTGATGAATACTCCTGGTGGAAATACTATCACAACAGCTGAACATACTATTGCTTTGCTATTTGCTCTTGCAAGAAGAATTCCTCAAGCCACAGCCTCTATGAAAGCAGGCAAATGGGAAAAGAAAAAATTTATGGGAGTTGAACTTTATAATAAAACAATTGGAATTATAGGACTTGGAAGAATTGGCTCTGAAGTTGCAAAGAGAGCTCAGTGTATGGGAATGAATGTTTTAGCCTATGATCCATTTTTAAGTGATGAAAGAGCTGAAGAACTCGGAATAACAAAAACAGATCTCGAAAGAATATTTGCAGAGGCGGATTTTATAACAATCCATACTCCACTTACCTCTGAAACAAAATATTTGATAAATAAAGATACAATAAAAAAGATGAAAGATGGAGTCTATATAATTAACTGCGCACGTGGTGGAATAGTAAATGAAAAAGACCTTTATGAAGCAATTATATCAGGAAAAGTTGCTGGAGCTGCCCTTGATGTTTTTGAAAAAGAACCACCTGAAGAGGGAAATCCACTTATTGCAGATGAAAGAGTAATATGTACTCCTCATCTTGGAGCCTCCACATTAGAAGCTCAAGAAAATGTTGCTGTGGCAATTGCAGAGCAGGTTGTAGACTATCTATTAAATGGCACTATTAGAAATGCTGTGAACTTTCCATCAATTCCTTTGGATCAGGCTCCACTTATCCGTCCATATCTTGTACTCCTTGAAAGAATGGGAAGTTTCGCATCTCAGATATTCAGTAAAAGTATAAAACAGGTTCAAATAGAATTTCTCGGTGAAATCTCTAATCTTAATACACAAGCCTTAAATGCTGCTGCATTAAAAGGAATCCTGGATCCTATACTTGGAGAACCTGTAAACTATGTTAATGCTTTATTCATTGCAAAAGAAAGAGGTATAGAAGTAAGAGAAATAAAGGTTAAAGAGGCTGGAGACTATCAAAGTCTTGTAAGAGTAACCTTGGTTTCTAAGGATGACAAAGTAGTGGTAGCTGGAACTCTTCTAAGCAGAAGGGATCCAAGAATAGTCCAGATTAATGATATTTCCATGGAAATTATACCTGAAGGTAATATGATTTTCTTGAGAAACTACGACCGTCCTGGTGTTATAGGTAACATAGGAAGCCTTCTTGGACAAAATAATATAAACATTGGACATATGCATTTTGGAAGAAAAGAGGTAGGTGGTATAGCTTTTTCAGTTATAAGTGTTGATACGGCTCTTACAGATGAAATAATTGAAAAAATAAGAAAACTTCCTAATGTACTGGAAGTAAAACCAGTTTATATCTCTGTTCATTAAATCTTTTTGAGAGGAGATACAATTATGTCTACAGTTGTTATTGTAGGAGCACAATGGGGAGATGAAGGAAAAGGAAAAATAGTTGATTTTTTAACAGAAAAATGTGATTACGTAGTTAGATTTCAAGGAGGCTGTAATGCAGGACATACTGTTGTAGTAGGAGAAGAAAAATATATACTTCATCTTATTCCTTCAGGAATTTTACATAAAAATAAAAAATGCGTCATAGGTAACGGAGTAGTCTTAGATCCTTCCAGTCTACTAAAAGAGATTGAAACACTTAAACAAAAAGGCATAGAAATAAACGACAATCTTTATATTGCTAAACACTGTCATCTCATAATGCCATATCATATCGCAATAGAGGAGCAGTCTGAAAAAAAGAAAAAGATAGGAACAACTAAAAGAGGCATAGGACCCTGCTATACTGATAAGATTGCAAGAAATGGTATAAGAATGATTGATTTACTCTATCCTGAAACTCTCAGAAATAAGATCAAAGCGAATCTTGAGATTGTCAACTTTTTACTCAAAAACTTATACAATGCAAAAACCTTAGATGAAAACATTATATTTAATCAATATTTAAATTATGCTGAAAAACTTAAAAAATATATTGCTGATACTGATATTTTGATCAATGATGCTATTGACAGAGGAGAAAATGTTCTCTTTGAAGGTGCACAGGGTACGCTTCTTGATATAGACCATGGAACCTATCCCTATGTCACTTCTTCAAATACTATAGCTGGTGGTGTATGCACAGGTGTAGGTATAAGTCCTAAAAAGATTGACAAAATTATAGGTATTGTAAAGGCTTACACAACTAGAGTCGGAGAAGGACCTTTTCCTACAGAAATTAAAGACTCTCTTGGAGAAAAAATTAGAAAAAAAGGTGGAGAATATGGAGCAACAACAGGAAGACCTCGTAGATGTGGTTGGCTTGATCTTGTTGGAGTTAAACACGCAGTCAGAGTAAATGGATTTACAGGCATTGCAATAACAAAACTTGACATCTTGGATGGAATAGAAAGATTAAAAGTCTGCGTGGGATATAAATATGGAGACACAATCTTAGAAGATTTTCCTAAGGAGCTTCACATTCTTGAAAACTGTGTTCCTGTATACGAGGAGTTTCAAGGTTGGAAGGAGAGTACTTCAGGAATAAAGAGTTATGAAAAACTTCCAGAAAACGCAAAGAAATATCTTAATTTTATTGAAGAATTTTTGAAAGTTAAAATTCAGATAATATCAACAGGACAAAGAAGAGATGAAATCATTATTAAAGAGTCTCCTTTATGAGTTATTCTTTTATGAGAGTTGCCCTATATGTAATAGAAAGTCTCATTTTAGATATTCACCTTTTTGTGAAATCTGTTGGAGAAAAATAGAATCTTTTAGCTCACATAGAATTTATAGTGGAAGGTTTCATAGTGATTTTTGGAAATATGTAGACTCACTAAGTTCCTTTGGAGCATATGAAGGAATTCTTAAAGAAGCTATACACTATTTTAAATATGTTAGAATAAAAAGATTTGGCAAAGAACTTGGTAAATTATTTATTTCAATTAAACCACCAGAAGTTGACCTTTTAATTCCTGTACCTCTTCATATAAATAAACTTAGAAAAAGAGGATTTAATCAGTCCGCAATTCTTGCAAAGGAATATGCCAATAAATGGACAATTCCATTGTCTCTTACATCTCTCATTAAAGTTAGAGATACAAAGGATCAAGCCTCACTTGAGGCAAAAGAAAGATGGATCAATGTAAAGGATGCATATTTAGTAAAAAATCTAAAAAAAGGAATAAAAGTAGGATTGGTTGATGATGTTGTAACAACTGGAGCTACTCTAATGGAATGTGCGAAAGCATTAAAAAAAGCAGGTGCAAGAGAAATTCATGCTATAACATTGGCAAGAACAGTTTAATAGAAGAATTGTATTATATATCTTAAGGCAATATAAACTATTAAAATACTCAAAATAAGCTTTATATATTTTTGTGGAACATGTTTTTGTGCTCTTGCGCCTAAGTATATTCCAAAGGCACCACCTATCCCAAAAAGTAAACCGAGTAACCAGTCAGGACTTGTTTGAAGCCCCTCTGGTGATGGTAGTATTGCATAGTAAAGAACTCCAAAAACAGAGGCTGTCGCTGTTCCCATAAGACATGCTCCAGCTATACTGTGAACAGGAAGCTTAAAGAATGTTACTAAGAAAGGTGACATAATTGCTCCTCCACCAATGCCATAGGCACCACCTATTACTCCTATAACAAAGGCAAGCAGAAATACCCAGATCGTGTTAAATGAAAATCTCTCACCCCAAAATTCATATACAGTTTTTTTAATGGAAAAAGATATTGTTCTAACAGTGGCTTCTTTTGTAAGCTTTTGATCAAATTTTTTGTGAGCTTCTGCTTTTTTCTTTTGTAAAGCATCAAAAAAAAGCCTTACTCCAATATAAAGCAATACAAGTCCAACAAAAAACTTAAAGGATTTTGGATCTGGAAGAATCTTTACTCTTATATAATAGCCAATAATTATTCCAGGAACAGTTCCAATTATAATAACCCATGCAAGTGGCCATGGAATTCTTTTTTCTTTATGATATCTATAAACTCCTGAAGGAATAGCAACTACATTAAATATAAAATTTGTTCCACTTACTCCAGGAGATGTATAATTAAGAACACTTACTTGAAATGGTAAAAGAAGAAAAGCACCTGATACTCCTCCCATTGAGGTGAAAAAAGAAACAATAAAAGCGACAATTGGAGGAATCAAAATATTTGTCGTAACTCCTGAAATAGGGAATGTGTATGTGAGAAAATCAAGCATGGCATCATTGTATCGGATTTTTCCATGAATTGCAAATTAAATTTTCTTATTTATATATAAAATTATTTTGAAGTAAGCTCTTCAATTATCATATTTCTTATTCTGTCTTCTGATGGAAGAGGAAAACCTGAGTGTTTAAGTTTTCCATTTATAAGAATTCCAGGAGTAACCTGAGTGTATCTGAAAATTTCCTTTATGTCTTTTATATGGCTTATTTCAGCAATAATTCCAAGCTGAGAAACAACCTTTTTTACAGTCTCTTCAAGTTTATTACAGTTAGGACAGCCAGGACCGAGGATTTTTATATCCATAAAATCCTCCTATAAAAATTTTTTTATTTAATAATATCACAATCTTAAGAAATTTGCCAAATCTTCAGGACTTCTTATAGGATCAAACTTCTTATTCCCAACTGAAGGAATAATATAATCACCCTCCTTTTGTCTATGAGCAATAACTGTAAATGGAGTTATCTGGTGAACTGCTGCTTTACCAATAGAAGACTCTAAAGATGTATATAAATTAAGAGTAAGCAAGTCAAAATAACTGACTAAAGCCTTTACATAGTAAGGAGAAAGATAAGCTGAAGCCAAATTGGAAAAAGCTCTAAGAGCTAAGGATGAAAGATTCATAAATTTCTCATCTTCTAATAATGCATGAAGTTTTAATAGATTGATTATCATTATTGAGTTTGAAGAAGGATAGGGTGTATCATGAATATTTTTCTGTCTTATTGAAAGAATCTCTTCAGGAGAATCATAAAAACCACCATTTTTTTGATCCCATAGATTTTCAACTGCTAAATTAGTCAAAGTCACTGCTTTATCAATATATTTTTTTTCTGCTGTAACTTCATAGGCTGAAATCAATGCTGAAATCATATAAGCGTAATCATCTATCAAAGCAGGAACCTTTTCTACAGTTCTATAAAAATTTTCATCCGTCAATAGATATGAAATGGTTTTATCAATAGCCATAATAGCTTTATTTAATAAATCTCTATCTTTTATTACTCTCCATGCTTTAATAAATGCCTCTGCACATATCCCATTAACATAACCATAAAGTGTTTTATCTACTTCAGGAGAAGGTCTTTGTTTTCTTCTTGCTAAAAATTTATCTCTTAGCTGTTTAATCAACTCTCTGTCCCTACCAATAAGAATAAATCTTCCCTCTATCATTGCTTTTCCATCTACGAGAGCTATAGTCATTGGAGAGACTTCCTCAAGCTCTCTTTCTTCCCAGGTATAGTAAAAACTATCAGCAAACTGACTGGGGTAGAAGAAACCTTCCTCTGAATAGAGATTTTTTCTTATATAATCAATGGTCTCCTTTGCTATTTCTATATAGAATGAATCTTTCAATATTACATAGGCATCAAGAAAGTTAATAACATGCCATGCATTATCTACAGCAAGCTTTTCAAAGTGAGGAATGTTCCACGCCTTATCTATACAGTATCTATGAAATCCTCCTTCAATATTATCATAGATTCCGCCAAATATCATTCCTTTTAGAGTTTTTTCTATAGCATTTAAAACCCAAGGCTTTGGCCTTATCCAGTATTTCCATAAAAGTAGATCAATATGGGCAAAAGGAGGAAACTTAGGTGTTTTTTTAAATCCTCCGTAATCAAAATCAATCTCCTTAACAATATCCTCCTCAGGATTTTGGATTAGCTCTTCCCTAATATCTGACGGAACTACTTCAATAGGTTTTATCGCATCAAACACTACTTGACAACGAGACAAAAGCTTTTCGTATTCTGTGTTATAAAGTTCAACTGTCTTATTTATAGTGGTTTTAAAATAAGACTTCCCCTCATTCATTCTATAAATAACTCCTGAAAATGGTTTGCCCTCTTTATTCAGAAAAAGATTTAATGGCCAACCACTTCCTTGTCCAATGATATAAGAAGCCTTCTGATAAATTGAGTCTATGTCTGGTCTTTCATCCCTGTTAACTATAACTGGAATAAAATTTCTATTAATAGCTTCGGCTATTTCAGGATCATCAAAGAGCTCCTCTTTCATTTTTCTGCAGTAGCTACTCCATCTTGCAAAAATATGTAAAAAAACAGGTTTGTTCTCAACTTCTGCTTTCTTAAAAGCCTCTTTACTGTAAGGTAACCAATTAATCATTTTAGACTCCTTATCTTTTAAGTTTTACCTTTTCAATAAACTTTTTCACAAGTTCAGGATCTTTTTTCCCCTTATAAAGCTCTACTCCACTGCTTACATCAACTGCATATGGAGAGACTTTTTTAATTGCTTCTTCTATGTTAAATACATTTAATCCTCCTGAAAGAATAACTCTACCAAATTCTTTTGCTTTTACAGCTATATCCCAGTTAAATGTTTTTCCTGTTCCACCATATTCATCTTTACTGAAACTGTCAAGTAAAAAAGCTGAAACTTTATATTTAGGCAAAACATCACTGAGAGATTTACCCGATGGAAGATTTCCCTCTTTGTCAATTCTGAAAGCCTTTATTACTTTAGGAAAATTTAAACAAAAATCTGCTGTTTCATCTCCATGTAGCTGGACTGTGTCAATTCCTGTGATTTCCATTATCTGTCTAATATTTTCTATTGTTTCATTTACAAAAACTCCAACTAAGTTTACAAATGGCGGTAATGATTTAATTATCTCCTTTGCCTTTTTAGGTTCTATATATCTTGGACTTTTTTTATAAAAAATGAATCCTAAAGCATCAGCTCCGCATTCAATAGCCCATAGGGCATCTTCAATATTTGTAATACCGCAGATTTTAACTCTTATCATTAAACTTTCATCAATATCATCTTTGATTTTTCATCAAACTCCCGAGTTACTTTAACATCAGTAATCTCCATTAGTATACACTCAAGAATGAGAAAAACTTCAGGATTTTCTCTTAAACATCCCATTTTAACAAAGTCTTCTCTGCCATAAACACCATGTAAATGAACTTTTGGTTCGTCATTATGCCAAAAAATTGTTCCAATTGCCACTAATTCATTGTTTCCCTCTATTTGACGCCATATTGGACGAGGAGGAAAACTGTCTTCTTCTGGTCCAACAACGAAATTTCCTTTCCTAATTCCTCCAATTAGCCAAAAAATAGCAGAAAGAATCTTTTCTTTCTGGGCAAGCTCTGTAAGTTCCTTTAAGGGATTTTCTCCATCTTCAAACTTTATTACAAATATTCTACCAGTATTTCCAGTTTCATATTTCATTCTTAAACCTCCTAAAAACTTTTAAAACTCTTTCTTATTTTATCGTATACCATTTGAGGAGAAATATCTTTCATGCATTTTTGTTCATGACAAAATTTTTTAAAACAAGGACTGCAAAATAGCTCTGATTTTATAACAATATGTCCCTCACCAAAAGGTCCAGTTCTTGAAGGATCAGTAGGTCCAAAAAGAGCTACAACTCTTTTACCACAGGCTACAGCAAGATGCATTGTTCCTGTATCAGGTGTTATAACAAAAAGAGATTTTTTAAAAATTGATATTAACTCAGTAAGAGTCGTTTTTCCTGCTACAGATTTTGCTTTACCTTTTGTGTATTCTTCAATTTTAATAGCATCAGTTTCATCCCTTTTTGAGCCAACGATTAAAAAATTATAAGGCAACATATTTATAAGTTCAACAAAATATGAAAGGGGCCAGTTTTTTGACTGCCATCTTGTTGAAGGAATTATTACAACAAAATTTTCAAAATCCTTTAGCCATGAAGGTTCTTTTGGCTTTGGAAGAGGAAACTTTATTGAGTTAATTTGACATCCAAGTTGTTTAGCTATCTCAAGATATCTCAAAATAGCATGCTTATTAATTGAAACTGAAAACTTTTTATTATAAAAAATGAAGCTAAACTCTCTTGCCTGTCTAAATCCAATTTTAATTGGTGATTTACTAAGCCATGTAAGAATACCACTTCTTAAAAGTCCCTGAAGATCAATAACTAAATCGAATTTTTCCTTTTGTAATCCTTTCCCTATAATGAAAAGTTCCTTAACTGTAGAGGGAAAATTTTTTATTGATTTCCATCTGTTTTTATCAACTACAAAGATTTTTTTTATCATCGGATGTTTATCTAAGAGTTCCTCAAATCCTTTCGCAACAACCCATGAGACTTGGACAGAGGGAAAACTTTCTTTTAAAGCATTCAAAAAAGGAAGTGAATGAACAATATCACCAAGAGAGCTTGGTTTAATCACTAAGATTTTTTCATTACCTTTAAGCATTCATATCCCTTTTTATAATTTCTACAACTTCTTTTAAATCCTTTGCATCTTTGTTGATTAAAATACCCTTTGCACCAATCATATGAGCTAATTGTATGTCTATATCTTTGTCTCCAACTACATATGATTTTTTAAAATCAATTCCATATTTGTAGCGAGCTATTAAAGGCATACCTGGATTTGGTTTTCTACAAAAACATTTATCATCAGGATGATGGGGACAGTAAAGGAACTCATCAAATCCATATTTTTCAATAAAAAACTTATTAACTTCCTTTACAAAATCCTCCTTTATTATTCCTCTTGCTATTCCCGATTGATTGGTAACACCGATAAGAAGAAAACCAAGTTCTTTTAACTCATTTAATCTTTCAATATGAGGGAAAACTTCAAAATCCTCCCATCTATTTAGATAGTGAGCATCTTTACAAAGAGTGCCATCTCTATCAAAAAAAACAGCCTTTTTTAAAGGGATAATCTCATTTAAAACATTCCATACATCATCCACATCAATAGATTTCATACACTTTATATCTGAACATCTATTTTTAAAGCAAGGGCTACAGTCTACCTGAGCTCTTATTACTTTTCCTGCAAACTTAGGAGGTCCTGTAAGCTCTGCAGAAGTTGAACCAAAAATTGCAACAAGAGGAACTCCTAAGGCATAGCCAAGATGCATAATTCCAGAGTCATTACATAAAAGGAGATCACATTCTGAAAGAAGGCAAATTAAATCCCTTAGAGAAGTTTTTCCAATAAAGTTATAGATGTCTGAATTGTTTATTTCATTCTTTATTTCTAAATCTTCTCCAGGACTTCCAAAAAATATAACAGAACCATACTCTGTGGCAAATCTTTTAGAGATTTCAATAAACTTTTTTGCATCCCATCTTTTTGTATCTCCATATTTTGCTCCTGGAGAAATAGCAAGAATTGGTCTTTTAAGATCTTTCAGTTGTCTTCTTGCAGATATTCTCTCTTCTAAAGGAAGGTTTATCCAAGGATACTCTGGTATTAAAGAAGGATTAAATCTTTTTGGAATCTCAAAAAAATAATCAATATGATGAATTTTTCTGTCTTCTCCATGATATGGCACAGAATGAGTCAAAAAAATTCCTCTCATGTCTCTGTTCCAACCAACTCTTTCAGGAATTCCTGCTAAGGTTGTTATTAATGCAGCATCTAAAGCATTCTGAAGTAAATAGGCTCTTTTGAATTTTTTGGTTTTTAATTCTTTAATCGTTTTTATCTTACCCATAAATCCCTGTTTGTAAATAATTATCTCATCAATAGATTTCTCCCATATAAATAAATCAGCAATTTTTTCCTTTACAAGAATAGATATATTTGATTCTGGATGGAGTTTTCTGATAGCCCTTACTGCAGGCAGGCTCATTACAGCATCACCAAGCCAATTCACTCCACGAATAAGGATATTTTCCATGTTTGTATTTTAAGTCTATTTAACCCAGTATTGCAAATGGTATAATTAAAAAATGCGTACAAGAACTTATCTAAAAATAGGTGACAGGGTAAGACATTTAAACTATACATATTGGGGAATAGGAAAGGTTATAGAGGAAAGAAACTCCTATTTGCCCGGAGGAATATGTGTTGTAAGAATTCTTTTTGAGGATGGAATAGAAAGATCTTTTATTAACAATCTTGATCATGAAATGTGCTGTTACTATATGGGAATTAGACTGATTGAAGAATTCAATATATGGGAGACTTAGTTGTCAGTTATAAAAACTCTTAATCTAAATAAAAGCTTTAAAATTAAAAACTTAAAAGTATATGCGGTAGAAGACTTTAATATAGAGATTGATAAATCTGATTTCTTTGCACTCGTTGGAGAAAGTGGATCTGGAAAATCCACAGTAGCAAAGCTTCTTACTAAGTTAATCAAACCAGAAAGTGGTAGCATCTTCTTTAAAGACAAAGATATATGGAAAATAAACAAAGATGATTTAAAAAACTTTAGAAAATCCATAGGATTAGTATTTCAAGACTCTTATGCTTCTTTAAATCCGAGAATGAAGGTAATAAATATTGTTCAAGAACCTCTTAAGATACATAAGAAGTTTTCCAAATATGAAATAAAATCTAAAGCAGCTGAATTTCTAAAAAAAATAGGAATTGATGAAGATATGTTTGAAAGATACCCCCATCAATTAAGCGGTGGCCAAAGACAAAGAGTAGCAATTGCAAGAGCACTTATTTTAGAACCTGACATTTTAATAGCAGATGAACCCCTTTCTGCATTGGATATATCACTTCAAGCTTCTATTCTTAATCAACTTACTGAAATAAAAAAAAGCAGAGAAATGGGAGTTTTTTTAATTACACACGATTTAAATATCGTAAGACTGGTAAGTAATAAACTGGTAGTAATGCATCTTGGAAGAGTTGTTGAAGAAGGACAAACAAAGGACATATTTAAAGAACCTCTTCATCCTTACACTAAGCTTCTTCTAAACAGTATCCCTGGTTTTAACCGAAGAGATAGAGAGAAAATAACTAAGGTTTCATTTGAAGATAAACTTTCATGGACTCTAAAAGGCTGTAGATTTTTTAATCGGTGTGACTACAGAATGGATATCTGTAATAAAGAGGTTCCTAAACTTAAAGAAATTAAAGGAAGAAAAGTGCGATGTTTTCTTTATTAACAGTTAAAGAGAGTGAAAATTCTTTCTCCTTATGAAGATTAACATCACTTAACAGCTTTTTTCTTTACTCGAGAGGTCTCTTCTTTTCTTTTTCCTTTTTTACAACACCATCTTTAATTTTAACTTTTAGTGTAACCTCTTTAGCATCAGCTTATTTAACTTTAAACTTATTCCTTTGATCTTTGTAACTGTTCCTTTTACCTCAGCAGACTTCTTAGTTTCAGCAAAGAAAAAAGCAACTCCTAAAATGAATGTCAACAAAACTATATATTAACGCTTTGGAAAATATAAACTGCCTAGTTGTGAAAGAAAAAGATGGCTTAATTGCCTTTTTATAAGAGGCTGTTGAAGTATACAATCCACAAAAAAGCATTATAATAACCTATTCTGTTACAATAAGCCAAATATCTATTTTTGCCTTTGTCATTAAAACATCAGGAACTTCCCAAGTACCCCAAGATATAAAAAGAAAAAGGATACAATGGGAAGTCTTACGATATGGTAAAACTCTTTGAAGGCTCACCTTTTGTAAGGTTTGCAATTTCACACATTACAAGCATTCCAGCAGAGACTCCACCAAGAAATAGATATAGCATTATTTTCCAATCCCAGAAATCAAGATGTGGATAGGTTATGGTATTTAATCCTTTTATTGTTATTTTAATCATCCTAAGCCTCCTGAAAATTTCCTTTTAATATAAAAAACTCGTGGATAAGTTTCTGTAAACTCAAGCCTCACAGAGTATTCATTTTGTCTAAGCAATTCCGCCACTTCACTATATGGTTCTTCAAGGTCAGCAAATATTCTTGATCTATCAAGGCAAGTTTCAACATAGGCTGTTTTTTTATCTTCCTTTAGTGTATGATCACAGAATGAGCATTTGTCTGCAAATCCCTTTGGATGAGAGTATCTTGCATCATAGAGACAGGCTAAAATACAAGCTTTACAACCTATATATTATACTCTTTCAATCTGAACTGTACCATCTTTTGCTCTAAAGGATGCTTTTTTAGGGCAGTCATCTATGCATGGTGCAATCTCACAGTGATTACAAAGTTTACATTCTAAGATAGAAAAACTCTCCTTTTACCTTTTGTATAACTTTTCTAAAGGATTGTTCAGGAACATTGTCTTCCTTTTTACAGACGATCACATAAATCATCTAACCAATGCACTTTTGTTATCCAGCATCCTGCTTTGTATCATCCATTGGCTGAAAAACAGGTTAACTAAAGGATACACCAAAAGCTTTTTCTTATGCTACAAGAAGGTCCAGTTTTTGAACTACCTTTATGGTATCCTTCTAATTAGGTATGGCTTTCATTATGTTTGTTCCATTAATAAACCATGCCTTTATGTGGCTTTTACAATTGCATAGGTTATTTCCTCATCTTTAGCAAAAAGATACTCTCCTTTGTTTATAGAAGGTCTTTGTGGTTTCAGAACCCTATCCCTCCATAGCCTCTTGCACATAGTTTACTCCTTGAGTTTGAATGAAGGAAAACAAATTAGTTTTTATGTCTTAATACGAAAGAGTCAGATTCCAAAAGAAGGTGTACGGAAAGAGAAATAAAGTATTAGAAAATTCCCCGAAATCTCCACTTAGTAGGTTTTCCATTAAAATAAAAATTTGTTGATAGATTTGGAGTTAAAAAAGCCCATAAAGGTATTTTTGAAAAAAACATACCTCAGGGAATAAACTACTTTTACTGTTTTAGTGGGATTGCCTTTACAGCTTTTTATTTTACCTTGGATTATATCTTCTTTTTATTAATCCGCCTTGGAAAACTTATTTAGAGAAGTCCATACATAGTTGAAAGTATTCTTTTTTAGGTAAAACTCTCTTATTTTTGATAAGACACCCCTATGAGATGACAGGTAAGAGTCTTTCAAGATTTTATACTTTTCATGTTTTATGGCTTTCTATAATTATTGGTTTACTTCTTTGGATCCACTTTCATATCATTAAAAAACTTAGAAATCAAAAACCTTATTCTTTCTTTTTTCACCTACAATGGGCAGAGAGATTGATTTTACCTTTGCTTATTAAGCTCGTGCTGAATGGTGCTATTTATGGCTTTTTGGTTTTTTAAGATTCTTCTTTACCGATACTGTTTTTGTAGAAGGGACTCTAAGACCATTGTTAATAGAAAAAAGAATTGGTTGGATCCTAACAGCATTGATTGCCTTCGGTTTTTTAATTCTATTTATCATTGCTACATTAATTGAGGGAGTATCTTAATTTAGTGT
Source organism: Thermodesulfovibrio sp. (assembly GCA_039630505.1). GTDB lineage: Bacteria > Nitrospirota > Thermodesulfovibrionia > Thermodesulfovibrionales > Thermodesulfovibrionaceae > Thermodesulfovibrio. The sequence continues at coordinate 21,678 of JBCNUV010000026.1, forward strand.
TTTATTTTGAAAAATAAATTCTTCTAACATAAAATACTCTTTCAAAGTGATCAACGATTGGTTTGTAATAGGGAAGCTTATAACTTAGTGGATTATGTAGCATATAGGAGGGAAGATCTTTAAGTTGGGGTAGATACTTTTTTATGAAAATACATTCAGGATCAAACTTTTTTGCTTGAATTATAGGATTAAAAATTCTTAGAGGTTTTGGATCAGGACCTACAGAGGCATTCCATTGCCAATTTCCTATGTTGACAACTTCATCATAATCAAGAAGATACTCCATAAAGAACTTTTCACCCCATCTCCAATCAATCATTAAATCCTTTGTCAGAAAAGATGCAACTATCATTCTCGCTCTGTTATGCATCCAGTTTTCCTCCTTAAGCTGCACTATTGCTGCATCAACTATGGGATATCCAGTTTTTGCATCAATAAAGGCTTTAAAAAAGTTTTCGTTGTTTTCCCATTTTAAATTTCTTCTTTTTTCTTGAAACTCTAAGTCCTTAAATTCAGGAAAATTAATTTTAATATGATACCAAAACTCTCTCCAGGCTAACTCCTTTATGAATTGGCAGTCTGAACCTGCATTTTTTGATGCTAAATCATAGAGCTTTCTAAGAGATATAACGCCAAATCTTATGTATGGAGAAAGTTTAGAAGTGCCATCAATATCAAGTCTATTACGTTGGATTTCATATTTTAAAAAATCAAAATTTTTAAGCCTTTGAAATAAATAAGAAATACTCCAGGTATTGTTTTCTTCATGTTTTAACTTAGAGGAGACAGCTTCTATGTCAGATTCTTCTAAGAAAGGAGTATTTATCTTTGAAGGAGTTTCTATAATTGTTAAATCAAGATTTTTCTTCCAATACTTATAGAAAGTTGAATATATCTTTTTGTAAGGTATCTCCTCTATCTTTGATAAAAAGTTATCCTTAAATAAAATAAAATCAACTCCCCTATCAATGCATAAGTTTTTGACTTTTTCCTCCAATTCTTTCCCAGTGTAAGAAAAAGCCCTGTTTGTATAAATAGCTTGAATTTTGTATTTTTTAATTAGACGGGAAAAAACTCTCTCTGGCTCATCATGAAAACAATATAGCCTGCCTCCTTTTCTTTCTATTTCTTTACTTAAGTATCTTAGGCAATTTATTATAAATCCTGCTTTTTTGTCATAGCTTCTAAATTTCTCAAGAATTGAAGGAATAAATATGAAAACAGGGACTACCTCAGAGGAATTTTTACAGGCTTCATAAAATGCTTTATTGTCTTCAATCCTTAAATCTCTCTTAAACCAGTAAACTACTCTTTTATACAACTAACTCCTCTGGAAAGGGCTCAAGATATTTTTGAATTAGTATATAATCATTTTCAAACCTATAGGCGAAACTTTTTATTAATTCAATTAAAACTCTTAGTTCAATAGTATTTTTTCGGTATTTTTCTAAAAGTTCCTGAAAGTGTTTTCTTTCCTTGGCATTTAATTTTTTTGATATATGTCCATATATGTGCATCAAAGTGTTTACATGCTTTTTATTTGTAGTTTTTTTCATTAAGGCTTCACTAAAAACTTCTTTGTATCTTGATAGTTTTTGATCTAAACTAAGTTTTCCATCTGCTACAACATTGCCCAGTTCCTTAAGAGCTTTCTGGCTATAGGTCATAAGAAGATATTTATACCTTGAGTGAAACTCAACAAGACCCTTAGCTGAAGGATTTTCAAGAAGATTTCTAAGTTCACAAAGAGAATAAACTCTTGTTAAGAAATGATACTTAATATCTTTATCCTTTAGTCTTCCTTCATCTTCAATTGGAAGCAAAGGGAAGGCTTTTTTCAATCCCTCAGCAAAAAAACCATTTGTTCTGCCTATTACTGTGCCATCTTTATGGAGTTTTGTTGAAGATACTCCACAAGAAGGAGATTTTGACTTAAGAATAACTCCATCTATCCTATCTAAGTTTTTAACAAAATTTTCAACAAAGGAGACAATTCTTTCTGTTAGATCCAATCCTGTCTCAGGTTGTATCAATCTTTTACCATTTTTCTCTTGAGAGACAATCATGAATGGTCTTGGAACTCCAAGTCCAATCTCAACTTCAGGGCATACATATATAGTTTCTACATATTTTTTTAAATTTTCAACAAAATTATCTACTACAATACCAGCATTGTATCTTACATGTTCAAAAAAGCATCTACTGAAAAGTATTCTTGGTTTTAACATGACTTTTTATTATAATTTAAATTATGTTCGAACAAAAACTACAATCTTTTTCTCCCCTTTTGCTTGCACTTTTGGCTGGATTGTTCACATGGCTTATGACTGCCTTAGGAGCCTCTGCAGTGCTATGGATAAAGAGAGTAAACCAAAAATTTTTTGATGCTACTTTAGGTTTTGCTGCAGGAGTTATGATAGCTGCAAGCTTTTGGTCCCTTCTTCAGCCAGCAATTGAAATATCAGAAAAATTAAATACAATTCCATGGATTCCACCTGCCTTAGGATTTATATTAGGTGCTGTCTTTCTTAGAGTATTTGACATGCTTATTCCCCATCTTCATCTTCAATCACCTATTCAGGAAGCAGAAGGTTTAAAGGTTTCTTTAAGAAGAAGCACCCTTCTTGTTTTAGCAGTTACTTTGCACAATATTCCAGAAGGATTATCAATAGGAGTTTCATTTGGAGCTCATGCAATAAAACCAGATGAAATAACTTTAATATCCTCAATAGTGCTTGCTTTTGGCATAGGAATTCAAAATATTCCTGAAGGATTAGCAATATCAATGCCTTTAAGGAGTGAGGGTTTTTCAAGATCAAAAAGTTTTTTTATTGGTCAAATGTCAGGAGTGGTTGAACCAATTGCTGCTATGATAGGAGTCCTTTTTGTTGAACTCATGCACAATCTTTTACCCTATGCCTTAGGGTTTGCAGCTGGTGCGATGATTTTTATTACAGCTGAAGAATTAATTCCCGAGTCTCATAAAAAGGGAAACTCTGACATAGCAACAGGAGGACTTATCTTAGGCTTTACCCTAATGATGATTTTTGATGTTGCCTTTAAGTAAAACTATGAATTTTTAAGCTTTCTTGCTATCTCTGTCAGTCTTCTACCAAAGGCTTTACATATATTTGATTCATTTTCATCAATCTCTCTTTTGTTTTCAGCCTCTGCTATATGCCCTGGTCCATAGGGCGAACCACCTCCCTTTGTCAAATATAAATCAGGAACAGAGTAAGGCACTCCAACGATAATACAACCAAGATGGAGCAATACAGTCATAAAGGTTAAAATCGTTGTTTCCTGTCCTCCGTGAATTGTTCCTGTTGAGACAAAAACTCCAGCAGGCTTTCCCTCAAATACTCTTTGCATCCATAGTGGACCAAGTTGATCAATAACATTCTTAAGTTGAGCTGAGACATTTCCAAATCTCGTTGGAGTTCCAAAGGCGTATCCATCAGCTACTTTGAAATCATCAAGGGTTACATATGGAACATCCTTCTGCATTTGTCTTCCAGCTTTCATATCTTCTCTTGATTCTATTATGTTTTCAGGAATTAACTCTGGACATCTTCTTATAATAGGTTCACCACCTGCTTCTTTTACACCTTCTGCTATTAGTTTTGCCATTTTGTAAGTATTTCCAAAAGTGCTGTAATAAACTATAAGTATCTTCATATTGCACCTCTCTTAAGATTTAATTAAACTATATATCAAATTAAAACTTGTAATCAAGATTACGAAAAAAATTTCTCTCAGTTTTTTTATCTTTTCCCTATCAACCTTAATGCTAAAATCTCCCGGAACAAACCACTTATCAGTAAGATAAATCTAAGAGGCAAATTGAAAAAGCTCAAAACCTTTTAAAACCCTTATTTCCCTGTACCAGAAGTCCTTTAATCTTAATCCCCTTTCATCAGCCATTATTTTGTATCCACCTTTGAAATGTTCTGCACCTTGTGTATCTTCATACTGCCAAGTGGATATGGAAGTCTGCCTTTTTCTATGACAACTCTTACAGCTTCTTGCTTTTCCAAAAGGATTAGTAACTTCTTCAAAGGGATTAGGTTTATCTCCAATATCCTTTTCCCTAACCTGTAATTTATATCCTCTGCTTCATTAACATGGCAGGCTGGGAATGTAAGATTTCTATCAATTGATTCTGCATGGACTTTTTCAATTTCAATATGACAGTCACCACAACTTGTCTTCCTCTGCATATCTCCCATACCTTTTTTGTCCATAGGATGGTATTCTACACAGTCAAGACATCTTGTATGAGAATATATTACAAAGGCTTTGTTTTGTTATCGCCCTTTATTTGTAAACGGGATAATTTATCTCTTTTCTTATTTTTTCAGTATTTTTGAAATCAAATCATGCATTTTTAAAAACTTCTGTTAGTGGTAAATCTGTAAGAGATGGTCCACAGTTATAAAGTCCATAGGATTCAAGTCAGCTACGCATTGTTATTTGCCAAAAATTTTATTTCCATAATTGTGGTTTTAAACTGCTTTAACTTTCTTCAGTATGACAACCTCTTTTTCACGAGTCTTTTTAATAATTTTAGGTAGTTCTTTCAACATACTCTACATCTTCTATAACAAAAATAGGCTTAAGCATACCCTTATGAACTTTTTCCTTTCTCAGACAATCTCTACATGAGACTGTTTTGTGTCCAGATTGTTTTCTAACATCTTCCAAAGTTACATAAAACTGAGGATATCCAAATTCAGCTATTTTTT
>JBCNUV010000027.1:0-15546 GCA_039630505.1 Thermodesulfovibrio sp.
TTTTCAAAAATTAAGGGAAGAATACCAAAATTAATTAAATTTGCTCTATGAATTCTTGCAAAGGACTTAGCAATCACTGCCTTAATTCCAAGATACATAGGTGCAATTGCTGCATGTTCACGGGAAGAACCCTGGCCATAGTTTTCTCCACCAATAATAATACCTCCACCTTTATTTTTAGCATTGATAGCTCGCTCATAAAAGGTTTCATCAATGTTTTTGAAAGTAAATTTTGAAATTTCAGGGATATTAGAACGATAGGGTAGCACCTGACTTCCTGCTGGAAGAATATCATCGGTAGTTATGTTATCTCCAAGTTTAATTAAAATTTCTGCTTCAATAGTATCTTCAAGGGGTTCTTTTATAGGAACTTCCTTTATGTTTGGTCCTTTTATAATTTTAATATTTTTGTCCTTCTTGGGAGGTATAAGCATATTGTCATTTATATAAAAGGTTTCAGGTTCTTTTACTTCCTCTATTTCAATACCTGCTTCAAAGGGATCAACTATCTCACCTTTAATAGAGGCAATTGCACAAACTACAGGTGAAGCAAGATATACAAAGGCATCTTTTGTACCAGAACGACCTTTAAAGTTACGATTGTATGAACGAATAGAGATCTGCCCACTACCTGGTGCACCTCCCATTCCAATACACGGTCCACAGGCTGACTCAAGTATCCTTGCACCTGCTGAGATTAATGTCTCAATATCTCCCTCCCGAGCAAGCATTTCATAAACCTGTTTTGAACCAGGATTAATAAGAAGGGTTACCTCTTCATGAACTGTTTTATTTTTAAGTATTGATGAAACAGTCTTCATCATCTTATAGGAAGAGTTTGTGCAGGAACCAATGCATACTTGATGAATCTTTGTTCCCTTTAATTGTCTAACAGGCACTACATTGTCTGGACTATGAGGTTGAGCAATCATTGGCTCAATTTCAGAGAGATTAATTTCTATTATTTCTGAATACTCTGCATCTTCATCTGCCTCAAGGGGAATCCATTGATGTTGTCTTCCCTGAGCTTTGAGAAATCTTAAAGTGTTTTCATCACTTGGAAATATTGATGTGGTAGCTCCAAGTTCTGCTCCCATATTTGTTATCGTTGCTCTTTCTGTTACAGTGAGCTCCTTAACACCTTCTCCTCCATATTCAAATATTTTTCCAACACCACCCTTTACAGTAAGCATCCTTAGGAGAGTAAGTATTACATCCATTGCTGTAACATAGGGTCTTCTTAGTTTACCAAAAAGATTTATACGAACAACCTTTGGCATTGTAAACTCAAAGGGCATACCTGCCATAACTGATGCTGCCTCAAGTCCACCTACTCCTATTGAAAGCATTCCTATTCCACCACCTGTAGGAGTATGACTGTCTGTCCCAAGAGCAATTAAGCCTGGAGAGGCAAATCTTTCAAGATGAACTTGATGAGATATTCCATTTCCAGGTCTTGAAAAGTATGCTCCAAAACGAGCTGCAGCAGTTCTAAGGAATAAATGATCATCAGCATTCATAAAGTTACTCTGAAGCATATTGTGATCCACATAGGAGACAGCAAGAGGAACTCTAACTCTATCAATTCCAATTGCCTCAAACTCAAGCCAAGTCATAGTGCCGGTTGCATCTTGTGTATAGACCTGATCAACTCTTACCCCAATCAAGTTTCCTTCTTTTATAATTCCTGATACGAGATGGCTTTCAAGTATTTTTTCAACAATATTTTTACCCATAAAATTCCTCCTTTTTAAAACATCTTAAAAAATTAGTATAATATTATATTTCATGAAAATTCAAAAGGAGGAAAAAAGTGCACTTTTTCAGCTACAAAAAGGGAGAGCTCTATGCCGAAGATGTGCCTGTAAGGGAGTTGGTTAATGAATTTGGAACTCCTCTTTATATCTACAGTTATAGTACTTTAATAAGACATATAAGAGCTTATGAAGAAGCTTTTTGTGAAGTACCCCATATTATATGCTATGCAGTTAAGGCCAACTCAAATCTTGCCATTCTTAGAATTTTTGCTCAACTTGGTATTGGTGCAGATATTGTTTCAGGTGGAGAACTTTTTAAAGCACTAAAAGCTGGAATAAAACCATACAAAATTGTCTTTGCAGGAGTTGGCAAAACCGATGAAGAGATAGAGTATGCCCTTAGAAATAATATATTAATGTTCAATGTAGAATCAGAAGCAGAACTTCATAAAATAAACGAAAAAGCTAAGAATCTAAGAAAAATTGCCCATGTAGCATTAAGGGTTAATCCAGATATTGATCCAAAGACTCATAAATATATTGCAACAGGATTGAAAAGTAGCAAATTTGGAATTCCCATTGAAAAAGCTCTTGATTATTATAAACTTGCAAAATCAATGAAGAATATTAAAGTAGTTGGCATTCATAAACATATAGGCTCACAAATAACCGAAACTTCTGCCTATGTAGAGGCTTTAAGTAAAATTCTTTCTCTTTATGATCAACTCGTAAACCATGATATGGATATTGAATATATTGACATAGGAGGGGGATTGGGAATAACCTATAAAGACGAAAAACCACCCCATCCAAAAGATTTAGCTGATGCCTTAATACCTCTTGTGAAAACTAAAAAAGGAAAGCTTATAGTTGAACCAGGAAGATCTATTGTAGGAAATGCAGGAATTCTTGTTACAAAGGTTTTATATACTAAACAGACAGAAAATAAAAACTTTATTATTGTGGATGCAGGAATGAATGATCTTATAAGACCTACTCTTTATGGTTCTTATCATGAAATTCAACCGGTCGTTCCAAAGAATAGAGAAAAAATTACAGCAGACATTGTTGGTCCCATATGCGAGTCAGGTGACTTTCTTGCTAAAGATAGAGAGATTGAAAAGGTCTTTGCAGGAGAGTATCTTGCCATTATGAGTACAGGTGCTTATGGATTTACTATGTCATCTAACTATAACAGTCGCCCAAGATCAGCGGAAGTTCTTGTTAAAGGTGAAAGTTACGCCCTCATAAGAAAACGTGAAACTTATAAAGATTTAATAAGAAACGAAATTATACCGGAGGAGATACTCTAATGGAAAAAATTAAATTTGTAAAAATGCATGGACTTGGAAATGACTTTATTTTAGTTGATTGCCTAAACCAGAATTTAAAAGAACCTGAAAAGTTTGCGATTTTTTACTGTAACAGAAGATTTGGTATAGGTGCAGATCAGCTTTTGCTTCTTTGTCCTTCTCAAATAGCTGATTTTAAGATGAGAATTTTTAATGCCGATGGTTCAGAAGTTGAGATGTGCGGAAATGGAATAAGATGTCTTGCAAAGTATATCTGGGATAGAGGACTTTCAAATAAAGATATTCTTGAGATTGAAACACTTGCAGGAATTATAAAACCTAAAAGAGTTGGCGATCTTGTTCAAGTAGATATGGGAAAACCAGAGTTTGATCCCCAAAAAATTCCAGTTGATGTAGAGGGGGACTCTGCCTTTGATTTGATACTTGAGATAGCTGGATGGCATGCAAGAATAAACTGTTTAAGTATGGGAAATCCTCATGCTGTAGTATTTCTTGATGAAGAACCTAAGAATTTTGCAGTTGCCAAATATGGACCACTAATTGAAAATCATCCTATTTTCCCAAAAAGAACAAATGTTGAGTTTGCCTATGTAAAAAATTCAAAAGAAATAATTATGCGAGTATGGGAAAGGGGAGCTGGTGAAACTCTTGCCTGTGGAACAGGAGCTTGTGCAACAGCTGTAGCTTCAATGAAGAAAGGATTTACAGAAAAAAAGGTTACAGTTCATCTTCTTGGTGGAGACTTATTAATTGAATGGGCTGATGATAATCATGTCTATATGACAGGACCTGCTCAGGAGATTTTTGAGGGAGTTATAAGAGTCCCACAAATTGATTGAAAATCACAGAATTTACAACTACTTTTAAAATCTGAGGTTGGAAAAAAGGGTATATTTTTGTCTTTAATCTCATTAAGTAGTGTTCTTAAAATAGTTTTTACAATTTCTAAGCCTTCTTCTTTGTTTATTGAATTAAAGGGATCGAATCTAACTTTTTCGTCATTTATTGATGCTTTTCCAAGCAAAAAATAATGGCCATTCAAACTAACGGGATTTATTTCATATTTTTTTGAATATAAAAGTATATAAATAGGAATTTGAAGACTTCCGATATATTTAGACCAGCTTTGTCTATCTGATATATCAAGTTTATCAAACTTTATTTTATAGTTATCTTCACTGCCTGAAGTTTTGTAGTCAACTATTATGAGAGAGTTATCAATGCGTTCAACTAAGTCTATGCGGTATTTAAACTTCGTATTAAATAGTTCTTCCTCTATGAGTTCCTCAACCTCAATAATCTTCAATTGATGTTTATTTGAAATTTTTTTGTAATACTCTACTAACTCAACCAGTCTCTTAATTATTTGAAGTCTTAGCAAATATAGATTACCTGTTATTTTGTTGCCATATTTTTTCAAAAATATTTCATTTACAATTAATTTAATATCATCTGAAAAATCACCAGGATTAAGTCTTTTGCCTTTTCTTAACTTAAAATACTCTTTAATTGATTCGTGAACAATCGTTCCTATATCGGAATAATCAATATCTACGGAAATATCTCTTTTCTTTATTAGTTTAAGAATGTAAAAGTAGTAAAACTTAAGTCCACACTCAAGATACATATCAACAGCTGATGGTGAAAGACAAAGGTTATTTATAACTTCCATTGTATTTTCGGTTTTTTGAATTTCTAAGGGCTTTTTTGAAACCAAGTTTACTGACCATGAAAGAGAGCTTACTGGTATATCAGCTTTTTTAAAAGAAATTTTTTCTACTTCCCATATAATTTTTTCAATAAACCTTGATCTTTCATTTTTATCATTCTTTATGTAACAAAGATGCACCTCTTCTGCATTATTAATTAAAAGAGAAAAGTAATAGTAAACAAGTTTTTCCCTTTCTTGATAAGTATGTAACCCAAGAATTTTTCTTAACCTATAAGGCATTAAGTAATCTTCTGAAAGATCAGGAAAAACACCCTCGTTTAGATCAAGAAAAATAACTCTTTTAAATTTGATATTTCTTGTCTCAAGAAATCCTAATATCTGCAATCCTCTTAAAGGAGTTCCGTGAAAAGGAATTTTCTCAAACATTATAATATTTCTAAAAAAGTTAAAATAAGACTCTATATGCTCAAAATGTAATTCCTTGATTGTAGAGTGAGATATTTTACTAAACTGAGAAAGAAAAGACTCTACATATGGATAAAAAAGATAGTGAAATCTTGCAGTAGTTTTTTCATAAACAAAAAGCAATACATCTTTACAGTGATTTATAAACTCTTCAATATTTTTAATCTTTATAAACTTTTTTATGGTATTTTCGTGAATCAGCTTTATATGCTCTCTTATCTCATCAACTGTAAGATTAAACTCCAACAATCTTTGTGATATTATCTTAGGAACTTCTTCTTCTAACCATTCAATTTCAACAAATGGAGGATTATCCTCAGATTTAAATAGATTTTCTATCTCATGAAAAACTATTCTGCTTAGTTCAGCACTGCTTTTAAGAAGAACATTTTTTGTATATGGATGTAGCACAAAATTAAGATAAGCTGGAATATATATTTGATTGTTTTCAATAGAGTTTACTACCTCAAAAAGACTATTAAAAAAACCATAAATCGGTGTTCTTGAAAGAGGATATCCTATTGAGATGTTATAGTCTTCCTCCTTTAAAAATGATATACCATGCCTTAATAAAGGAAAAAGAGTATCAGATTTTGGCAAAACTATAACTGTATTTTCATCAAATCCAGACTCCTTTATGATATTTCCAGCTATTTTAACCTCTGCATGAGTGTCAGGACAGCTGTATAAAGTTATCTTATTAAAGAGTGTTTGATCAAATTTGACTTCTTCTTGAAATATGAAGTAAAAATTCTCCATTTTAGCTAATTTTCGCAATATTTTTTCTTCCGAAGATGTAAGAGCAAAAAAGCCAGCATAAATTAAATTTTTAAAATCTAAATATTTTTCTAAATCTTCAATCTCTGCCACTTTTCTGTATTTCAATGATCTTGTAAAGAGTTTTTTATCTAAAAGTTCTTTATAAAACTCTTCATAAACAATAGATAAAAATCTTAGTTTTTCCTGAGATTTGACAGGAATATTAATAAGTGTTTCTACCTCCTTGAGTTGATTTACTGAAACTTCTTCTATGCAAAGTTCCTCAAAGAGATTAAAAAATTTAAAACCAAAGGAGATAAAGTTATCAAACTTTCTAAAAAAAGGCGTCAATAAATCATGTTTTAAACAAATTTTATAAATAAAACCAACAGCATCAATTGGCTCAATTGAAGAGTAATTAAAAAATTTTTTAAATAAAAACTCTACAAACTCTTCTATTGAAAAAGTTAAAGGTGAAATAAAGGAACTTCCTACTCTTTGAGCAAGCGCCTTTTTCAAATAATAGGAAGGTCTTTTTCCTGGAAAAACAATAAGATTTTTGGAATAGTCATAATCTTGATAATCAAGCATTTGTATGACTTTTTCAATTAAGTCATCTGAATTTTTGATTATGACGAGCTGTTGTTTTCTTAAAAAATTTAATCTTGAAAGGCTATTCAATCTTTTTTACCTCTCTTAAGTCAACATAGTAAAGGCATCCAATAATCTTTTTATCTTTAAAAATCTCAGAAAGTATGCTCATATAAAGTTTTAGCTGTGAAAAGTGCTCATTTTTGGGAAAGCCGGTTTTATACTCAATCACAATAACATTTTCTTTGTCTTCCAAAACTCTGTCAATTCTGTGAATATTACCATTTTTGTCTACAACTTCAAATTCATTAAAGACTTTTTCATAGGTTGAACTAAAAATTTTTTTCATTTCAGGATGATTTATCATATCAAATATCAAATTTTTTATCTCTAGAGGTGAAAAACTACTATGAAATTCTCTATTCAAAATCTCTATTTTTTCATCTAAACTCTCTATAGTATTTTCATCAAAGCATTCTATATTCTCAAGAACCTTATGTATAAACTCTCCTCTCAATTTTTCACCAAAATGAAGCTTTTCTTCTTTTACTGAAAAGTCAAAAGATATTGGATAATGTTGAATTTGAAGTTTTGAAGGCTTAAAGAAATGTATTGATCTATCCTTTTTAAGTTTACCACCAATTTTACTGTCAAACCACTCTGAAAGAATATCAAAAGGAAATTTATCTTTATTATCACTTCTACATAGGATATATAACTCATCTTCTGCTCTTGTAAAGGCAACATATATAGTATTTAGCATCTCTGCAAATTCTGATTTTTTTAATTCATCTTTTAGTTTAAATAAAAAATGATTTTTCTCTGCTATTTTATTGGTAATTTTTAAAATTCGAACTCCTTCTTCTGATTCATAAAAAACATACCTATTTGGACGAATACTTTCATTTTTTAAATAGACAATCACAATTGGAAATCCTAACCCCTTTGCTTTATGTATAGTCATCACCTTTATGGCATCTATATCTGATCCAAGATTTATATTCCATATAGAATCATCCTCTCCAGGTCCTTCAAAAAATTCTACCAATTCTTTAATATTACTGTAGCCTTTGTCTTCAAAAATTTTAACAACTTCAAGTAATTTAAAAAATGTCGCCTCTTCCTCAGGCATAGTCTCAAAAACTTTAAAAGTATCCAATACAACTGAAAACATATCATAAACTGGTAAATATCCTGAAAGACGAAAAAGCTGTCTAAAATACTTATCCCATATATAGGGAAATTCTTTTTCAAATTCCTTATAAAGAGGAGATTTATCTCTATATTTTAAGAGAAACTCATCTGGAGAAAAATTAAATCCTTCTTGAGTAACTAATTTTTTAAATATTTCACTTAATAAAAAATTAGAAAAAGAAAAATCATCTATAGGAGAATCAAGAAATTGAAGAAAACTCAAAATTTCTGAAGTAACTTTTCTTTTTCTTACATCAAGACTGCTGTAAGAGATAAATGGCAATTGTAAATCATTCAACCATTGGCTTATAGTTATTACCTGCTCATTTTTAAAGGCAAGAATTGCTATATCTTTTAGAAAATATCCTCTATTGAGAGCATCTTTTATAGTTTCATTAAGATACTTCTTTATATTAATCTCCTCTTGTTCTTCTTCACCAAATATCTTAATCTCTATATATCCTTTATCAGAGGATTCATCCTCTACAGTCTGTTCCCACTCATTAAGTCCTGTAGCCCTGGCAGGTTCACTATACATAGGATGTTTTGAAATTTTTTCCTTAAATACCATACCTACGAAATCAATAATTAATTTTTTGCTTCTATAATTTCGATCAAGAGTTTTAACTATTTTTTTTGCTGATGGAAATATTTCCTCTTGTTCTAATTTTTTCATTATTTTATAATCTGCACCTCTAAAGTTATAGATTGCTTGCTTTGTATCACCAACAACAAAAAGACTTCCATATTCAGAAAGTGCATTTTCAACCAAAAATTTTATATTATTCCACTGCAGGGGAGAAGTATCTTGATATTCATCTATAAAGAAATGATGTATTTTTTCTCCAAGTCTAAAGTATATATCAGGAATAATAAAATCATTTAGAAAATGCGAAAGCATTTTATTTACATCTTCAATGAAAATTTTACACTCCTTTTGCTTTATCTGGTTCAGTAAGCTTCTAAATCCTTGATAAACTTTAAGATAGGGTACATAAAATGTTAATGCATAGTATAAGGCATAGCTACTAAGAGTATCATTAAAATCTTCCCATAGATCAACAATTTTTTCGTACCTATCCATTAAATTTAATTTCTTAGGTTTATTTACAGGAAGTTTTTTAAATCCTTTTTCTAAGAGTTCTCTAAAATTTTTATTTTCACTTATTCTATCAAAAACATCCAAAATATTTATTGAGCGGTTTATATCCAATCCTGAATCTTTGATTTCGTCTCTTATGGCTTTAATTATTTGGTAAAGTTTCACTTCAAAATTTTTCTTTTTGTCTATGTCTTCATCTGAAACTATAAATTCTTTATGATTGCTATAAATTTTAGAATACAAATCTTTAATTTCATAAAATATGGAATCTGCTGGATTCCATAGATATGTTTTGCTGTTTGAACTTATAATCTCTATAATATTTTCAAAAAAATCAGCTTTAACAGAGTCTTCTTCAACATCCTTTAAAAACAAGTCATAACTGTATCTCATAAGAGATTGATTATTCATAAGAATCTCAAAGTCTGGATTGTAATCAAAATCTATTGCTGAGGCTTTGAAAATTGATGTCATAAAACTATCAATAGTTTTCACCTGAAAATCTGAGTAGTTATCAAGTATCTCATCAAGTACTCGTCCAGCCTTAATTGATAATTCTTGAGAAGGAATTTTAAGAAGCTCTGAAAATCTACTTATAGAGTTTTGTTCCTTAAAATACAAATTTTTAAGCCATTCTATTATTCTTGCCTTCATTTCATATGAGGCATTGTTAGAAAAAGTTATAGCAAGAATATTTTTTAGTGAGTTATTTGGAATATTATCAGAAAGCAAAAAATAAACAAATCTCTCGGTCAATGCGGTAGTTTTTCCTGAACCAGCAGATGCCTTTAAAATAACATAGTGAGGAAATTGTAGTTCAGGATTATTTTCCATCAATTTTTAGTTTAATATATTAGAGATTTTTTTATCTATTGTCAGAAATTAACAAAAATTTATCTTGACTTTTTTAAAATTTTGTTTTAAAACTAAGCTTCATGGAAAAGGTTTTTGTTAAACCGTTAAAAAGACATGGAAGTTTGTGGATCTATAAAAATGAAATAGTCTCTAAAATTGAAAACATCCCTTCAGGAAATCTCGTAAAAGTCTACGATTCTAAAACAAACACAATAGTGGGAACAGGTTACATAAATCCCAAATCAACAATAGCTATTAGACTTTTTAGTTTCCAAGAAGAGGAAATAAATGAAGATTTTCTTAAAAAAAGAATATATAAATGTCTTCATTATAGAGAAAAAATATTAGGGCTTAAAAATACCTATAGATTAGTTTTTAGTGAATCTGACTTTTTACCTGGTTTAATCATAGACAGATACAATAACTGTGTGGTAGTTCAAATTTTAACTGCTGGTATGGAAAAACTAAAAGATTCAATAATTAAAATTCTAGACGAAGTCTTGGCTCCTGAAGTAATTATTCTTAAAAATGACTCTCAAACAAGATTAAAGGAAGGCTTATCAATGGAAAAAAGGATTATAAAAGGTCAACTAATGGAACTTCCTATAATTCAAGAGGATGATGTAAAATTTTTAGTTGATCCCATTCATGGACAAAAAACAGGTTTTTTTCTTGATCAAAGAGAAAATAGAGTTTTCTTTAAAAACTTAATCAACTCTGGAGAAGGACTCGATCTTTTCTGTTATGTAGGAGCATGGAGCATTCATATTGCTAAAAAATGCAATAAAATAATAGGAGTTGATAGTTCAGAAAGAGCAATTGAACTTTCTAAAGAAAATGCAAAAATAAATAATTTAACTGAAAAATGCAATTTTATAAAAGCTGATGTTTTTGATTATCTCAAATGGGAAATAAAAAAGAACAAAAAATACGATTTTATAATCATCGATCCACCTGCTTTTGTAAAATCAAAAGAAGAAAAAAAAGATGCAATTGAAGGATACATTACTCTAAACAGTATGGCAGTTAAACTCTTAAAAAAGGATGGTATTTTAGCTACATCTTCTTGTTCTCAACATATCTCTGAGTTTGAGTTCTTAGAAATAGTTAAAGAAGCATTTTTAAAAAATAGAAAAACAGCACGAATAATATATAAAGGAACTCAAAGCAAGGATCATCCAATCCTTTTGTCAATGCCTGAAACAGGCTATCTAAAATGCTTAATAGTTCAAATTGTTTAAAAACACTTTTTATAATCTTAAACTCAATTTATAAATGTTTGACAATTTAATTATTTTTGTGATATATCTTTAAAAATAAGATTGGGGAGTCGTCTAACGGCAGGACGGCAGACTCTGGATCTGCTTGTAGGGGTTCGAATCCTCTCTCCCCAGTAAAAAAGTGGTCCCATCGTCTAGCCAGGTCAAGGACGTAGCCCTCTCAAGGCTAAAACACGGGTTCAAATCCCGTTGGGACCGCTTTAATTTAAAAGACATAAAGTTTTAAAATATGAAAAAATGGCTAACAATCTTCTATATCATATTTTTAAACTTTAGTCTCTCTTTTGCAAACACTTTTTCCATATCCAATGACACTACAATAGTAGGAAATTTACAGACTCATATATTAAAAAACAAGGAATCCCTCATAGAAATTGCAAGACAGTATAATTTAGGCTACAATGAAATTGTAGATGCCAATCCTAACTTAGACCCCTTTGTTCCAGGCGATGGAAATAAAGTAATAATACCTACTTTCTGGATTTTGCCTGATAGACCGAATAACTTTCAAGGTATTATTATAAATCTTTCTGAAATGAGGCTTTATTATTTCTATAAAAAACAAAAAAAACAATTAGTTACTACCTTTCCAATAGGAATAGGTGATGACGGAGTTGAAACTCCCACAGGTAAGTTTAAAATATCTCATAAAGTTGTTAATCCTTCATGGTATGTCCCAGAATCAATAAGACAGGAAAGGCCTGAACTTCCCGCTGTTGTACCACCTGGGCCAGACAATCCACTTGGCAGCCATGCACTAAGACTTTCTGGCTTAAGTTATCTAATCCATGGAACAAATAGACCTTGGGCTATTGGCCGAAAGGTTACTCATGGTTGTATAAGACTTTATCCAGAAGATATACCAAAACTTTTTGATTTAGTTCCTATTGGCACAGAAGTCTTGATTATGAGACAACCCGTAAAAGTCGGTAAAATTGGAAATGAAGTTTATGTTGAAGTACATAAAGATGAACAGTTAAAAGATTTTGACTATCTTAAAAATGCAATAGAACAACTTTCAAAAAAAGGACTTTTAAAGTATGTAGATACATTTAAGCTCTACAACGTAATTAAAAGAAAAAGCGGAATTCCTACTTCTGTAACTATAAAAGAAAAAGAGCCACAAATCCTGCCTTCGGATTTGTGGCTCTAAGAGAATTAATTATTTCTTTTGTTGAAGCTCAAATGCCTTTCCTGCTTTTTGTGCAGCAGCTTCTGCTTTCTTTGCTGCATCTTCAGCTCTCTGGGCAGCAGCCTCTGCTCTTTTTACTGCATCATCTACTCTTTTTACTGCCTCATCTGCTTTCTTGCAGCAGTCATCAACCTTCTTATCAAGAGCATTAATCCTTGACTCAAGAGCATTAAGTTTTCCTTCAATCTTTCCAATTCTGTCAATTAAAGGATCAATCTCCTGTTTAACATAACTCTTTGTTGCACAACCAAAATTAAAAATAAGGAACATTACTGCTGCGACTAATAAGAGTTTTTTCATCTCTTTTCACCTCCTTTCTTTAAAAAATTTTAATTAATAAAACTTTAGCTAAAAAATAAAAATTTTTCAACCCCTTAAATATCCCTCTATAAGAATGTCTTCTCCAAGCTTTTTTATTCTTAAATCTCTAATTTCAAAGGCTTTATCAAGAGTTTTATAATTTACCCCTCCAACGCTTGGATAGGACTTTGCACCACCTATTATTTTTGGTGCGATAAAAATCATTACTTTATCAACTATTCCACTCCATAAAGCATAACTATTCAATGAAGAACCTCCCTCAATCATCAAAGATGTTATATTTCTTTTACCTAACTCTTCCATAAGCCATTTAAGATTTACTTTTTCTGAAGAAAAAAATAAAACTTCCACTCCTCGATCTATTAGAGACTTTATTTTTTCATTATTCAGATTTTTTTCATGTACAACAGCTATAGTAACTGGAGGAGGATTATAAACATGATAGCTTAAAGGAATCTTAAGTTCAGGATCTATTATAACTCTCAAAGGATTTTTGCCTCCTTTTATTCTTGCCGTAAACATTGGATTGTCTTTCAAAACAGTACCGTATGCAGAAAGCAAAGCATCAACTCTTGAACGCATTAAATGAACAAATTTCCTTGATTTTTCTGATGTAATCCATTTAGATTCACCCAAAGGAGTGGCAATTTTACCATCAAGAGTCATCGCTATTTTAAGAATTACAAAAGGAATATTGGTAGTTATATACTTTATATAAAACTCATTCAACTTTTTAACTTCTTCTTCAAGAACTCCTTCTACAACTTTTATTCCATGATTCTTTAAAATTTCTATACCTTTTCCTGAAACCTTTGGATTAGGATCTTTCATACCTACAACAACTTTTTTAATTCCTGATTTGATTATAGCATCTGTACATGGAGGAGTTCTTTTGTCTGTATGACAGCATGGTTCAAGAGTTACATAAAGAGTTGCATCATTTAATGATTCTTTTGCATTCATTATAGCTTCTGCCTCAGCATGAAGTGAACCTGCCTTTTTGTGATATCCCTCTGAAATAATCCTTCCATTTTTTACAATAACAGCTCCAACCATAGGATTTGGAGATGTTCTCCAGTTTCCTTTTTTTGCAAGAAATAATGCTCTCTTCATAAAAATTTTATCATCTAAGTTAATCTCTCGCATTTTTCAATTTTACCATATCTATTTATTTAATTATCACTTTTTCCATAAACTTGACTTTAACTTAAATACACAGGTATCATTTTTTATGGATAAGGTTGCCTTTATATATGATGATATATTTCTAAAACATCAAACTCCAGAAGGACATCCAGAGTCAAAGGAAAGACTTATAGCAATTGTTAATCATCTTAAAAATAATGAAATTTGGGAAAAACTTATACACATTAAGCCAAGAAAGGCAACTGAGGAAGAGTTGGCTTTAGTGCATGAACCTTACTATATTGAGAAAATTAAGAAATCTCCTCCTGGATATCTTGATCCTGATACATATCTAAGTGAACATTCATATGAAGTTGCATGTTATGCAGTAGGAGCTGTTCTTCAGGCAGTTGATGGAGTGGTAAATAAAGATTTTAATAAAGCTTTCTGTGCAGTAAGACCACCGGGACATCATGCAGAAAGAGATTTTGCAATGGGATTTTGTATTTTTAATAATGTTGCAGTAGGTGCTGCCTATGCAAAAACAAAGGGTTATAAAAAGATTTTCATAATTGATTTTGATGTTCATCACGGTAATGGGACCCAACACATATTTGAAGATGATTGTTCTGTATTTTATTTCAGTTCCCATCAATTTCCCTTTTATCCAGGCACGGGTAGAGAAATTGAAATGGGAAGAGGCTCAGGAGAAGGATGCACCTATAATGTTCCTTTAAGATCTGGCTCAGGAACTAAGGAGTATCTTACAGTTTTTCAGGATATAATGCCTCAGAAAATAAGAGAAGTCAAGCCTGAACTTATTCTTGTCTCAGCAGGTTATGACATCCATAAAGATGATCCTCTAAGTTTTATAAATGTAACCACAGAGGGAGTAAGAAGCATTATAAGAAGCATTCTTAAGTCTTCTTATGTTCCAAAGATATTTGTTCTTGAAGGAGGCTACAATCTGCAAGCTTTAGCTGAATGTGTTAGAATTACCCTTGAAGAGATGTTGATCTAAGATTTCCATAAAAATAGTCCTGTTTCTTGATCAAATTCTCTTTTAAAACTTTCACCTTCAAACTCTATTATCTCAAACTCAAAGGCAAAAACTTCTGCTTCATAGAGATGTCCACCAATACAGGAAAAATCTTCCTTTGAGAAAACAACATGAATATGTGCAAAAGGCTCTCCATCCTTTATTGAAATATTACCTTTAAGAGATAGTATCTCCATGGGTTCATTAAACTCATGAAAAATATATTTTTTCTCACTTTGATCATAATAACCAATCTTAGCCTTTTTTACAGCACCTATTCCGTTTATTAATCCAGCTTTTATAGAGTTTTCCCTTAAAAAGTTGCTAATTTCGGATATAATCTCTTGTCCTTTTAAAAGTCTGCCCTGAAAAACTCTTTTTACAATGAAATTTTTTATCATTAAGCCTCCTCCTTTTTAGCTTTATGAATTCCTATTGCTACATTCAAATCTTTTCCAAGTTTCCTAATATCAAAGGCAGTTTTTGCTGTTTTTTCCACTGTATTTGTTATTTCTTTTGTTACCTCTGCTATTTTTCCAATATCCTGTGTTATATGATCCGTAACTGAAGACATCTGCTCTGTGGCAGAGGCTATCTGCTGTATCATGCTCTGTAGTTCCTGTGCCTTGCTTAGTATCTGCTCAAGCATCTTGGCTGATTCATTACTTAGTTGCACTCCACTTTCTACTTTCTTCGTTGCATCCTCCATTGAACCTGATGCCACATTTACTTCTGTCTGTATTCCTCTTATCATCTCTGCTATCTCATCAGTTGCCTTTGTGGTTCTTTCTGCAAGTTTGCGCACTTCATCAGCAACAACTGCAAAACCACGACCCTGCTCACCTGCCCTTGCTGCCTCAATTGCTGCATTAAGGGCAAGC
>JBCNUV010000028.1:0-100360 GCA_039630505.1 Thermodesulfovibrio sp.
TATCACTGTCACTATCTCTCCAATCTGTCGGGAACGGTCACCAAGCACCTTTATTACCTCTGAAAGCTTCTTTATTGATTCATCGATTACCCTTATCTCAGATGCTGTCTTCATTGTCATGTCTCTTCCTTCGCGGGCAACATTGGCTGTAGTTACACTTACTTCCGCTATCTGGGAGGCATTCTTTGCAATATCAACAACTGTCTGTGACATCTCTTCTGCTGCTGAGGCAATCTGGGATGCCCTTTCTGTCTGAGATTTTAGATTTCTTGATATCTGCTCTGTTGTTGCAGAAAGTTGCTCAGAAGATGAGGCAAGAGAGTCTGATACAGTCTTTGACTCTGCTACAAGTTTTCTTATATTTAATATTGCTTCATGGACTGAATTGGCAATCATTCCAAGTTCATCTTTGCTTTTTATTTGTATATCAACTGAAAGATCTCCCTTTCCAACCTTCTCAAGCACATTCTTTATTTCTTTTACAGGATTTCTTACTGAACGGGATATGAAAATGCCAAAGAAAATAGCAGTAGCAGTGCTTAATGTTGTCATAATTATTAGAACAATGAGTTCCATATTCATATCATCATGCATTTCCTTTATTCTTATATTTGCGGTGTCATAGTAAAACTTTAATAACTCATTAAGGTTTTTTTCTCTATTGCCTGCCTTTGATTCTACTTCTTTAAGGTAAATCTCAATTGCCTCTTGATTTTTTCCAGCCATAGCAAGCTGTATGGATTTATTATTTGCCTCTGTTGTCTCATTGATAGCATCAATCAAATTTTGTACCCTCTGTTTACCCTCCTTAGAGTGAGTTATTTTATCAAGTTCTTCTAACTTTTTTCTGTAATATTTTTTGTGTTCCTCAATCTCTTTGAAAATTTCTTGTTTTTTTGAAGAGTCATTTACAATAAAAAGCTTTCTTACCTTAAGATGAATATGATTAATTTCGCGCTGTATCTCAGCAGCATAAAGAATTTGATCAATTCTTTCATCAACATCATGAAGTTTTGAATTAACTGAAATTATGAAAATAATTGTGTATGCTGAGATTAAAAGAAGGAGAAAAATAATAATTCCAAAACCTATCATAAGTTTTTTCCCTATTGTAATGTTCTTAAGCATATCTTAATCTCCCAATTTTTTAGTATTTTTCGTTTATCTCTAATTTTAAATCAACAAGTTTTATTTTGCAAACTCCTTAATAATTTAAGTTTCCTAAGTTTGACTCCTAACATTTTTTAAGTTAAGGAAAATTTTGGAAAAGTAATAAATTATGTTAAAATTTTCTATTAAACTTCTGCTGGAGGAATAGATGCTTATTATTGGAGAACGTCTTAGTGTTATTTCTAAGAAAGTTCGTGAAGCTATTTTGAAAAAAGACAAAGCACCAATTCAGGATATTGCCATTGAGCAGTGGAAGGCTGGTGCTCATATGATAGAGGCAAATATAGGTCCTGCAGAGGATGACGGAGAAAGACTAATGGAGTGGATGGTAACAACCATTCAAGAAGTTGTTCCTCTTCCTGTATCCCTTGATACGACCAATCCTCGAGCAATGGAGGCAGGATTGAAGGTTCACAACAATCAATGGGGAAAGCCATTAATTAATTCAACCTCCCTTGATCCTGAAAGATTTATTATGTTTGAGCTTGCAGCAAAATATAACGTTCCAATAATTGCCCTTACTGTAGGTAAAGGTGGACTTCCAAGAGATGCAGAAGAAAGGGTTGAAATAGCCCTTCAACTTATGGAAAAGGCAGCAGAATTTGGAGTCTCCCTTGAAGATATATATCTTGATCCCTTGGTTCTTCAGATATCAACATCTCAGGAGCAGGCTAAGGAAGTTTTGCGTGCCATAAAACTTTTTCAAGACCTAAATGATCCTCCAATGAAGACAATAGTTGGATTGAGTAATATTTCCAATGGATGTCCAAAGCATTTAAGACCTATTATAAATAAATACTTTCTTGCTCTTTTAATGCATGAAGGACTTACAGCTGCTATTGCAAATCCTTCAGAGATAATAGAAGTGGTAAAAACAATTAATGTAATTAAAGGAAAAACTCTTTATGCCCATTCCTATCTAGAGATTTAGGAGTTAAGGATGAATTTTTCAATACCTAAGGAAACTTACGCTGGGATAATTCCTGAAATTGTTTTTGGAAAAGGGAAAAAGGCTTATTTTGGAGGACAATCAGCACTTCCCTTTCATTTTTTTGAGGGACACTTTCCCCATAAGCCTCTCATAGCTTTTGAGATTCAGGATCAAATACCTGAAGACTATCCAGAGGAACTTGCAAAGACCTACTCTTCAGTGTGGGATGATACCTTAAGATGGGCAAGATTTTGCGAATCTCTTGGAGCTCAAGCAATTGCTTTAAGACTTACAAGTACTCATCCAGACAGTAGGGATTCTAAACCAGAGGAGGCTGCTGATAAAGTAAAAAAGCTTCTTTCTGAAATAGATTTACCATTGATAATTTTGGGAAGCAATCATACTGAAAAGGATGCCGATGTTCTTCCCATAGTAGCAGATGCTTCCAGAGGATATAACTGCATAATTGGAAAGGCTCAAGAAGGAAATTATAAGACTGTGGTTGCCTCTGCAATGGCTGGAGGTCATTTTCTTATTGCAATGTCTGATCTTGATGTAAATCTTGCAAAACAACTCAATATCTTAATTACTCAGATGGGTTTCCCAAGAGAAAAAATAATCATAGACCCGATGTGTTCTGCCCTTGGATACGGATTTGAGTATACCTACTCAGTTATGGAAAGAATTAGAATTGCAGGTATTCTTCAGGGAGACAGTATGCTCTGTCTTCCAATGGTTGCTGATGTAGGTTTTTATGTGTGGAAGACAAAGGAAACACAGGCATCTGAATCGGATATACCTGAGTGGGGAAGTCTACATGAAAGAGCATTAATGTGGGAGGCAGTAACAGCCTGTTCATTTTTGCTTTCAGGAGCAGATTTATTGATAATGAGACATCCTGAAGCAGTAAAAATTGTTAATAGATTTATGAATGATCTATTTTCCTAAGGGTATTAATAAATGGCACTTACAGGGATAGAAATTTTTAAGCTTCTTCCAAAAACAAATTGTAAAAAATGCGGATTTCCCACATGTCTTGCCTTTGCCATGAAAGTTGCCCAAGGGCAAGTTGACATTGAACAATGCCCTGAGATATCTGAAGAGATAAAGGCAAAACTTAAGGAAGCTTCTACACCTCCTATCCGTGGATTTTTCTTTGGTTCAAGTTCTACAAAAATAAAAATCGGAGAAGAATTAGTTTTATTCAGACATGAAAAGAAGTTTTTCAATCCTACGGTTTTAGCTTTTGAAATTAAGGACACAGACTCAAACATAGATTTATTGATAGATGAAGTTTTGAACTCTTCAATTGAAAGAGTTGGACAGACACTTAAGATTGATGCGATATTTTTAAAAAATCAATCAGGAAAAGTAGATATCTTTCTTCAGGCATTGGATAAAATATTAGATAAAGCGCCTGATTTACCTCTTATTTTTGGGACCTTAAAGCCTGATGTGGCAGTTGCTGCAGTGGAAAAAACTAAGGATATTAGACCGATACTTTCAGAGGCTAACTCTGAAAATATTAATGAAATGGCTGAAATAGCAAAAAAATACAATATTCCGCTGGTTGTAAGAGATAAAGGAATAGAAAAAGTTATGGCTCTTTTGGAGACTGCCCGTTCAAAGGGTATTCAGGATTTAATAATTGATACTAAACCAGAGACTGCTAAAGAAATCTTAATAAATAATACCTTAATAAGAAGAGCAGCCCTTAAAAAGGGTATGAAGGTATTAGGATATCCAATTATCACCTTTGCAAACAGAGATGATGATTTTTATGAAACTATTATAGCTTCTTTGGCAGTATTAAAGTATTCTTCAATTGTTGTATTAAGTAGCATTCCTAAATGGAAAAATCTTGTTCTTTTTACATTGAGACAAAATATTTATTCAGATCCACAAGTACCAATGCAGGTAAAACAAGGTATATATAAGGTGGGAGAACCTGATGGAAACAGTCCTTTAATGATAACGACAAATTTTGCTTTAACTTATTTTCTTGTAAAGGGTGAGATTGAAAACAGTAAGATTCCCACATGGCTTGCTATAATGGATTGCGATGGTTTGAGTGTATTGACTGCATGGGCAGCAGGAAAGTTTTCTGCCAGTAAGATTGCTGAGTTTATAAAGGAAAGTGGAATAGAAGAAAGACTTAACCATAGAGAACTTATTATTCCTGGTTATGTTGCGATGCTTAAAGCTGCCATAGAGGATAAACTTCAGGGATGGAAGGTTATTGTTGGCACAAAGGAAGCAAGTGGTATTCCAGCCTTTTTAAAGAACTACATGAAAAGTAAAGCTTTAGTCTGAAAGAAGGAGTAAGCAATGATAGAAAAACTGACTGAACTTACGAAAAAGGCATCAGAGGATTTATTAAGAGAAACCGAGGAGCTTTTAAAGAAAACCTTGGAAGAAAAGGGTGAAAACTTTCTAATAGAGCTTCCAGATACAGCCTATGGACTTCCTTTAATTTATGCCCTTGAAGGATTAAAGATAACAAAGCTAAGAGAATTAAAGAATTTTTATGAAGCTTTAAAACACAGACTTTCTCAATCTCTTGATATATTTAATCTTGCCTTAAATTATCTTTATATTGCAGAAATTTATCTATCTTTATTTTACTGCTACAGAGAAGAAAAAGACTCTGAGGAGTCTTCTAATAGATATTTTGGTTTTCTTGGAGATACAATTCAGAGGACTTTGGGTGTTCAATTGGTTGATGGTAGAATTCCAGCAGTGGCAGTTTTACTTGGAAAGATTGAAAAAGAAAGACTTTTACCTGTAGTCAGGGAACTTCAAGAGAAAAGAATTCTTACATTTCTTATAGGTCCGATTGCAGAGGAATTTGTTAAAACAGGTGAGCGTTATGGTTTTGATGCCTATGTAGTTGCTGTTGGTGAAAAAACAGAACAGGCAGTTTTTGTTATTGATTGGGCATTAAGAGCCTCTCTCATATTTGGTGGGCAGACACCAGGGGATAAATCGGCAATAGTTGATTATGTAAGAAAAAGAATAAATGCCTTTGCCCTTTCCTTTGGAAGTATTGATCAAAAAGCAGTTGCCATAGCAGTGGCTTCAGCAGTATTTGCAATTCCTGTTATTACTGACCAGATTATTCCAGAGCTATTAATACCTGAGATTGCTGAATATCCTCTTTTAAGTTCCGAAAGTGACTACACAAAAATTGTTAAAAAGGCAATTGAGACAAGAGGATTAAAAATAGTTGTTGAAAAACCACCAATTCCTGTATCCTATGGACCTGCCTTTGAAGGAGAAAGAGTAAGAAAGGAGGATACTTTTATAGAGTTTGGAGGGCAGAAAACTCCAGCCTTTGAATGGGTAAGAATGAAGGATTTGCAAGAGATTGAAGACGAAAAGGTTGAGATAGTAGGCACTGACTGGCAGAAAAGATATGAAGAAGGCGGTAAGATGCCTCTTGGAATAGTTGTAAATGTGGCAGGAAAAAAAATGCAGAAGGATTTTGAGCCTGTTATTGAGCGTCAAATTCATACATTTATAAATGAAGCAGAGGGTTTATGGCATATAGGACAGAGAGACATAAACTGGATAAGAATTAGCAAGAAGGCAAAAGAAAAGGGAATAAAACTTAATCATTTAGGAATAATAATATCAACCATGATTAAGGCAAGATTTCGTAGTATTGTTGACAAGGTAGAAGTTTATCTCTATGTTGATGAAAAGGATGTCTTAGAGTTAAGGGAGCAGGCAAGAAAGGAGTATAAGCAGAGGGATTTAAGACTTGCTACATTAACTGATGAGCAAGTCAAAGAGTTTTACTCATGTTTACTCTGTCAAAGCTTTGCACCAAAGCATGTATGTGTAATTACGCCTGAACGTCCAGGACTTTGTGGAGCCTTTACATGGCTTGATGCAAAGGCTGCCTATGAAATTGAGCCAACAGGTGGAAATCAGCCTATACAAAAAGGTAAGCTAATTGATCCAGTGTATGGTAGATACAGCGGAGTTGATGAATATGTAAAGAAACACTCAGGTGGTGCTATTGAGACAATAAATCTTTATTCCATCATGGAAAATCCTATGACTTCCTGTGGATGCTTTGAATGTATTGTAGCAGTTGTTCCTGAGGCAAATGGAGTTTTGATTGTACATAGAGGCTACGGTGGTATGACTCCAATCGGTATGAAATTTTCTACACTCGCAGGAATGATTGGTGGAGGAGTGCAGACTCCTGGATTTATGGGAGTTGGTGTTAACTATATTACATCAAAGAAGTTTCTTAAGGGTGATGGAGGAATAAGAAGAATTGTTTGGATGCCAAAGGAGTTAAAGGAGAGAATAAAAGAAAGTTTTCAAAAAATAGCAGAGCAAGAGGGAGTTTCAGATTTAATGAATAAGATTGCTGATGAAACAGTTTGTGAAGATATTGAGTGTCTCGTTGAATATCTTACTCAAGTACAACATCCTGCATTAGATATGGATCCAATTATAAAGTAGGATATTTTTACTGAGATGTTTAAAGTTTCATAGCTACTGCTTCATAGGAAAACATGATATTTCTATTTGAGCACTCGGGCAATATGGGACTAAGGCAGAGTTATTCTTTAGGAAGGCAGTCAAGGAAATTTTGGAACAAAGCTTTCTTGTCAAGGTTTTAAGATCACAGAGTAAGGATGAGGAAGGTTTTGTTTTTGGAAGACTTATATAGGAAAGAGTGATGTTGTTATATCTTTTGGAATAGAAATATATAGTTAGGTAAATCAAACAATTGACATATTTTAAACTGCAATGATATAAAAATAATAAGTTGCGGGCGTAACTCAGCGGGAGAGTGTCAGCTTCCCAAGCTGAAGGTCGCGGGTTCGAATCCCGTCGCCCGCTTTTTTATTGGAGGTTGAGCTTGTCAGTATTCAAGGAAGGAGATTTGGCACTCCTTATAGATTCAAAAGGAAGACAATATCTTGTGAGTTTAAAAAAAGATGCAACTTTTTCTTTTCATAAGGGTAATGTGCAATTTAATAATATTATTGGTAAAAATGATGGAATTAAGGTTTTGTCTTCTATGGGAGAAAAGCTTTATGTTTTTAAACCTACTCTTGAAGAATACATACTTAAAATGAAAAGAGGAGCGCAGATAATATATCCAAAGGATATATCAAGAATTATTACACTTATGGATATATTTCCTGGAGCAAAGGTCTTTGAGGCAGGAACAGGTTCTGGAGCATTAACACTTTATCTTTTAAGAGCAGTTGGTGAAACTGGAAAAGTTGTATCTTATGAAAAAAGAAAAGATTTTTATGAAATAGCAAAGAAAAATATTGAAATATTTATGAAGAATAAAAATTATGGAGAGTTAGTCCTTCAAAATAAAGATATTGCTGATGGAATAGAGGATAAAGATTTTGATAGAGCAATCCTTGATCTTACAGAACCGTGGCTTTTTCTTGAGAAAGTTGTTGATGCTTTGAAACCCGGAGGCATCTTAGGTTGTTATCTTACTACAGTTCTTCAGATTTATAGTTTGATGGAGGAGTTTGAAAAAAACTTCTATGAAAAACTCTATAAAGTTGGTATATTTGAACTTCTTGAGAGAAAGTGGGAAAAAGATGGCTTAAGTCTTAGACCAACACTTAGAATGGTAGCACATACAGGATTTATTGTTGTCTTTAGAAAACTGGCGTGACTTATAAGATTTTGCTTATTAATCCTTGGATTTATGATTTTGCTGCTTATAATTTCTGGGCAAGGCCTCTTGGTTTACTTAAAGTTGCAGAGTTTTTAACTCAGTTTGACGTAAAACTATTTTTCATTGACTGCTGTGACTCTTTTACTATAAAGAAATATGGAACAGGAAAATACAGTTATCAAACTGTACAAAAACCTGAGATTATTAAGGATATTCCTAAGAGATATAAAAGATATGGAATTAGTCTTGAAGAATTTATAGATAGATTAAAGAGAATTTCTTATGTAGATTTAGTCTTAATTACATCAATAATGGCTTATTGGTGGTATGGAGTAAAAGAGACTGTAGATATTGTTAGAGAATATCTTCCTAATATTCCAATAATAATTGGAGGAATTTACGCAACTTTATACAAAGAACATGCAGAGAAAAAAATAAATGCTGATTTAATCTATACAGGACAGCTTGAAAATAGATTAATTGAAAATATTGAGCGTTTTGGAATTAAACTTAAAAGAATCAGAGAAAAACCTATCTCTTGGTGGAAGTTAGGTTTTTACAATAAAATGTCGTATGCTCCTTTATTAACTTCCACTGGATGTCCATTCAGATGTTCCTACTGTGCATCTTCTCTTTTATATAAGTCTTTTGAACAGAGAAAAATAGATGAAGTTGTTAATGAGATAGAAGAACTATACAGTATTGGGATAAGAGACTTTGCCTTTTATGATGATGCTTTACTGTATAAATCTGAAACTCATCTTGAGCCTTTACTTAAAGAAATAGTTAAAAGGAATTTTCAATTAAGATTTCATACTCCAAATGGACTTCATGGAAGATTTATTAATAAAAATATTGCTTTATTAATGAAAAAAGCTGGTTTTAAAACATTGAGACTAAGTCTTGAAACAGTAAACATTAAAAGACAGATTGAAACAGGTGGGAAAATAACAAATGAGGAACTTGAAAGAGCAGTTTTTTATCTTAAGGAAGCAGGATTTTCATCTCAAGAGATAGGTGTTTATATAATGTATGGGTTGCCAGGACAAAGCCTTGATGAGGTAAAAGCTGGAGTTGATTTTCTTAAAAAACTAAAAGTAAGAATACATCTTACAGAGTTTTCTCCTATAAGAGGAACTTACTATTGGAATGAGCTTGTAAAAAATGGGATTATTCCTGATGATTTAGATCCTCTTTTTACGAACAACACAATTTTTTCAGAGCTTTTTTCTGGATATTCAAGGGAGGAATTACAAAAACTAAAGATTGAAGTAAATCAGTTCAATCTGCTATTATAAAATGGCTTTTTATTATACATTAAAGAGCAAAAAAATTGATTGCATTATTTTTTGCAACCTTAGTTGAATCTCAACTTATTATCTCAAAGCTAAAAGATAAAACAATTTACTACATTAGAAAGATTCCCTTTATCAAAGGAAAGATAGATAATCGGGAAATTCTTCTTTGTATATCAGGAATTGGGAAAGTAAATTCTTCAATGGCATCAGTTTTCGCTTTTGAAAAATTTCCAATAGATAAAGTAATCATTTCAGGAATAGCAGGAGCATATCCAACATCAGGACTTAAAATAGGAGATATTGCTATAGCTGAAAAAGAGATAGAGGCAGACCAGGGACTTTTGATTAAATGCGATGATGAGGAAAAATCTTTTATTTTTATAGATTATCAGGAATTTCCACTTTATATACCCAATTCACTAAAAAATCTTAAAAAAGGAGTTTTTCTTACTGTTTCAACCTGTACAGGTAATTTAAAAAGAGCATACTTTCTTGAGAAAAAATTCAATGCTATATGTGAAAATATGGAGGGGGCTGCCATAGCAAAGGTTGCTCAAAATTATGGGATACCTGTTACAGAAATAAGAAGTATCAGCAACTTGGTTATAAATAGAAGTAACCTTCTAAAGACTGAAGAAGTTATAAAGGCTGCTGAGATAGTTCAGAGATTTATACTTGAGAGTCTTCATCTTTTTGAATAGATTGTTTAATCTCAGTGATAATTTTTTGAACACTTTCTTTTAGTTTTTCATAGTCATCGCGTGAAAAATTAATAAATGCTTCATAATGTCGTAATGCATCATTTTTTCTGTCTAATCTATAATATGTTACTGCCATATTGTAATGTGTTTCAGGATTTTCAGGATCTCTTTCAAGGGCTTTTAAAAAAAATTGTTCTGCCTTTTCATACTCTTCCTTGTTTAGATACACAAGTCCCATATTTGCATAGGGTAAAGCAAAATCAGGGTCAATTTCAATTGCTCGTTTAAATTTTTCTATAGCTTCGTCAAATTTATCAAGATAAAAAAGGGCAAGTCCATAGTTATTATAAAGTTCTACAGAGTGAAAATCTTCTTTCAATAATTCATCATAAATTATACAGGCTTCTTCAAAGGCTTTCTGTCTTAAAAGTAAGTTTGCTTCTTCGAACTTTTCCAGAAGGTTAATTTTATCTTCCATAGCTAAAAATTATAACAAAACTACTGAGACCTTGTATACATATACCATGGTTTTTCAGATGGTCTTTCAATACCGCATATTTTTGCAACAGCATCAATAATTTGATTTGCATTAAAAGGTCTTATAATGATACTGTCAACCATTTTATCCTGAATCAGTTTTATTATTTCTTGTTTTGGAGTATCTGTTGAAATTATTAGAAGAACTTTCATTTTAGATTTTTCTCTAATTTTTTGTAGGAAAGGTATTGAGCTTTCGTTGTCTATCTTTGAGTCTATTATTATTCCACAAAAATCTCTTTGTTCTTCAAAAATCTTTTCAAGTTGATGTATATGGTCAAAATACTGAGCAGAAATAATAGGAAGATCTTTTAAGGCCCAATTAATACTGTTTTTGATATCCTTTTGAACACATATAATAACTTTTTTCTTCATAATGTCTCCATAAAGAGTTTAGCTAAAAAGTTTAAAGCTTTTTGTACTCCTTCGGTTTTTAAAATTTCGCTAAACTTAGATACATCTATTATAAAGTATTCACCTTTATTTTTAGCAATTATGAAAAAAGCTTGAAGAAAATCCTTTTCCGAAAGAACTACTTCTATGGCATAGTCTTTATTATTTTTCCAAACAGAAAAACATTTTAAATATAAGCCTTCTTCAATCTTAAAATCTTTATGTGAAACAGCATCAATATCTAATTTTTCCTTACATATCTTTACAGGAAACAACTCTTTCACCTCCGTAATTTTCTTTGTTTCAATAAATTCTGGTTCTTTTTCTTTTTTAAGAACTATTTCCCATATACTTTTGCCTAGTGAAAGCCATTTTTTTTCATATTTCGTCAAAGGTTCATCTATTGAGAGATTTGAGACATTTGTAGAAAAACATTTCAAAAATTCACTTTCTTGTAATGTAAATTCAACAAAGGGGTAATGGTCTGTTCTTATTTTAATTTCTCCATTATTAATTAATTTTTTTGCATAAACAAATAAATTTTCTTTTTTTGTCAGCCTTTTCTTTATATGGGACTTTTTAAACCAAGGATCTGGATAGTTTATTATTATTGTTTTTATGCTTTTGTCTTTAAATAAAAGTTGAAATGTCCAGTAAGCATCAAGTCTAATGCAATAAATATTATTAATCTTTCTTAGTTTGCACTTTTTTAAAAGCTTATTGATAGATATCCAAGATTTTTCAATTCCAAAAAATATCTCTTCTTTATTTTGCTCTGCGAGTCTAATCAAAAAATCACCGGAACCAAAACCTATCTCAACTGTAAAGTTTTCAAAATTAAGAGGCTTTTGAATTTTTCTATAATCAATATAGTTTTGCATAACCTAAAACTTAAAAGGTGTCGGAGTAAATGTCAATATAAAAATAATAAGAGACAATATTCCTATGATTTTTCTACTTGTTGGTAGTCTATTTTCCCATATTAATATAGGTGGATGATCTACTCCTAAAAAAACAAGTAATAATGCCCATACAATCCATCCATACCAGTAAAAAACTCCTAAGGCAGCAATTATAAAAAGAATACATCTTGAAATATAATAATGCCATCTTCCAAACAATGCATATGCAATATGTCCTCCATCAAGTTGTCCTACAGGTAAAAGATTCATTGATGTCACAAATAGTCCTATCCATCCAGCAAAGGCAACAGAGTGAAGAAGAACATCTTGTCCTTCAGGAATACTTCCGAATGTTAATTTGACAAGCAAGAAAAAAACAATAGAGTCTCCGAGCATGAAAAATTCTTCTTCTTGGTTTATAGGAATAATTTTTGACATTTTAAGTCCAATGATTGAAGCTATAAGAGATAAAACAAAGCCTATAATTGGACCTGTTGCTCCTATGTCTATAAGTGCTTTTCTTGTAAAAATAGGTGATTTCATCTTTATAAAGGCTCCAAATGTTCCTATTATAGAAGGAGCTGGAATAAAGTAGGGAAGTGTGGCCTTTGTGTTATGAGCTTTTGATGCAAAGTAATGACCTAACTCATGTCCAAGCAAAATTGTAATTATACTTATAGAAAAAGGATAACCCTCCCAGAACCTTAAAGGTTCATTAAATAGATTGATACCCTGATGAAGTGCTCCTGCAAAAAGAGTAGTAAAAATAGTAGCAATAAAAAGAATTAAAGGAACTAAAGATTTTTTCATGAAGTGATAACTCCCTTTACATCATATTCATAGGCTTCGGTTATAAATATTTTTACTTTATCTCCTGGTTTCAAATTTTGAGTGTTTTCTAATATTACTACACCATCTACTTCAGGAGCATGACAGTAAAGTCTTGCTATTGCCATATCCACATCAGTGTAATCTATTAAAGCTTCATATTCTTTTCCAACAAGAGCTCTATTTTTTTCAAGAGATATAATTGCTTGCCTTGACATAATTTCATCATATCTTCTATTTTTAACATGTTCAGGAATCTGTCCTTTCAAACTATAAGCTTTTGTTCCTTGTTGCCTTGAGTACTTAAATACTCCGAGACGGTCAAACTGAACCTCTTCAATAAAATCAACGAGTCTTTGAAATTCATCTTCTGTTTCTGTTGGAAAACCAACAATAAGGGTGCTTCTTAGTGTAACTCCAGGTATTGCCTCTCTGATTTGTTTTATTGTTTTTAAATATTCTTTTCTTGTTCCTCTTCTTCCCATTAATCTAAGAATTCTGTCTTCACTGTGTTGCATAGGAATATCAATATATTTGACAATTTTTTCTTCTTCAGCAATAGTTTCTATTAAATTTTTATCAATGTCAGAAGGATAAAGATAAAGAAGCCTTATCCAGAAATCTCCACTTATAGAGCATATATCCCTAAGAAGCTCTTTTAAATTATATCCCTTTAAATCTTTGCCATATTGAGTAATGTCTTGAGCCACAAGAATAAACTCCTTTATTCCTTCCTTGACAAAATTTTCTACCTCTTCAATTATTTTTTCAGGTTTTATACTTCTGAATGAACCACGAACCTGTGGAATAATACAGAAACTACATCTTCTACTGCATCCTTCAGCGATCTTAATATATCTATAACTTGGTGGTTCTACAGAGTATTGAAACTTATGAGAAATTGATCTAAAGTTTTCTTTAAATTGTCTTAAGTAATCTATTATATTGTCTTTTTCATCCACTCCAAAAATTGCATCAATTTCTGGTATTTCTTTTTTTAATTCTTCTCCATATCTTTTTGAAAGGCAACCAAATACAATGAGTTTTCTGTCAAGCTTAAATTTTGCAGCAGTTAAAATTTCTTCAATTGATTCTTCTTTAGCATCATCTATAAAACAGCAGGTATTTATTAAAATAAAATCGGCTTTTTTGAAATCTTCAACATATATAAATCCCTCTTTAGTTAATGCATCAATTAAATGGCGTGAATCTACAGTATTTTTGGGACATCCAAGTGTGATTACTGTGAAATTTTTCATAACTAAAAATGTTGCCAGCCTTCAGGTTTTGCAGGAACTTTACCTTTATGAGGATCTATGAGATATATACCTTTTTCATCAGTTATTTTTCCAATAGGAATTAGATTGAAATTTTGAGCCTCCAACTTATCAGATACAATTATTAACTCATAATCTTCACCACCAGAGAGGATAAACCTCATAATATCAGTATTTAGATAATTTGCAACGCTTATTAATGTTGGATGCATAGGAAGTTTTTCAATGTAGATTTCTGCACCTACATTGTTTTCTTCACAGAGTCTGTATAAATCAATAAGCAGTCCATCACTAATGTCCATCATTGCTTTTGCAAGATGTTTGAATTTATCAGGTTTTCTCGCAATAGGCATAAGATGTCTCTCTAAAACTTCATTTATACCTTCAATATCTAAAATTTTTTTAGGGAATTTTTTAAAGTTTCTAATTGATTTTATAATTTTTTTATCGTTCTCAGAGAAATTTTTTAAAAGATTTAAACCTGCTGAAGAAAGTCCAAGAAAAGATGTTATAAAAATAAAATCACCAGGCTGTGCACCTTTTCTTAATATGGGTTTTTCAGTCTCTCCAACTGCAAAACCTGAAAGAATGATTTTTTGACTTCTTGAAAGATCACCACCTATTAAAAATCCATCATAGTAATTTAGAGCATCCTTTATACCATCAAATAGCTCATTAAACTCATCATCAGATATACTTTGTGGAATTCCTAAGGAGAATAGAAAACCTTTGAAATCTCCTCCCATTGCATATATGTCACTTACATTTACAGAGACGATCTTAAATCCAAGATGATAAAAGGAAGTATAGCTTAAATCAAAGTGAATATCCTCAATCATTAAATCAGTTGTAAGAATTGTATTTCCTTTAAGTTTCAAAACTGCAGCATCATCTCCAATACCAACTCCTATGGTTTCTGACAAAGGAAATCTTTCTCTTATTTCTCTTGTAAGCGTAATTTCATCTTTTTTCATAAGTATATTCAGACAGTCGCAGTTTGTTTTTTACCCACTTTTGCTTTTTTCGTATCTTTTTTATCTGAAAATATATGTTCTAAAACCTGATCCATTGATTCTACAAGAATAAATTTCATTCCCTCTTTTACATATTTAGGTAGTTCTTCAAGGTCTTTCTTATTTCTTTTTGGTATAATAATTGTCTTTATTCCCATTCTCTTTGCAGCAAGTACTTTCTCCTTAAGTCCTCCAACTGGAAGCACTCTTCCTCTTAAAGTAATTTCTCCTGTCATTGCAATGTCTTTTCTTAAAGGTTTTTCTGTGAAAACAGAAGCAATTGCTGATGCCATAGTTATTCCAGCTGAGGGTCCATCTTTTGGAATAGCACCTGCAGGAACATGTATATGTAAATCTGTTGTGTTAAAGAGTTTTTCGTTAATCTTTAACTCTTTAGCTTTTGATTTTACATAGCTTAAAGCAGCTTGTGCAGACTCTTTCATAACTTCACCGAGCTGTCCTGTAAGAATAAGATTTCCTTTTCCTTTCATAATTGTTGCTTCTACATATATTACATCTCCACCAGCTTCAGTCCATGCAAGACCTGTAGCAACTCCTATTTCTTCTTTTTTAAGTTCTTCTTCTGGAAGATATTTAGGTGCACCAAGAAATTTTGAAATTTTTTGAGGAGTAATATAAAATTTCTTCTTTTTTCCTTCTGCAATAAACTTAGCTACTTTTCTGCAAAGATTTGCTATCTCTCTTTCAAGATTTCTTACTCCAGCTTCTCTTGTATAGTGAGTAATTATATATCTTATTGCTTTATCGCTAATTTTCATAATTGAAGAATTAAGTCCATGTTCTTCAAGTTGTTTTGGAATAAGATATTTTTTAGCAATCTGAAGTTTTTCCTCCTCAGTGTATCCTGAAAGATATATTATTTCCATTCTATCTCTTAAAGCTGAAGGGATTGTATCAGCTATATTGCCAGTGCATATAAACATAACATTGCTTAAATCAAATGGAACACCAAGATAATGGTCAACAAAGCTGTTATTTTGTTCAGGATCAAGAACTTCTAAAAGAGCTGAAGAAGGATCTCCTCGGAAATCTGTTCCCAGTTTGTCTATTTCATCAAGCATAAAAACAGGATTGTTTGTGCCTGCTTGTTTTATGCCTTGAATTATTCTACCAGGAAGAGCTCCAACATAGGTTCTTCTGTGTCCTCTTATTTCAGCTTCATCCCTAACTCCACCAAGAGAGATTCTTACAAACTCTCTACCAAGGGCCTTTGCAATTGAGCGTCCTAAAGAGGTTTTACCAACTCCAGGAGGTCCAATAAAGCAAAGAATTGGTCCTTTCATCTTATCCTTTAGTTTTCTTACACTTAAATACTCAAGTATTCTCTCTTTAACCTTTTCAAGATTATAATGATCTTTATCAAGAACTTCCTTTGCTTTCTTTATATCAAGTCTGTCCTCTGTAGAACGAGACCATGGTAATTCAGTTAGCCACTCAAGATATGTTCTAATAACTGCTGATTCAGCGGCCTCAGGATGCATTCTTTCAAGTCTCTTAAGCTGTTTTTCTGCTTCTTCTCTTACCTTTTCAGGCATGTTTGCTTCTTCAATTTTTTTTCTAAATTCATTTATCTCTTCTGCTTTTTCATCAATATCTCCAAGCTCTTTTTGGATTGCTTTAAGCTGTTCCCTTAAGAAATACTCTCTTTGTGTTTTGTCTATCTCATCTTTGGCTTCTTTTTTAATTTTTTGTTGTATTGTAAGTAATTGAATTTCTCTGTGAAGAATCTCTCTTATTTTATTTAGTCTTTCAAAGGGATCTATTATTTCAAGTATTTGCTGAGCTTCAGAACTTTTTAGTCCAAGATTTGAGGCAATAAGATCAGCAAGTCTTCCTGGTTCATCAATGTTTTCGATTATTACCATTGCATCTGGCGGTATATTTTTACCAAGTGATATTACCTTTTCAAGCTGTTCCTTTACTGTTCTTATCAATGCCTCATGTTCAAGAGTAAATTCTTTAATTTGAATATCCTCAATTTTTTCTATTTTTGCAAGATAAAATCCTTCAGTTTTTAGGAATTCTACTACTTTTGCCTTTGAAATTCCTTGAACAAGTATTTTAAGTCTTCCATCTGGCAGTCTCAACATTCTCATAATCATACATACTGTGCCGATATTATACAGATCTGACGGTTCTGGAGTCTCTATATTGAAGTCCTTTTGAGTAAGTAAAAGAATCAGTCTATTAGTATTTAAAGCATGTTCAACAGCTTTGATAGAAATATCTCTTCCCACAAAGAGGGGGATTATCATATAAGGGAAAATAACAATATCTCTTACAGCTAAGATTGGAAGTTCTTCTGGTATTTCTATTTCTTTGTTTTCTTGTTTTTCATTGTTATTTTCTTTGTCTTCCTTTTTTATCTCATCCATCTTGTCCTCCTAAAAAAATTTTTAAAATTCATAGTTTAATTTTAACAGTTTTTGCTGAGACTTTGATATTTTTTTAAAAAGATTTTTTATTTGAGATAAAGTTTTGAATTTTTTCTTGAAGGAATTTTATGAAATCCGATGAGATTTCTTTGTCTTTTAAAGCAAACTCAACAATTGTTTTTAAATAACCAAATTTTTCTCCTGCATCATATCTTTTTCCTTTTTCAATAATATATCCATATATGGGAGTTTCTTCTAAAAGGAGTTTTAATGCATCTGTTAGTTGGATTTCTCCACTTTTTCCAGGAGATAGATTTTCAAGATATCTAAATATCTGAGGAGTCAGTATATATCTTCCAATTATTGCAAGCTGTGAAGGTGCTGATGCAACATCAGGCTTTTCTACTAAGTCATCGATAATATAATAATTATTTTGTTTTTTTCCAGAAACTATTCCATATCTTGAGACTTCACTTATAGGGACTTCTTCAAGAGCTATTACTGGAGCTTTTTTTTCCTCATAAATTTTTATCATCTCATTTAATACAGAGTATTCTGGATCTATCAAATCATCGCTTAAAATTACAACAAATGCTTCATCTCTTACAAAGGGCTTAGCACATAGTATAGCATCTCCAAGTCCTTTTGGTTCCTTTTGTCTTATATAAACAAAGTTTAGATTTTCAAAACAGTTTATTTTATTCAAAAGTTCATGCTTTCCTGAATTTTTAAGTCTTTCCTCTAACTCATAGGCTTTATCAAAGTGGTCTTCAATGGCTCTTTTATGTTTACCAGTGATGAATAAAAACTCTTCAATTCCGGCTTTTAATGCTTCTTCTACTGCATACTGAATAAGTGGTTTATCTATTATGGGAAGCATTTCTTTAGGTGAAGCTTTTGTGGCTGGGAGAAATCTTGTTCCAAGCCCTGCAACCGGAAGGACAGCTTTCTTAATCATTAGCCCCCCACATTAAAAGAAGAAATGAAAAAAAGAATGCCGGAGACGAGACTCGAACTCGTACGGAAGTTACCTTCCCAGGGATTTTAAGTCCCTTGCGTCTACCAGTTCCGCCACTCCGGCTATTTTTTAGAATACAAAAAAATTTAAACTTTATTCAAGTATTGCTCCCTTATCAGCAGAACTTACACTTCGAGTATATCTCAAAAGATATCCCTTCTTTACTTTTTGTTTTGGAGGTTTCCAGTCCTTAAGTCTTCTTTTTATTTCAGCTTCTGAAATAAGGACTTCCAATTTTCTTTTTGGTATATCAATAAGAATTTTATCACCATCTCTAACAATAGCAATTGGTCCACCTCGGGCTGCCTCTGGAGAGACATGTCCAATGCAGGGACCTCTTGTTCCTCCTGAAAATCTTCCATCAGTAATTAAGGCAACAGATTCATTAAGTCCCATTCCTGTAATTGCACTTGTTGGAGAGAGCATCTCTCTCATTCCTGGACCACCAGAAGGACCTTCGTATCTTATTATAACTACATCACCTTCTTTTATTTTGCCATCAAGAATTGCTTTCATGGCAGCTTCTTCAGAGTCGAAACATTTAGCAACTCCTTCAAATTTAAGCATTTTAGGAGAAACAGCAGTCTGTTTTACAACTGCTCCATCGGGTGCAAGATTTCCTTTAAGAATAGCTACTCCGCCTTCTTTATTGTAAGGTTTATCAATTGGTCTAATTACATTTTCATCATAAATTTCAGCTTTTTCAGCGATCTCCTTTATATTAATTCCTGAAACTGTGGGATTTGAATAGAGTTTATCTTTAAGTCTTTTAAGGACAGCTGGAATTCCTCCTGCAATATAAAGGTCTTCCATGTAATGCTCACCTGAAGGGATTATATTTACGATATGTGGAGTTTTTCTACTTATTTCATCAAAGATTTCAAGGGGAAGATCTATTCCTGCTTCATTTGCTATTGCTTTTATATGGAGCACAGTGTTTGTAGAACCACCAAGTGCCATATCAACTGTAATAGCATTGTAAAAAGCTTCTTTTGTTAGGATTTGACGTGCATTAATTTTTCTCTTAATAAGTTCGACGATCTTTACTCCTGTCTCAAAGGCAAGCCTTCTTTTTTCAGACATAACAGCAGGTGTTGCTGCAACTCCGGGAAGACTCATTCCCAAAGCTTCTGTAACGCATGCCATTGTGTTTGCAGTATACATTCCCTGACAAGAGCCTGCTCCAGGACATGCACATAATTCAAGAGCCTCAAGATCTTTTTTTGTTATAAGTCCTTTTTTAAACTTTCCCACAGCTTCAAAAGTGTCAGAAGTTAGATTTCTTCTTTGTCCTTTATAGTATCCTGCAAGCATTGGACCTGCTGTAAGAACAATTGCAGGAATGTCAAGTCTTGCAGCAGCCATAAGCATTCCCGGTGTAATTTTGTCACAGTTTGTAAGAAGAACTATACCATCAAACTGATGAGCTTCAACAATACACTCAATCATATCTGCAATTAACTCTCTTGAAGGAAGAGAGTATCTCATTCCTTTATGTCCCATTGCTATTCCATCACAAATACCAGGAATGCCAAAGAAAAATGGATAGCCTCCAGCAGAATGAATTCCTTTCTCTATAAATCTTTCTAAATCTCTCATAGAGATATGTCCAGGTATTATATCGGTAAAACTTGTTGCAACACCTATAAAGGGTTTATTTATCTCGGATTTTGGAAGTCCTGTTGCAAAAAGAAGAGCCCGATGTGGAGTTCTCTCAAGACCTTTTTTAATAGTATCACTTCTCACTTATTTGCCTCCTTTGTAAGTTTCATCTTATATTGCCTTATCATTTCAGCCATTTTATCTTTTTTGTAAAGTTTTTCTTTCTGCATTCTTTTTTTCTCAAATTCTTCTTCAGGAGTTAAATAGAGTTTTTTGTTCATTTCATCAAGAATTCTGTCAAGGTTTCTGTGTTCTTCATAAAGCTTGCGAAACTCTTCATTTTCTTTTTTTAAAACTTCAATGATTTCTTCTTCTTTCATGGAACACCTCCTAAGGAATGTTTTTTAAATTTTACAACAAATGAAAAAAATTTGGTAAAAAATTTTTGTAGTATGTGTTATAATTTTTTCATTTTAATTCACTTGTTTTTTAGGAGGTATAAATGAGGCAACTGTTAAGATTGTTTTTAGTTCTTAATTTCGTGATTAGTCTTTTCTCTTTATCTTTTGCCATTGAAAATGAACCAGGTGCTTCTTTAAGGCTAAGGCAAGAAATCTGGGATAATGTAGTTTCCTTAGGAACAGCTCGAGATTTTCAACCTGACAGAAACTTTTTCAGATTAAGAATTCAACTTTGGAATAATGTAAAATTCAATGAAAATCTCGGAGCCTATGTAAGACTTACTACTGAACCAAAGTATTATACTGGTCCCTATGAGTTACCGCTTAACAATAGAAATACCTTTAAAAAATTTGATCAGGATGAGATAGTAATTGACAATCTCTATGTTGATATCAAAAAACCCTTTGATATTCCAGTAAACTTTCGCATAGGAAGACAGGATTTTCTTGGAAAAGATATGTATGGAGAGGGTTTTCTCATTCTTGACGGAACACCAGGTGATGGTTCAAGAACTTTTTATTTTAATGCTTTAAAGGCCACAGTTTTAATTGCCGATGGACACGCCATTGACCTTGTATATGTATCGAATCCTAAAACAGATCAGTATCTGCCAAGTCTTCACCCTGCATACTATGACAGCAATACCACTGGTCGTTTATATATTGACCATAAGAAAAGACTTACAGCATCAAATGAAAGAGGATTTTGGGTCTATGGTAGACATAAAATAATTGATTGGCTAAATATAGAGCCTTATTACATTTATAAAAAAGAAAAGGAATACACTGGCATTCCTGAAAGCTACATTAATACTTTTGGTTTAAGAACGGTTTTCAAAATAAGTGATTTTTCTTTACGAGGTGAGATTGCCAAACAAACAGGTAAGTATAAGCTTAGTGGAAATAGAATTAGTGGATTTGGTGGATACTCTTTTGCAGGATATACCTTCAAAAACTGCCCTCTTACGCCCAACTTAGAGATAGGTTATCTTTATCTTTCAGGTGATAAAGTTGATACAAATAAAAATGAAGGATTTAATCCTTTGTTTTCAAGAGCACCTCAATGGAATGAACTTTTGATATATACTCTTGTTCCAGAAACTTCTACTAAAGGTGGACCAATTCCTGGATACTGGACAAATATGAAGGCATTTATAGCCAATCTAAAAATTTATCCGGTGAAGAATTTAGATATTAAACTTTCCTATCAGCATTTCTGGGCTGATGAAAAAACAAATATAAAATCTGGCCCATACAAAGATATGTTTTCAAATAATGGTAAAAACAGAGGTGACCTTTGGGCAATTATTGGAAACTATAAATTCAATAAAAATCTCGATGGAATGCTTCAGATTGAGTATTTTGAACCAGGCAATTTCTATTCAGATAAAACAAAAAGTGCTGCCTTCATAAGATGGCAACTACAGTATAGGTTATA
Source organism: Thermodesulfovibrio sp. (assembly GCA_039630505.1). Lineage (GTDB taxonomy): Bacteria > Nitrospirota > Thermodesulfovibrionia > Thermodesulfovibrionales > Thermodesulfovibrionaceae > Thermodesulfovibrio. Next base: position 21,637 of record JBCNUV010000028.1, read on the forward strand.
GTTAGGAGGATGGGATGGGAAGGATAAGATTTGTCATAGTTTCATTCCTTCTCATCCTTATTTTTTTCTCAACAACCTATGCATGGGATTGCTTTACCCATGCATATATTGCAAAAAAGGCTGGTATAAGAATTCCTGAAGCAGCTTGCATGCCCGATATAATTAGGGAGGAAAACTATGAACTTTTTGCTCCTTTTCATTATCATAGTGCTTCACCAGATACAGTAGTTACTCCTGAGTATATTGATAAATTTAACGTAAAAGAAGAAAATGTTCTTATTTCAGGAAAAATTTACAAAATTAAAATTCCCCATCCTGCAGGCGCTCTTTATTGGAAGATAGTTCATCTCTATGAAAAAATAAAATCTCTTGATAAAACAAAGCTTGAAAATCTTCTTTCCTATGAGTATTATCTTTTTAGTGTAGCCCACTATATTGGAGATTTGTCTCAACCCCTTCATAACTTTCCTTATGGCAATTCTCCTGCCAGTGATGGAAATATATATGAAAGGGAAGGCAGTTTTAATAAAGAATACCATACAAAGTTTGATGAAGCCTTTAGTTATTATTTGAAGACATATCCTGAAACTGAAATTAAAATAGATAATTCAATAAGGCATATAAACATAAGCTCTAAGGAAGATTTAAAAAAGGAGATAGCTCAGATAGCAAACTCTGCTATAAAGATAGCAAATAAATGCTTCAATGAAAATAGATTGCCTAAAGAAGAAGAGCTTATAACTCAGATATCTTGGGCAATTTCTCTTTTAAGGGCAGTAATCAAATCAACGAATTAATGTCTCCATGACATAAAACAAAATCATATTTTAATGGATCTTCAGGCTCTATTTTTCTTAAATACTCAGTAATTTCTATGGCAGTTTTAATACTTTGAGTATTTTTTCTTGTAAAGCCTAATTTTTTTGAAACTTTCCATATGTGTATGTCAAGAGGAATAATAAGATCTTTGGGTTTTATCGTATTCCATAATCCAAAGTCTATGTCTTTATTTCTTACCATCCATCTAAGAAAAAGATTAATTCTTTTACAGGGACTACCTTTAAGGGGATTAGGAAAAAAGTGTAAAAGTCCCTGAGGTTTAATATTTTTTCCATAAATAGGTGTTAAATCTATCTTAATGGCTGATTTGGTAAAATTTAAAATTTTTAGTATTAAAGATGGGAATTCTTCGCTTTGCTTAGAATGACACTGAAAGTAATGCTCAAGAGATCCTGAAGGTGAGTTTTTAAGCATATTTTTAAGAATAAATAAAAAGGCAACTATGTCATGAGTTGAGCTAAACCTATATTTTATATTTAATTTTTCAATCAACTTTAAAGGCTTAAAAGTTAAAATAAACTCTGAAGGATTTCTTTCCATAATTCTAAAAAGTTCTTCAAGAAAATTACAGAAACATTTGATGTTTCCATAGGCAAAGAAAGAGGCTATTATGGCTGAAATTTCTATATCAAGAGGATCAGTAAATCTCTTTGGAAACTTTATAGGATCATTTTGAACGGCTTTTTCAAAATCAAAGGAATTGTAAAGGTTTTCAAGTTTTTCTTTTATTTTTTGCATTCTTTATTTTTGATTATTTTTCCTCTCTTATGCAATAATAAAACTTTGAAATTGCATAATGAGGAGGGATAAATATGGGAATGACAATAGCTGAAAAAATTCTTGCAGAACATGCAGGGAAAAAAGAAGTCACGCCTGGAGAAATAATAAATGCAAAGGTAGATATTGTATTAGCCAATGATATTACAGCTCCCATTGCCATAAAGGAGTTTGAAAAGTTGGGAGTCAAAGATGTCTTTGATAGAGAAAGAATAGCCCTTGTGCCAGATCACTTTACTCCTCAAAAGGACATAAAAGCTGCTGAACAGTGTAAGATGCTAAGAGATTTTGCAAAAAAATACAAGATTAAATATTATTTTGAAGTTGGAAGAGTTGGAATAGAACATGCTCTTTTACCTGAAGAGGGAATTGTTTTGCCTGGAGATTTAGTAGTCGGAGCAGACAGTCACACTTGCACCTATGGAGCTTTGGGAGCTTTTGCAACTGGAGTTGGCTCCACTGATGCAGCAGTTGCAATGGCAACAGGTGAATGCTGGTTTAAAGTTCCAGAGACAATAAAATTTATATATTATGGAAAGCTTCAAAAATGGGTCAGTGGAAAAGACTTAATTTTATACACCATTGGAGACATAGGAGTTGACGGTGCTTCATATATGGTAATGGAATTCACAGGAGAAGTTATTGATAATATGCCTATGAGTGGAAGATTCAGTATGTGTAATATGGCAATTGAGGCTGGAGCAAAGGCAGGAATAATAGTACCTGACAGAATTACAGAAGAGTATGTAAAGCCAAAGGCGAAAAGAGCATATAAATTTTACAGTTCCGATCCTGACGCAAAATACTTTGAAATAAAAGAATATGATTGTTCAAAAATTCCTCCTATGGTTGCTTGCCCCCATCTTCCTTCAAATGTTAAACCAGCTCAAGAGCTTACTGATATCAGAATAGATCAAGTTGTAATAGGGTCATGTACAAATGGAAGACTGGAAGACCTAAAAGAAGCAGCAATGGTTTTAAAGGGAAGAAAGGTTCATCCTGATGTAAGAATGATTGTCATTCCAGCCACTCAGAGAATCTATATGGAAGCATTAAAGGAAGGACTAATTGAGATATTTATAGAAGCTCAGGCAGTAGTTTCTCCTCCTACCTGTGGACCCTGTCTTGGAGGACATATGGGAATTTTGGCAAAAGGTGAAAGAGCAATAGCAACGACAAATAGAAATTTTGTTGGTAGAATGGGACATCCTGAAAGTGAAGTATATTTAAGTAATCCAGCAGTTGCTGCTGCAAGCGGAGTGCTTGGAAGGATAGGTACACCAGAAGAATTAGGACTATAGGTGAGAGAGAATCTTTTCCTCTAATTTACGCATTTTTTTTGCTTTACTAATAGATACATTTTCATGGTCATAGCCTATAAGATGAAGAATCCCATGAACTAAGATTCTGTCAAGCTCTTTTGAGAATTTTTCATTATAACTTTTGGCTTGATATAAGACTTTCTTTGGATTAATAATGAGTTCTCCAAGAAACATAATACCAGAAGGTTCATTTTCCAGATATGAAAAAGAAATTATATCAGTAGTAGAGCGTTTATTTCTGTATTTAAAATTAAGTTCCTCAATTTTTTTGTCTCCTACAAGTATTACAGATACTGATAAAGTTTGATTCTTATTGATTATTTTAAGAAAATTTTTATCTCTGATTTCATACAAAACTCTCAATATTTTCCTTACTCTGCTTATCAATCTTTTTGAAGAAACTTTTATTTTTTTCTGTCTATTGATAATATCCACAGAGATTTTCATTAAATCTTCTCTTTTATAGGTTCTGGATAGGAGACTCTTCTGTGGAATATTCCAGTAAGAGTATACTCAAACTTCTTTTTTATTTCACTCAAATCCTTTAAAGTAATTTCACATTCATCAAGCTGTCCATCAAGAAATATATTTTTAATTATTTTGTCTATAAGATTAGAGATTCTTGCGGGTGTTGGATCATCAAGGGTTCTTGCAGCTGCCTCTACAGCATCGGCAAGCATAATAAGTGCTGCAAGCTTTGTTTGAGGCTTTGGTCCTGGATATCTGTAGTCTTGTTCAAGTGGAGGTGTGTCCATCTCTTTTAAAGCCTTCTGATAAAAGTATGTTACAAGCTTTGTTCCATGATGTTGCTGTATTACATCTTTCACTATCTCTGGCAGATTGAACTCTTCTGCAAGTTCTACTCCATCTTTTACATGAGCGATTATAATCATGCTACTTAGATGAGGATTTAACTTTTCATGCTTGCTTATAGAACCTGTTTGATTTTCAATAAAATACTCTGGCATTCTTATTTTTCCTATATCATGATAATATGAGGCAACTTTTGCAAGTAATGGGTTTACTCCAACTACTTCTGAAGCAGCTTCTGCAAGACTTCCTACTATCATGCTATGATGATAAGTTCCAGGTGCTTGCAATGAAAGTTGTTTCATTAGAGGATGATTAATATCAAGTAACTCTGCAAGACTTACAGAAGTAGTAACATTAAACAATCTTTCTATAGCAGGCAGACAAAGAAAACATAATGCTGACACTGTAAATCCATTTATAATTGAAAAAATAATTGCAAAGTATGCTAAATGTAGATCAAAATCCTTCAATATAAGAAGGATAGCAATTGAAGTAAATATATTTGCCAGTGCTATATATATTCCTGCATTGATTATATCAGTTCTCTTCTTACATTTAAATAGACTAAAGGCACCAATAAGACATCCTAAGAAAACATAAAGAGGTATTAGAGGGATTTTTAACCATATACCAATCATAAAACTAATAATTAGAGAAAATGTTATAGCAGTATGAAAGTCAAATATTAGCACTACAATTGCAGAGCCTATTGCAATTGGTATTCCAAATATATGAATAAATATATTCTCAACTCCTAAGCCTTTAGAAAAAACCAAGAATATGTGTTCAAATGTTCTTGAGATGATTAATGTAAAGATCATAAGACTGACAAGTAAAGTAATCATTTTTTTCTTTTTAAGATAGGCTGGTTTGTATCTTTTTAAGTCTCTGTAAAAAAATACAAGAAGAAGAAAGATAATAATAAAGCTTCCAATAAAAGATGGCAAACCTGACTTAAAGTCATACAGTAAAAATGCATTCAATATTGATAAAATGATGAGATAGGGTAAAGCTTGTTTTTCAAGGAGTATTTTTCTTTCTTTGCCGTTTTCCTGTTTTTTAAACTTTTCGATAAGTTTTCTTAAATAAGACCTGTCTGGAGTGATGGGTTTAAGTTGAGGATTGTCTTTCGTGTTTTTCATAGGCTTTTATAATCTCCTGAACAAGTTTGTGTCTTACTACATCTTTTTCAGTGAAATATATAATTTTTATTCCCTCAATGTCTTTGAGAATCTTGAGAGCCTCAACAAGTCCTGAAATTTTTTGAGGAGGAAGATCTATTTGGGTAATATCTCCAGTAATGACTGTTTTTGATCCAAAGCCAAGCCTTGTAAGATACATTTTCATCTGCTCTGATGTCGTATTTTGTGCTTCATCTAAAATTATGAAAGAATCATTTAAAGTTCTTCCTCTCATAAAAGCAAGTGGAGCAATCTCTATGGCTCCTTTTTCAATCAATTTAGAGGCTTTATCAAGATCAAGCATATCATATAAAGCATCATAAAGTGGTCTTAAATATGGACTAACTTTTTCTTCTATGTCACCAGGAAGAAATCCCAGTTTTTCTCCTGCTTCAACAGCAGGTCTTACAAGAACTATTCTTGAGACATGTCTTGTAAGCAAAAAATGAATTGCCATAGCCATGGCGAGATAAGTTTTTCCAGTTCCAGCAGGACCTATTCCGAAAACTATATCGTACTTTAACATTGCTTCAATATATGCCTTTTGCATCTCTGTTTTAGGTATGATAACTTTCTTTTTTGAAGGTATTGGGATTCCTCCTTTAAATAAACTGAGAATTGACACAGGCTTTTCTTCTTTTAATCCTTGAATAGAATGCATGATATCTTCTGGCTTTACTATGTATCCTTCTCTGTTGATTATTCTTATCTCTTCTATTATTTTCTCTGCCTTTTCAATATCTTTTTCATCCTCTCCATGAATAATTAGCTTATTTCCTCTCACATTTAGAGTAACATTTAGAACATCCTCTATTAGTTGAAATATTTTGTCTAACCCTCCATGCATGAAGGGATACTCTTTTTCTTCGTCAAGTTCAATTATCCGTGTAATTGCTATCCTCCTTTTAGTTTATTTTAACTATAAAATTATCAAAGCCCTTTGCTTTAAGAATTTCAGAAGCTTTCTGTGCATCTTTAAATCTTTTATAATAACCTGTTCGAACTTTGTATAGATTTTCCCTTACAAGTTGTGAAATAATACCGTTTTCACTAAGTGTTTTTATTAATTTTTCTGCATTTTCACTTTCATGAAAGGCACCTACTTGAAGTGTATATACTGGCCTTTTATAAACTACCTTTTTTAAGTTAAGCTTTTCAGTTTTTACAGTTTTTAATTTCTCTTTAGTTTCTTGAGCTTGAGTTTTTTCTGTTGCTTCTATTTCTTGGATTATTTTTACAGTTTCTTTTTCTGTAGTTTCAGATTTTTCTTGTTGAGTAGTATTTTCCTGTTTTTTGGCTTGCTGAGACTCTGAAGTCACAGGTAAAACACTTTTTTCAGCTTCGGTATTTTTTTGAACATAGACTTGTTTGACAGGTGCTGTAACATATCCAATTGTATAACCAACCAAGACTCCAATAACTGCCATAATAAAAAGAATCAGAAAAAATGTTTTTTTCTGTAGCACTACTAATTCCTCGCCTTTTTTTTTCATATGATTAACATAGCATCCCCATAGGAAAAAAATCTATATCTCTTTTCAATTGCCTCTTTATATGCTTTTTTGACCATATCTATGTTACAAAAGGCATAAACCAGTGCAAGAGGTGTTGATTTTGGTAAGTGAAAGTTTGTAATTAATGCATCGGCAATTTTAAAGGAAAATCCTGGATAAATAAATATATCTGTTTTGCCTTTTATTGTATGTTCGTCAGATCCCATATCTTCATATCTTCCTGAAGCATATCCTTCTAAGGCTCTAGTTGTTGTTGTTCCAACTAAAAAAACTTTTCTGCCAGTTTTCTTAGTTTCATATATTTCCTCTATTAAGCTTTTTTTTATCTCAAAGTATTCAGACTCCATTTTATGCTCCTGTAATTTTTCTACTTTTATTGGTTTAAAAGTTCCTATACCAACATGTAAAGTTAATTCTCTCAATTTAACTCCCATATTTACTATTTTTTCAAGAAGTCTTTCAGTAAAATGAAGTCCAGCTGTTGGAGCAGCAATAGAACCGTTTACTTTTGCATAAACCGTTTGATAGTTTTGTCTGTCATCAGGCAGAGGTTTTCTTTTAATATAGGGAGGTAAAGGCATAAAGCCCTTTTGATTAATAAGATTTTTTACATCTTGAGAAGTCATATCTTTGAAAATAATATATTTACCTTCACTACTTCTTTTTAGTTCAGCTTTAACTTCATCAATGAAAACTTCTCCTTCATAGTTTCCCTTTGTCATTACTTCCCATATCACATGTTCAGGTGAATTTTCTTTTTCTCTGACTAAGAGAATTTCAATTTTTCCTCCGGTAGGTTTTTTGCCTATAATTCGTGCAGGTATAACTTTAGTGTTGTTAATGATAAGTATGTCGTCTTTATTTAAATATTCGGTAATTTCATAAAATAATCTATGCTCTATTTTTCCTGTTTCTTTGTGTAAAACAAGAAGGCGAGCTTTGTCTCTCTCAGGTAAAGGACTCTGAGCAATTAACTGTGGAGGTAGAAAGTAGTCAAGATCAGTTATTTTCATTGATTTTAGTTATTTGTGTTCCTGGATAAAAGTATTGAAGAATCTCTTTGTAGTTTTTTCCTTCTTGTGCCATTTGGAAAGCACACCACTGACACATTCCAACTCCATGACCATATCCTTTTCCTTCAAATACTACTCCATCATCTTCAACTCTAATAGATGTAATCATTGTACTTGGAAGGGTTGTCCATTGAAGAAGTCTTCTAAGCTCTGTTGCTTTTATTAATTTCTTGTTTTTTCCATCATTGAATTCAAGTTCTTTAACTCTTCCAGTATTGGTATATGTTGCTATTTTGACATCAGATATTTTTTTCATTGATAGAGCTTTTTCAAGAGTCTCAAAAGAAATTTTTCTCTCCCATAATGTGTAAGGTGATGGTGTTGAAGGAACATTAACTGGCTTCAGATATGGAAAATCCCTTCCAAAGACTTCCTTTGGATCTTCTGTTGTTTCAACGCTACAAGAATGATAAAAAGCCATTATTGGTTCTCCATTGTAGGTAAGAATCTCTCCTTTTGTTTCATTGACAGCTTTCTCTACTTCCTTTGTTCCTTCATATTCTTTGTAGACTTGATGAAATACTGAAGAGGTGACATCATAAAAATTTTTTGTTCTATTCCTAATAATATGGGCAACAGCATAGGTTCTTGCCAAAACTGCTTGTGCTTTAACTGCTTCCTCTGGCCAATGAATTCCTATCTCTGATGCTACAACTCCTTTTACATAATCTTCAAGATGAATAACATTTACAAGGAAATATCCCTCTTTTCCTTTCCATATTTCAATTTCTCCGCTGTATTTTGAACCATTTACAATAGTTTTAGCTGCTGTTTTTTTTACCTTTTCTAAATCATTTGAGGAAGGTCTCTTATCTCCTAAGAGAACTCTTATAAAAGATTGATCAATTGCATATGTCTGTCCCATAATAAGAAGTGTAATTAGAGTTATTAAAGTTAAAGTTTTCATTTTTTGCTTAAGAGGTAAAGTATCAAACTAATTATAATGCTTAAGAGGATTGATGTTGCAAGAGGAAAATAGAATACAAAGTTTTTCCTCTCAATTACAATATCTCCTGGAAGTCTACCGATTAAGGGAATTTTCCCAGCGAACATAAGAATTAAACCAATAACAACTGTAATTGTTCCAATAATGACTAAAAACTTTCCAATTTCATTCATAATTTATTTTTCTTAAGTATCTTTCAGCTTCTGAATATATACAACCACAGTATTTTTGTCTATAAAGCTGAAGTTCTTGAGCAGTCTTCATTGCCTTTCTGAATCCTTCTCTTAAGTCTTCAGGAATGAAGTTAATCCCATATTTTTTACCTATTTGCATTCCAATATTTATTATTTTATCAAATTTTTGATAGGGACTTACTAATAAAGTAGTTGAGAAGTTGTTAATTCCAATCTCTTTAGCCTTTTCAGCAGTTCTTTCAAGTCTTACTCTATAGCATATCTCACATCTTTCTTTTTCTTTCCCTGAAACCAATCTTAAAAATTTATAAAACTCTCCATAGTCAGCTTCATATAACACATCAAGATTCCATAAATTTTTCAGTTTTTCTAAGGATTCAAATCTTAGTTTATATTCAGTGTATGGATGTATGTTGGGATTATACCAAAATAAAATTACATGAAATCCTTTATCTTTAAATCTTTCATAGGGATAAATAGCACAATTACTACAACATGTATGAAGTAGTATTTCCATTAGAAGAGTCTTTCAGGTATTTTTTTCTTTAAAACTTCATAGGCAAATTTTGTAGCTACTCTTCCCCTTGCTGTTCTTTCGATAAATCCTTCTTGAATTAAATAGGGCTCATATACATCCTCAATTGTATCTTTGTCTTCTCTTAAAGAGGCAGCAATAGAGTCAATGCCTGCAGGTCCTCCATTAAACTTTTCAATTATTGTAAGAAGAATTTTTCTGTCCATCTCATCAAGACCATAGTCATCCACATCCATTGCAGTGAGTGCTTCACGGGCTATTTGTAAATCTATTAAATTTTTGTTTTTGACCTGAGCAAAGTCTCTTATTCTTTTAAGCAGTCTATTTGCAGTTCTTGGAGTTCCACGGGATCTCTTTGCTATTTCCATAGCTGCATCTTCTTCTATTAAAATTCCAAGAATTTTTGCTGATCTTTTTATAATTTCTTTGAGTTCTTCTGGATTATAAAACTCAAGCCTGAAGACAACTCCGAAACGTTCTCTGAGAGGTGATGTAATAAGTCCTGTTCTTGTTGTAGCTCCAATAAGTGTGAATCTTGGAAGATTAAGTTTTATTGTTCTTGCAGAAGGTCCTTGTCCTACAATTATATCAAGTTTAAAGTCTTCCATTGCAGGATAAAGTATTTCTTCAACCACTCTTGGAAGCCTATGAATTTCATCAATAAATAGTATATCTCTATCAGAAAGATTTGTTAGAATTGCAGCTACATCACCTGCTCTTTCAAGAACAGCCCCTGAAGTGCTTTTAATGTTTACTCCAAGTTCATTTGCTATTACTGTTGCAAGGGTTGTTTTTCCAAGTCCTGGAGGACCACAAAAAAGAACATGGTCAAGGGGCTCTTTCCGTATAATTGCAGCCTTAATGAATATCTCAATATTGTCTTTAATTTTTTTTTGGCCTATAAATTCCTTTAAAGTTTTTGGTCTCAATGTAAAATCTAAGAGCTTACTATTTTCCATCTTTTCCTGCCAAGATACTCAAAGACTCTCTTATTATAGTTGCTTCATCTTTTTCATTGTCATAAACTTTATCTAAAACTTCCTTTGCTTCTAATCTTTTATATCCAAGATTTAAAAGAGCTGACAAAACATCATCATATTTTTGATTTTTTTCGTACTGCAGAGATGGTAGAATGCCTTTTAATTCAAGAAAAATTCTCTGTGCAGTTTTTTTACCAACTCCTGGAATTTTACTTAATGATTTTATATCTTCTTTTTCAATTATTTTATGAAGAGTCTCTCTATCATAGGTTGAAATGATATTCATAGCTATTGTTGGTCCAACTCCTGAGATTTTTATAAGTTTTTCAAAAAGCTCTTTCTCAGAAATTTCTAAGAATCCATATAGTTCAAGAGAGTCTTCCCTTAAAATCAAGGATGTGAAAATTTTAATCTCTTCATTTTTGTTAATATATTTGGAAATCCTTAGCGGTATTCTAATTGAATATCCGATTCCACCTGTTTGAATAACCACTCTATCAGGTTTAACTGCGATAACTTGACCTACTATAAAATCAAGCATTTATTTATTTTAACACTTTTATTGAAGAATATTTTATATCCAATAAAGACGGTGCTAATTTGAAGGAGCTTAAATATTGACAAAAAAAAAGAAAAAGGGATATTATTGAAAACTTCAATGGTTCAACTTATAAACTTTGTCGGAAAATATTCAGTAGAATTTTTTATTTTTCTTGGAAAAATGTTTATTTTCCTTTTGGAATCAATCTATCATATCTTTATACCTCCGTTTAAGTTTCGTAACTTTCTAAGACAATTAAGATTTTTCGGTAATAAATCAATGATTGTAGTCATCTTTACGGGTGCTTTTAGTGGTATGGTTTTGGCTCTTCAGGGATACTATGCATTAAATAAATTTGGAGCTGAGGCTTTACTTGGTCCTGTTGTTGCACTTTCTCTTATAAGAGAACTTGGTCCAGTTCTTTGTGCTTTAATGGTTACTGGAAGAGCTGGTTCTGCTGTAACAGCAGAAATTGGAATTATGCGAATTACTGAACAGATTGATGCTCTAACTGTAATGGCAGTTAATCCAATTAAGTATGTAGTTGTGCCTAATATTCTTGCAGGAATAGTGGCTTTTCCACTTCTTACAGCAGTCTTTAATGTAGTGGGTATTTATGGCGGATATCTTGTCTGTGTCCATGCTCTTGGTCTTAGTGAGGGAACATATTTTGCTCAGATGGAACTTTATGTTGATATGGAAGATATAGAAATTGGGCTTTATAAGTCATTAAGCTTTGGCCTTCTTGTGACATGGATTTGTACATTCATGGGATATAACTCAGGATATGGTGCAAGAGGTGTAAGTAAAGCAACAACCAATGCTGTTGTGCTTTCTTCAGTTGTTATTCTTGTCTGGGACTATATGCTCGGAGCATTTCTTCTATGATTGAGATAAAAGATCTTTATAAATCCTTTGGAAAACAGCAGGTTTTAAAAGGTGTTAACTTAGTTATAAAGGAAGGCGAAGTTACTGCCATAATTGGAAGAAGTGGTGGAGGAAAATCTGTTCTTCTTAAACATATTATTGGATTACTAAAACCTGACAAAGGAAGTATATTTATAAAAGGACAGGATATAACGAAACTTAAAGGAAAAAAGCTTGATGAAATAAGGGCAGACATTGGAGTTGTCTTTCAAGGAGGTGCTCTTTTTGATTCAATGACTGTTTATGAAAATGTTGCTTTTCCTCTTGTTGAGAAAACTAAGTTAACTAAAAAAGAAATTCATGAAAGAGTTATAAAGGCTTTAACTGATGTGGGATTACAAGGAATGGAATACAAATATCCTGCAGAACTAAGTGGAGGAATGCGAAAAAGAGTGGCTTTAGCAAGAGCATTAATAGCTCATCCAAAGATATTACTTTTTGATGAACCTACAACAGGTCTTGATCCAATCCTTGTTCGGTCAATTCATAAACTTATAAAAGATACTCACATACAGTATGGCTTTACAGGATTAATTATAAGTCATGAAATTCCTGAAATATTTGAGATTTCAGACAAAGTAGCAATGCTTCATGATGGAAGAATTGTTGAAGTAGGAACTCCAGAGGAGATTCAAAAAAGTGACAATATTGTCGTAAAAAATTTTATAATGGGAATAGAAAATGGAGGAGATTATGAAAAGAGAAAATCTTGAAATAATAGTTGGAATATTTGTTTTAATCGGAATACTTTCACTTGGATATCTTTCCTTCAGGCTTGGCAAGATTGATATGTTTAAGACGGGCTACTATACTGTATATGCAGAGTTTGACAAAGTAGGTGGGATTAAGAAAGGCTCAGTTGTAGAGATTGCAGGAGTTCCTGTTGGTTCTGTAGAAAAAGTAACACTTAATGAGAGATATCATGCAGTAGTTGAGTTGAAAATAATAAACTCCGTTAAACTTCCTGAGGATTCGATTGCTTCGATTAGAACAAAGGGATTGATTGGTGAAAAATATATTCAGATTACTCCAGGAGGTTCTGACCAATATATTGCTGAGAATGGTAAAATTAGAGAAACAGAGTCTTCAGTAGATATAGAGGAGGTATTATCAAAATATGTGTTTGGCAAAATTTAAGATTTTAATTTTTGTTATTGTAATTTTTATTTCATCAGTATGTTTTGCAGAAGAAAGGATAATACTTGATCTTAAAGGATGTATTGAAAGGGCTGTTAAGTTTCATCCAGAACTTAGCGAGTTTAGACAAGATGTTGAGATTTATAAAGCAAAGCTTTCACAGGCTCAGTCTGCTTTATTTCCCCAGATTGAGATAATGGCTTTAGGTGGTCCTTCTCCAAAAGCTGAAAAAGAGGCATTGTCTCCAGTAATAAGAACCGATGTTAAATCAACGACAATTGATGGTGTTTTTGGAATGATTACAATGCAACTAATACAACCAATTTATACATTTGGAAAGATTTCAGGATATAAAACTGCTGCAGAGGGAGGAGTTAAAGTTTCTGAAGCAGAGCTTGAAAAGAAGCGTTCAGAGATTATTTTAAAAACTAAGGAACTTTACTGGAGTCTTGCCTTAGTAAGGGACCTCAGAAGCCTTGCTAATGAGATTAAAAATGAGCTTGAAAAGGCAATTAAAAAAACAGAAGAGGATTTAAAAAGAGATATTCCAACATCTGATGAGCTTACTCTTTATAAACTTAAAACTTATCTTGGAGAGGTTAAAAGAAATCTAAATGAGATTGACAAAAATGAGTCTATAATAATAGAAGCTTTAAAGTTTATGACAGGATTTTCCTTAGATAAAAAGCTTGAGATAATTACAGAACCATTAAGATATGAAGACATCTATATTAAACCAGATGAATTAATCGCTAAGGCCTTTGTTTTAAGACCTGAGATGGTTCAGATTAAAGAAGGGCTTAAGGCAAAACAAGCCCTAATTGATGTTGAAAAGAGCTCTCTATATCCACAGATTTTCTTGTTAGTTAGGGGTTCCTTGGCAAGAGCAACAAACCGAGACAGAATCCACAATCCATATATTAGTGATCCTCTTAATGATTCAATGCTTGCAGCTTTGGTTGGAATGAAACTTAATATAGATTTTGGAATAACAAAGGGTAAGATAAGGGAGGCAGAGATTGAGTATCAAAAAGTAGTTGAAAAAAAGAAGCTTGCTGAAACTGGAATTCCTCTTCAGATTATGAAGGCGTATATAGAACTTCAAGAGGCCTCAAAAAGCGCTAAAGATATGGAAGAAGCTCATCAAAACGCCAAAAAATGGCTTGTAGCTGCTGATGCAAATTTTGATATGGGGATAGGAGAAACAAAGGATTTAGCTGATGCTGTGCTTGCATATGCAACAACAAGGGTAAATCATTTGAAAGCACTTTATAATCAAAAGATGGCTATTGCAAACCTAATCCAAGCAGCAGGACTTGATAAAGAAGAAAGGGAGGTTAGATAGAAGATGAAAAAATTTGTATTAATTTTATCAATTTTAATATTTACTGTATCTTTTTCCTTTGCAATTGTCTCTCCAAAGGAGCAAATTAAGAGAACTGTTGACAAGGTAATAAGCATTCTTAAAGATCCTAAATATAAAGGTAAAGAAAAAACTCAACAAAGAAGGATGGCATTAAAAGCGGAAATAGGAAAAGTTTTTGATTTTGAAGAAATGTCAAAAAGATCTTTAGGAGTGTACTGGAAGGAGAGAACATCTCAAGAGAAAAAGGAGTTTATAGAGCTTTACAAGGATTTACTTGAAAGATCTTACATTGAAAAGATTGAGTCATACACCGATGAAGAGATAGTTTATGCAGATGAAAAGATTGAAAACAACAGATATGCCGAAGTAAAAACAAGGATAATAACAAAAGAAAGAAAAGAAATTCCGATTGACTATAGGCTTTATTTTACAGGGAACGAATGGAAAGTTTATGATGTCGTCATAGAAGGAGTCAGTCTTGTAAGTAATTATCGTTCCCAATTTACTAAGATTATTAGGAATCACTCCTATCAAGAGTTAGTAAAGAGAATGAAAAATAAACAGATAGAAGAAATAACAAGGGAAAAATAAGATGTTTACGATAGTGTTCGTGGAGAAGTCTTCTTATATCTCAGAGTATTTTGAAAGTTTAGATAAAAGTAGATTTTCGGTTATTTCCTTTCAAAGCATTGAAGAGGCTTTATCTAACATCGAAAAATATAATCCTAATTTGATAGTTTTAGTGGCAGACAAAGATGAAGAATTATTATTTAATTTTTGTAAAAAGATTAGAGAGAAATATTCTCTTGTATTGCCAATTCTACTGGTTTTAGATTTTTACTCTTCTTTTACTCTTGAGCAATTTAGAGATTTAGGAGTAGATTTTTTGGTTAAGCCCTTTACTCAACAGGAGTTTAAAAAAAAGATAGAGTCTCTTTTACCTACGCAGACAAAGGAATTTGTCTATGAAAGAGAAACAGAGATTATTGAAAGACTTAAACCTTATATAAAGCAAGAAGTTAGATCTGAAATGCAGATTATTTTAAAACAAATTTTGGAGGTTATGGAGAGGAAGAATGTTTAGGAAAGAAGTATCAATTAGTGAAACCTATAAACCTCAGGAAGTGGAAAAAAAGCTTTACAGTTTTTGGGAAGAAAAAGGATTTTTTAAACCAGACTCAGACCCTCAAAAACCCTCATACTGCATAGTAATTCCTCCTCCTAATGTTACAGGAACTCTTCATATGGGACATGCTTTAAATGTTACACTTCAGGATATTCTTATAAGATGGAAGAGAATGCTTGGGTATTCAGCTTTATGGGTTCCTGGAACAGATCATGCAGGAATTGCTACTCAAAATGTTGTAGAAAGACAGTTACTTCAAGAAGGTATTAATAGATATCAGCTTGGAAGAACAGCCTTTCTTGAAAAAGTCTGGAAGTGGAAAGAATCATGCGGAGGTATCATAATAGAACAACTTAAAAGAATAGGTGCATCTTGTGACTGGTCTCGTCTTCGTTTTACAATGGATGAGGGTCTTAGTGAGGCAGTAAAAGAGGTTTTTCTCAGACTTTTTGAAGAAGGATTAATATACCGGGATTTAAGGCTTATAAACTGGTGTCCAAGATGTCATACAGCACTTTCTGACCTTGAAGTAGAACATGAAGAGTTAGAAGGAAAATTATACTACATAAAGTATCCTTTAAAAGAAGATCCTAAAAAATTTATTACTGTGGCAACAACACGTCCTGAAACTATGCTTGGTGATACAGCAGTGGCAGTTAATCCAGAAGATAAAAGATATAAAAATCTTATTGGAAAGATATTAATACTTCCACTTATAAATAGAGAGATTCCTATAATTGCTGACAGTGTGGTAGATATGGAGTTTGGAACAGGTGCTGTTAAAGTAACACCTTGTCATGACTTTAATGATGCCGAAATTGCTCAAAGACACAATCTTCCCTATGTTTGTGTAATTAATGAAGAAGGAATAATGACAGAAAATGCTGGAAAATATAAAGGACTTGAAAGATATGAAGCAAGAAAAAGAATTATTAATGATTTAACAGAGCTTGGTCTTCTTGAAAAAACTGAAAAGCATAAACATGCTGTTGGATGCTGTTATAGATGTAAAACAGTTATAGAGCCTTTTCAAACAGTTCAGTGGTATGTGAAGATAAAACCCTTAGCTGAAGAAGCAGTTAGAGTTGTACAAGAAGGCAGGATTAAGTTTATTCCAGAGGGATGGGTTAACAATTACTATGCTTGGATGCGAGATATTAAAGACTGGTGCATTTCAAGACAGTTATGGTGGGGACACAGAATTCCTGTATGGTATTGTACCAAGTGTAAAACTTCTGATGGTAATGAGCAAGGTGATTTAATAGAAGTTTTATTTTATAAGCCTATTACTCTCAATGGAAAAGAGATATGGGGTGGTAGTTTTAATGAACTAAGAAGTTATGGAATTTCAAAAGAAGAAATTGAGCAAAGAGCTAAAATAATAAAAATTCCTAAGGAGATTAAACATTTTGCAAGTAGAGAAGAACCTAAAAATTGTCCTTACTGTGGAAGTGAAGAGCTTATACAAGATCCTGATGTTCTTGATACATGGTTTTCTTCTGCATTATGGCCCTTTTCTACACTTGGTTGGCCACAACAAACAGAGGATTTAAAGAGATTTTATCCAACAGATGTCCTTGTAACAGGTTTTGACATAATATTTTTCTGGGTTGCAAGAATGATTATGATGGGAATGAAATTCATGAAAGATGTGCCTTTTAGAGATGTTTACATTCATGCTCTTGTGAGAGACTCAAAGGGACAGAAAATGAGTAAATCAAAAGGTAATG
Source organism: Thermodesulfovibrio sp. (assembly GCA_039630505.1). Lineage (GTDB taxonomy): Bacteria > Nitrospirota > Thermodesulfovibrionia > Thermodesulfovibrionales > Thermodesulfovibrionaceae > Thermodesulfovibrio. Next base: position 38,639 of record JBCNUV010000028.1, read on the forward strand.
TTATAGATCCACTGGTTATGATAGAAAAATATGGAGCGGATGCTTTTAGATTTACACTGGCTGCTTTTGCAGCTCAAGGAAGGGATATTAGATTTTCAGAAGAAAGAGTAGAAGGATATAGACATTTTATAAACAAGATATGGAATGCAATGAAGTTTATAATGAATTTTGCTCATTTAAGAACTAAGGAAGAAGTCAAATTGGAAGATTTAAAATCTTTTAAAGAAAGATGGATTTTATCCAAGCTTTCTGATGCCATATATGAAACAAACAGAGCACTGGAGGCTTATAGATTTAATGATGCAGCAGGAGCAGTTTATCATTTCTTATGGCATGAGTTTTGTGACTGGTATATAGAGCTAAGCAAAGTTATTCTTTACTCTGATAAAGAAGACAAGGAAGAAACCGTCAACTGCCTTTTCTATGTCTTTGAAAATATTCTTAAACTACTTCATCCTTTTATGCCTTACGTTACGGAAGAGATATGGCTTAATATTTTAGGAAAAGATAACTCTATAATGATTTCACCATATCCTACTTATGATTTGGTAGGAAAAGATGAAGATGCAATATACAGAATGGAACAGATAATTGAGGCAATTTCAGGCATAAGAAGTATTCGTGGAGAGCTAAATATTGCTCCCTCTTTAGCTGTTGATGTCTATATAAAGTCTTTAGATTCTCAAACAGAAGAAATCTTAAATGATGGACATCATTTTATTTTAAAGCTTGCAAAGGTAAGAAGCCTGAAGATTCAAAGAGACATAAGCAGGGCTAAGGGATCTGCAGTATCAGTGAAGAAAAATTTTGAGATATACATACCAATTAAAGGACTGATTGATATAGAGCAAGAAAAAAAGAGACTTTTAAAAGAGCTTCAAAAAGTAGAACAAGATATAGGTTTTCTTAATAAAAAACTGATGAATGAAGACTTTATAAGAAATGCTCCCAAGGAGGTTGTAAGAAAAGATAAAGAAAAATACGAGGAACTTTTAATAAAACATGATAAAATAAAAGAAAATCTTTCTATTATTGAGGAATTAATAAATTAGGAGGAGAAGATGGAAGAAAAAGAAAAGCTTGATATTGAAGGTAGAAGTCTTGATATAGTAGAAGCTGAATTTTTAAATATAAAACAAAGCACAATTAGGGCCGTTGAGGCTGTAACAGCAGAATTACAACAGATTTGTGCCTTAAGTATTGATTCTGAAAAGACAGAAATCACACAGGGAGCAATTGGATTTATAAAATCTAATGAATTAAATATGAATCAATGTATAAATGGTGTTTCAATGGGAGAAAAAACAGAAATTAACTTTTCACTATGTCCTTTTGCTATTGGTAAGGAAAAAGCAGAGGTTAAGAGATCAGCAGCAGGTATCATAGTAGGTAACAATGTAGAAGTTAAAAACTCAGCAAGTGTAATTGTATTAGGTAAGAATATAGAAGGAAACATTACAACTCTTTTTGACTGGAAAAGTGCTCTTGCAGTTACTGCAGTTGCAGGAGGCATATACGGACTTTTGAGGCTTTTTCTTAAAAAATAATGTTTAGTTTTTTAGTTGATGAACTTTTTAAGCTTTCAATAATAGAAGACATAGGAAATGGAGATATAACTTCCCAACTGATTGTTTCCGAAGATTGCAAAGCATTAGCTCAGATAATATGTAAAGAAGACATGATTCTTGCAGGTATGCCTTTTGTAAAGAGATTTTTTAATATTCTATCATCAAACTTCGGACTCCAATCTGATCAGTTATATTTTGAGGAGTATTATAAAGATGGTGATTTTGTTGAAAAAGGCAGTATTGTAGCGTCTCTTAAAGGAAATGCTAGATTATTACTTGCAGGTGAAAGAATTGCTTTAAATATTTTACAAAGGCTTTCAGGTATCGCTACATTTACAAGAGAATTTATAAAAAAAGTAGAGGATTTACCAGTAAAGATTCTTGATACAAGAAAAACAACTCCGGGATTAAGATTTATGGAAAAGTATGCAATAAAAGTTGGTGGAGGTTTTAATCATAGATTTGCCCTTTATGATGCAATTTTAATAAAGGATAATCACATAAAAATTGCAGGCTCTATAAAAGAGGCTTTAATAAAAGTTAAAAATCATTGTATACATCAAAAAATAGAGATAGAGGTAAAAACTCTTGAACAACTGAAAGAGGCAATTTCTTCAGGAGCAGACATTGTAATGCTTGACAATATGGATATAGAGACAATGAAAGAGGCAGTTAAATTAGCAAAAGGTAAAGTGCTTCTTGAGGCATCAGGAGGAGTAAATATTGAAAATGTAAGGGATATTGCATTGACAGGTGTTGATTTTATATCAATTGGAGCTTTAACTCACTCTGCAAAGGCTGTTGATATTAGCATGAAGATAAAGGAGGTTTTATGAGCATTACATACAAAGAAGCAGGTGTTGATATTGATGAAGCAGACAAATTTGTGAGAATGATTTCTCCTGTGGTGAAAACAACTTTTCGTAAAGAGGTTTTAACTGAAATTGGGCTTTTTGCAGGGTTATTTAAATTTAATATAAAAAAATACAAAGAACCAGTATTAGTTAGTGGAACAGACGGAGTAGGAACAAAGTTAAAAATAGCTTTTGAGGCTAATAAACATGATACTGTTGGAGTAGACCTTGTTGCAATGTGTGTGAATGACATTCTAACTGTTGGTGCAGAGCCTTTGTTTTTTCTTGATTATTTTGCCACAGGAAAACTTAATGCAGAAAAAGCTACAGAAGTTATAAAAGGTATTGTTCAGGGTTGTAAGGAGGCTGGATGTGCTCTTATAGGAGGAGAGACTGCAGAACTTCCGGGATTTTATAAAGAAAATGAGTATGACCTTGCAGGATTCGCAGTAGGAGTAGTTGATAAGAAAAAGATAATTGATGGTTCTTCAATAAAAGAAGGAGATGTCTTAATAGGTGTGGCATCTTCAGGACTCCATAGCAATGGTTTTTCTCTTGTAAGAAAAGTTCTTTTTGATATAGGTAAGTTAAGAATAGATCAATATGTTCCTGAATTAAACTGTGTTCTTGTAGATGAACTACTTAGACCAACGAAAATATATGTTAAAGCATATTTTACACTTGCCAATAAAGTAAAAATTAAAGGTATGGCACATATAACTGGAGGAGGAATTCCTGGCAATTTATCCAGAATTTTACCAGAAAATAAAACAGCAATTATAGATAAAAGAAGCTGGGATGTAAATCCAATTTTTCATTTAATAAAAGATATGGGTAAGATTAGTGAAGAAGAAATGTTTAGAGTTTTTAACATGGGAATAGGATATATATTTGTTGTAAAGGAAAATGATGCTAAGAAAGCTGTTTCTTTGTTGAATAAGAAAGGTTATAAGGCTTATTTAATAGGAAAAGTTTCAAAGGGTGAAACTAAAGTCAAAATAATATGAAAATATTTCAAGGAGAAAAACAGTTAGGTGAAGTAATTTTAAAGTTTATAGATACATATTCAGATCCTGTTGTTATCTTTGAGTCTGATAGATTAGAAATACTATACATGAATAAAAAAGCAAAGGAGTTTTTAGGTGAAGATGTTGATTTATCCATATTTTTTCAAGAAGATGAATACTTAAACTTACTAAAATTGATAAAAGACTGTTATAAAGTTGAAGAAAATAGAGTTGTCAGCTTTAAAAGAAATGAAGACAAAAAAGGGATTTTACTTTTTAGTTTATATCCCATTGCATATGATGAAGAAAGATTAGTTTGTTTTGTATTCAAAGATATTACAGAAAAGATTAGCAAAAAAGAGGAAAGACGAAGAAAGAATGCTCAACTTATAATACAGCACAAGCTGAAGTCAATAGATTTAATAACATCAAGTATTGCTCACGAAATAAATAATATTTGTAATTTTATGGTTAATAATCTTCAGATTTTTTCTCAAGTATGGAAAGATGTTTTTACTATAATCAAGGAATATCAGGATGAAAATGGAGAGTTCTTAGTGGGAGGTATCCCATCATCAGAGTTAGATAAAGTAATACCAAAAGTTACGATTTCAGTGATAGAGGGAATTAATAGAATTTCTGATTCAATAGCTAACTTTAGAAAATACATTAAGGAAGGTTTAAAATCTGAAACTGCAATCATTGATATAAATGAAGTTGTAAAAAGAGTGATAAGAATTCTTCAACATCATATTTTTACATACACAGAAAAATTCAGTTTTAATCTTACTGAGGATTTACCTAAAATTAAAGGTAACATTCAAAAGTTAGAACATGTGATAATAAACTTACTTATGAATGCATTGCAAGCTCTTCCTAATAAACAAAAGGGTGTTTCTATATCTACAGGCATAGACTCAGATAAGATATATGTTGAGATTCAGGATGAAGGGATAGGAATTCCAAAAACTATTATGCCTTATATATGCGAACCTTTTTTCTCTACTAAGCATTCATGTGGTGGGTCCGGTCTTGGACTTTATCTTTCAAAGTCTATTGTAGAGGAGCTTGGAGGTGAGATTATTATTCATTCTGAGGAAAATAAAGGAACAAAAGTAATAATATATCTTCCTTATGTTTTAGAAAATGGATAAGTTTAACTGCAGTGTTGCCATTGTAGATGATGAGGAGGAAGCATTATATTCATATTCTCTCATATTAAAACAGGCGGGTATAAAGGATATTGTTTTAATTCAGGATTGTCGGGAACTTCCAATTATTTTAAAAGAAAGAAGCTTTTCTATTTTGCTTCTTGATCTTTCAATGCCACATATCTCAGGCTTTGATTTGCTAAAGTATCTTTCAGTGGAGTATCCTGAGATTCCGGTTATTATAATAACAGCAATAAAAGATATAGAAACTGCTGTTGAATGCATAAAGATAGGAGCCTGCGATTATCTTGTAAAACCAATTGAAAAAAACAAACTAATATCTTCTGTAAAGAAAGCTTTAGAGATAAATAGATTAAAAGAGGAAATATCTGAACTAAAGCATAGATTGATTGAAAATAAACTTGAACAAGAGGAAGCCTTCTCAGAAATTATAACTGTAAATCAAAAAATGAGAGGGATTTTTAAATACATTGAAGTAATATCAAAGACAGATCAACCTATTTTAATTACAGGTGAGACAGGAACTGGAAAAGAACTTATTGCAAGGGCAATACATAAGATAAGCAATAAAAAAGGAGAGTTTGTAGCAGTAAATGTGGCAGGACTTGATGATGCTATGTTTTCAGATACTTTATTCGGACATAAAAAAGGAGCATTTACAGGTGCATTTTCAAACAGAGAAGGATTAATATCAAAAGCAAAAGAAGGCACACTATTTCTTGATGAGATAGGAGATTTATCAGAGACCTCTCAACTTAAGCTTTTAAGAGTTATTCAAGAAAAAATCTATTATCCTTTGGGTAGTGATCTTCCTAAAAGTACTGATGCAAGGCTCATTGTTGCAACTAATAAAGACATCCATGAGATGGTTGCTAATGGAAAGTTTAGAAAGGATCTCTTTTATAGGCTAAAAGGTCACCATATTCATTTGCCACCTTTAAGGGAAAGAAAGGATGATATTCCTTTGTTGCTTGAGTATTTTATTGAAAAGGCCGCATTATCCCTTGGGAAGAAACCTCCTAAGTATCCTGAAGAACTAATAATACTTTTGATGAACTATTCTTTCCCTGGTAATGTAAGAGAGTTAAAAATGATGGTTTATGATGCTGTGGCAAGATGTAAGTCTAACTTTTTGTCCTTAGAGCTCTTTAAAGACATGATAGATATAAGCAACTTAATTGATAATAAAATCAAAACTGAGATAGTAAAGTTTTATATTCAAATGAGATTTCCCGAAAGACTTCCAACTCTAAAAGAAATGGAAGAAATACTTATTTCAGAAGCCTTAAGAAGAGCAAAAGGTAATCAAGGTATTGCAGCTTCAATGCTTGGTATAACAAGACAGGCACTTAATAAAAGACTAAATAAAAAGTCTACTAAAAATAATCCCTGAAAAAATTTTTTCTATATAAAAGCTACAGCAAAAAAAGTTGCATCCCTTCAAATCTTTAACTATTTAAACAGTAAAGAAAAATTATTTGGTATGATTATTGTTACTCTAAAATTCTGAATGAATCATTTCAACAAAGCAGGCTATATTTCAAAAATTTAAAGAGAAAGGGGGTTTCTTATGGAGCTTACAAGAAGAAGTTTTTTGAAAATCTCTACAGGTGCTCTTCTTCTTAGTGCCCTTGGTCTTAATCTTGAGCCTGTAAAGGCTTATGCTGCTGAGCTTAGGATAAAGGGTGCTAAGGAAACAACTACTATCTGTCCATACTGTTCTGTTGGTTGCAGTATTATAGTTCATGTAAAAGATGGTAAAGTAATAAACACAGAAGGTGATCCAGACAGCCCAATTAATGAGGGAACATTATGCCCAAAAGGTGCATCCCTTTATCAGTTAGTAAATAATCCCTATAGAGTGACAGAACCTCTTTATCGTGCTCCTGGTGCAACTCAATGGAAAAAGATCACATGGGAGGAAGCATTAAACAGAATTGCAAGACTTGTAAAGAAAACAAGAGATAAGTACTTTATAACAAAAAATGAAAAAGGTCAGATTGTAAACAGAGTTGAAGCAATTGCTCATGTTGGTTCAGCAGCTTTAGATCTTGAGGAGTGCTATATTCTTCAGAAGCTTATGCGTTCATGGGGGCTTGTTTACATCGAGCATCAGGCGCGAATATGACATGCTCCCAGTGTGCCGGCTCTGGGAGAGTCGTTTGGTAGAGGAGTAATGACAAATCAATACAATGATCTTAAAAATGCTGATGTAATATTGGTGATGGGTGCTAATCCTGCTGAGAATCATCCAGTTGCTATGAAATGGATAATGAAGGCAAAGGAACAAAGAGGAGCTAAACTTGTGGTTGTAGATCCAAGATTTACAAGAACAGCAGCAAAGGCAGATCTTTATGTTCCAATCCGTCCTGGCTCTGATATAGTCTTTCTTGGAGGTTTAATTAAGTACATAATTGACAATAATCTTTACTTTAAAGACTATGTGGTTAACTATACAGATGCATCATTTCTTGTAGATCCTAATTTTAAACTTCCTGATGATCTTGATGGAGTATTCTCAGGATATGATGAGAAAACAAGAAAGTATGATCGTTCTACATGGAGGTATCAGGTTGATGAAAAGGGAATTCCAAAGAAAGATCCAACTCTTCAGAATCCTCATACTGTTTTCCAGCTTCTTAAAAGACACTTCTCAAGGTATACAATAGAGACAGTCTCTAACATATGCGGTTCACCAAAGGACAAAGTTGAGGAGTGTTATAAAATAATTGCTTCTACAGGAAAGCCTGACAAAGTTGCTACTGTATGCTATGCAATGGGTTGGACTCAGCATACCGTAGGTGTACAAAATGTTAGAGCTTTTGCAATAGTTCAACTACTACTTGGAAATATAGGAATGGCAGGTGGGGGTGTAAATGCCTTAAGAGGTGAGTCTAATGTTCAAGGTTCCACAGATCAAGGACTTCTTTATCATATTCTTCCAGGTTATAATCCTACTCCTACTTCAAGTGATGTTGATCTTAAAACATATCTTGAAAAACATACTCCTAAGACAACCGAACCAAAGAGTGTTAATTGGCTATCAAATAGACCTAAGTATGTAATAAGCTATCTTAAAGCAATTTATGGTGATCATGCTACAAAGGAAAATGATTTTTGCTTCCACTTTTTACCAAAAAGAGAAGATGGTAAGGACTACTCTTGGCTAACACTTTTTGATGATATGTATAATGGAAAAATAAAGGGATTTTTTGCATGGGGACAGAATCCTGCCTGTTCAAGTGGAAATGCAGGAAAAGTAAGAAAGGCACTTTCAAAGCTTGAATGGCTTGTATGTGTAAATCTCTTTGATAATGAGACAGCATCTTTTTGGCGTGGACCAGGAATGGATCCCAAGCAAATAAAAACTGAGGTTTTTCTTCTTCCATGTGCTGCATCAGTTGAGAAAGAAGGAAGTGTAACAAACTCTGGAAGAATTTCTCAATGGAGATACAAAGCTGTAAATCCTCCTGGAAAGGCAATGCCTGATGCCGAAATTATAAATGAGCTGTACTTTAGAGTAAGAAAACTTTATGAAAAAGAAAAAGGAGTCTTTCCAGATCCTATTCTTAAGCTTACTTGGGATTATGGTGAAAAGGATATAAATGGAAAAATAAAGCAAATGGACATTGAGAAAATCTCGAAGGAAATTAATGGATATTTTACTGCTGATATATCTGAACATCCAGCTGACAAGAAGTCATACAAAAAGGGACAGCAAGTTCCAAGCTTTGTATTACTAAGAGATGATGGAACAACTGCCTGTGGTAACTGGATATACTGTGGGAGCCATACTGATGCAGGTAATATGAAGAAAAGAAGAGGAAAAGAAGATCCAACCGGTTTAGGACTTTTCCCTAACTGGGCATGGGCATGGCCATTAAATAGAAGAATTGTTTACAATCGTGCAAGTGTGGATCTAAATGGAAATCCTTGGGATCCTACGAGAGCAGTTATAAAATGGGATCCTCAGGAGAAAAAGTGGATTGGTGATGTTCCTGATGGACCTGCACCTCCGCTTGCTATGGAAGGAGGAAGACTACCGTTTATAATGCTTCCTTTTGGTGTAGGTAAAATATTTGGAAACGGAATTAGTGATGGACCATTTCCAACCCATTATGAGGCTCTTGAATGTCCATTCCAGGTTAATCCTTTATACAAAAAGCATAGAATAAATCCAACTGTAAAATTATTTGGTACTGAGGAAGATGTCTTTGTATTCTGTGATACCAGATATCCCTATGTAGCAACTACATATAGAGTCACAGAGCACTGGCAGACAGGAGTAATGACAAGAAATACTGATTGGCTAATGGAGATGCAGCCTCAGATGTTTGTTGAGATTGATCCTATTCTTGCTAAGGAAAAGGGTATTAAGAGTGGAGATAAAGTGATTGTTTCATCTGTAAGAGGAAAAGTTTGGGCTATAGCTATTGTTACTCCAAGGCTTCAACCATTTAAAGTTCTTGGGCAGACAATTCATGTAGTTGGTCTACCATGGCATTATGGATGGCGTTGGCCCCAAGATGGTTCAGGTGGTGATAGTGCAAATATTCTTACTCCAACTATTGGAGATGCAAATACTCTTACTCCAGAGACAAAAACCTTTATGGTAAACATTGAGAAGGCATAGGAGGGTAAAACATGGCACGCAAGGGACTATTAATTACTCCAGATTTATGTATAGGATGCAGAGCTTGTCAAGTGGCATGTAAAGAATGGAATCAACTTCCTGCAACTAAGACAAAGAATAATGGAAGTTATGAAAATCCACCAGATTTAGATGGAAATAACTTTAATAGAATTAAATTTATAGAGTATGCTGATCAGAAAGGGATAAAATGGCTTTTTGTAAGCCATAGATGTATGCATTGTGGAGAGCCAGCCTGTGTTCAAATATGTCCAGTTGGTGCTTTGATTAAAGAAAAGAATACAGGAATTGTATACTATGACAAAAATAAATGTATTGCTTGTCATGCATGTAAGTCTGCTTGTCCCTTTGATATTCCAAGATATGATCAAGGTGGAAAAGGAAAGATTGCAAAATGTCATTTCTGTATAAACAGAGTTAAAGCAGGGCTTATTCCTGCCTGTGCAAAAACATGTAAGACTAATGCAATAAAATATGGTGATAGAGACGCATTAATTAAAGAAGCAAAAGCAAAAAAATTCAAAATATATGGAGAGACAGAACTTGGAGGCCTTGGAGTAGTATTCGCTCTTACAGAGTCACCAAAGGTTTACAGACTTGCAGAGAATCCAAGAATATCAGAGTCTGTCGTATTTTGGGGTTCTGTATTAAGGACGCTTGTAGGAAGAGGAGGTTCAACTACTTCTTCATTTATCAAATATCTTGCTAAAAAATCTAATGAGTAAATTTCATGATAAAGGGGAGGACTAAAGTCTTCCCCTTAATTTTATATTTTTACTATTCTAATTTTTGGACAACTGTTACAAGGTAAGGAAGGATCATGTGAAAGAAACTTTTTCTTAAATTCTTTATATTTTTTACTTCTTAAAATCAATGGTAAGGCTTTCTCAGTAATATTTCCAAAATAAATACTATTGAATCCATCTGCTGAAATTCCTGTAAATACACACGGACAGACATATCCAAGCGAGTTTACAAAAACTGCTTTGATAGGATTTTCAGAACATATCTTGCCCTTTCTTAACGGATGAGCAATATTAAAGGATATTTCTAAATTAAGTTTTTTTCCTTTATTTATAACATTTAAGGCTAATTTTTCTAATAAATTGAACTCTTCTTCTGTTTTTGGAGTAAGGGATTCTTTTTCAAGAAATTTATTAGGGATAAAATCAAGAAGACTTACTATGACATGGTTTATTCCTCTGGTGCTAAAAAATTCGGGAATCTCATTTAATTCATCAATATTTGATTTAAGAAGCATATAGGCAATGTGAATTTGAGGATTAAAGGTTCTTTTTTTTATTTTTTCCTCATTTAGTTTTTCAATGACCTTAAGAACTTGATCAATATTTGTTCCTGTACGTAAGATATTATTTTTTTTAATTCCTGTAAGTGAGAAAGCAATTATGTCAATTTGCATGTCAACTATCTTTTCTATATGGGATTTTTCTATTAGCATTCCATTTGTTGTTGTTCCTACCTTACATCCATATTTTTTAGCAATTTCAACAAACCTAAAAAAATCTGGATTACAAAAAGGTTCACCCCATCCTTGAAGATAGACAAGTTTAACCTTTTTAAGATAGGGTATAAGAAAAGAAAATTCAAAAAAACTCAAATTTTTTCCTTTCCATGTTTTTTTGTATGTTGTATGGGGACAGTAAAAACATGAGGCATTACAAAGGCTTGAAACTTCAATCTGAATCCAATCAAGACAAGGCATTAATATTTTTTCAATAAATCCCATCTGGGTTATTATAAAGTATGGGCATGTTTTTTTCATCTCTTTATGTTCATGTGCCTTTATGTATTAAAAAATGTAAATACTGCAGTTTTTATTCACTTCCATATAATGAGGATATAGAAAGGCTTTATATTAAGGCATTATTAAAAGAAATAGAGATTGTAAAGGAGATTCCCCATATTGTTGAGACAATATATATAGGTGGAGGCACTCCTTCTTGTTTAAGTATTCAAGGCTTAGAGAGAATCCTTTCAAGTTTAAGAAAAAACTTTAAAACAGCTTATGATTTAGAGTTTTCAATTGAAATAAATCCAAAAACTATTAATATGCAAAAGCTTTGCTTAATGAGAGATTTTGGAGTAAATAGGTTAAGCATTGGAGTGCAGTCCTTTAATGATAAAGAACTACTTTTTTTAGGAAGAATTCACAACTCAAAAGATGCTGTTAAGACAGTTGAGCTTGCCTTAAATCAAGGTTTCAGAAACATCTCAATTGACTTAATATATGGAATTCCTTTTCAGACATTAAAAAGTTGGTATGAAACTTTGAATAAAGCAGTAAATATAAATGTAGTGCATATTTCACTATATGAACTATCAGTAGAACATAATACTCAACTTGAAAATGAGTTAAAATCTAAGAGATTTTCTCTTCCATCTGAAGATGAAGTTATAGCTATGTATTATTTTGCAACAGAGTTTCTTGAAAGTATGGAATTCAATAAATATGAGATATCAAATTTTGCTAAGGATGGATTTCAATGCAGACATAATATTTTTTATTGGGTAAGAATGCCATATCTTGGTTTAGGTCCTTCAGCCCATTCATTCATTGATAATAAAAGATTTCACAATCCTTCAGATTTAATCTCTTATGCAAAAAGTTTATTAAATGGTAAATCCGGATGGATCTATGATTATTCTGTTGATAATATTGAAAAGTTAAAAGAAAAAATTTTTCTTGGATTAAGAATGAAAGATGGAATTATTTTAGAAAAAAAATGCTTGATTGATTTTCTCAAAATTTTTGAACAAGAGCAATTAATAATACTTTCAGGCAATAAAGTTAGATTGACTGATAAAGGAATGACTGTTTCTAACGAGATTTTTGTCCAGGTATTATTACATATTGAAAACTGTCCTGTCTGTAAACAAGAATGAGTAAGTCGTTATTCCCTATCTGTTGAATTATCTCGTTAAAATCTTTATAACTGTTTATAGACTTTTTATTTATCTCAACTATTATATCTTCTTCCTTTAGGATTCCTAAGGCTGGACTGTTTTCACTGACTTTTTTAACAAATACCCCATTTATAGATTTCTTTATTCTTGCTTTTACATTTTCAGGAATTTCTATGATTTCAACACCTTTTATTGGTGAAATATGATAAGTTCTTTTTTGAATAAAGTTTTCTGGAGGCTCTTCAAGGACCAATAAATAAGTTTTTCTTATACCATCTCTTAATACTTCTAAGTTTATAGAGTCACCTGCAAACTTTGTTGAGATAATATTTTGCAGATCTTTCAATTGTCTTATCTTGATATTGTCTGCTTCAACTATTATATCTCCTCTTTTTAGTTTGGCTTTATCTGCTGGCCCTCCTTCATATATATTTGTAATAATTACTCCTTCAGAAACAGAGATTATTTTACCAAGTTCAGCAGTAATTGTTTGCCCTTGAAGTCCTAACCAACCTGTTTTTCTTCTTATTAATTTATTGATTTCTGAAGAAAATGGTTTAATTAACAATGCTTCTGAAATACTCCCACTTTCTGTAACAACTCCTAAAGGTGTTAAATCAAGAGAAATTAGAAGTGAACCCAGAGGCTGTTTGCCTTGAAGTTCTACTTTATTGTCTTTAAATTTTCCTTTGACTATTAATAAAGAAGGTTCATCAATAATTGTAAAAAGAAAAAATACTTCATCTTTTGTTTTTGAGATTTCAAAGACAACAGGGTTAAATTCTCTATTTAGTTTGATTACTGCAAGATTTAACTTTGAATCTAAGGCTACTACGGAGATATTTTGAGCTTTTTCAACAACTTTTGCTGGCACTATTGCATAGTTTTTATCTATTGAAACAGCTACTCCTTCTTGAAGAGGTATTAAAGAATTTGAAAATTTCTGATATATTGTATCCATTTTGGTTTTAATTAGTGTAAAGAAGGTTTCTTGACATGGAGATTGTCTACTCAAAGATAAAATAAAAAAAGTAATAAATAAAATAGTTATAACTTTGGGGTAACTTTTATCTCTAAACATCTTTTTGTATTATCATCAATTTTGAATCTGTCGTCAAGTCGGTATCCTACAATACATACTATATTTCCATCACTTTCAATTATTGGAATAATATCTCTTTCGTCTCTTGGAACTTTTTCATCAACAAAGAAATCTTGAAGTTTTTTTCTTTTGCCAAAACCAAAGGGATAAAAGTAGTCTCCTGGCTTTCTTGCTCTTATAATCAATGGAAATTTAATTTTATCCATATCAACATAGATTAGAGTTTTTCCATTTCCAAAGTCTTGAATCTCTTCCCTTTTTACTTCTTTTAAACTTAAAAAAGTAGAAGACTCTTTAAGATATATATCTTGTGGCTTCGTTATTTCATAGGTAGAAAGCCTTTTTGGAGGCTCTGCTGTTATTATTAGAGTTGAGTATCCCTTTATAACTCTAATGCCCTTTGGAAGATATAATCTGTCGCCTGGTTTACCGTTTTTTATAAGTCTTATAATGTCTTCTATATGGTCAAAACTTAAGCCTCTTAGGTCTCTAACACTGTCAATTGCAAATCTCAAAGCTCTTCTTAGAATAACAATATTTAGTAGTTCCATCGGATTGCAAAAAAGCTCTACTGTATTGTCAGTTTTTCTGCTCATAAGTCGCATTAAGGTTTTTGTTACTGTTACATTTATATAGTCATTTTCTTCTCTTAATATATCAGCGGTCTTAGAAATAATTTTTGTAGCCTCTGGAGAAATGCTTTTTATAATTGGCATCAATGTTTTTCTTATCTTGTTTCTTAAATATTTCAAACTTTCATTTGATGGATCAATAAGATATGGAATATTTTTTGCCAAAAGAAATTCCTCTATTTCTTTCCTTTCAGTTTCAATAAGAGGTCTTATTATTTTTTTTCTTACTGGATGAATTCCGCTTAATCCAGCAGGTCCAGCACCTCTTAAAAGTCTCATTATAACTGTCTCTGCCTGATCATCAAGGTTATGAGCAACTGCGATTTTATGAGCATTAATAGTGATACCTATCTGTTCTAATGCTGCATATCTAAGAATTCTTGCTGCCTCTTGGATGCTTATTTTTTCCTTTTGAGCCAACTCTTTTACTTCTACTGATTTTGTATAAAAAGCCACATCAAGAGATTCACATAGTTTTTTACAAAATTCAATTTCTCTTGGAATGTCATCAGGTCTTAATCCATGATCAATATATGCTGCTGAAATTTTTAATTTATATGAAGTTTTAAGCATGTTTAAGATGTGAAGAAGGCAGACAGAGTCAGGTCCACCTGATACTCCAACGAGAACATGGTCTCCAATAGAAAGCATATTATATTTTTCTATTGTGTGTTTTACCTTTTTAACAATGTCCATTTGTTAATTTTAACAGATTTAAGGCATCTATTGAGTGATTTCTTGATTTTTTTAAAGATTTGTTTTTAGACTAATTGAAAATACCGAGGAGGCAAAATGAAAAATTTAGCCTTAGTATTTATGTTTATTATTTTGTTTTCTTGTAGTGTTTCCACTACTCCGTGTTCAGATATAAACGAAAAAAGTTTAAAGGAAAATTTAAAGATTAATTTTGATAGCATAGTTGAAAAGAATGAGATTAAAGGAACTAATCTCTGTCAGATTGTAATTCAAAAGGGAGGAGAAATTAACATTTTTTATTCTTTTCCAGATGGAAAAACTTTCATATTTGGAGATATATATCAAAATGGCATGTTTTTAAGTAAAGCAACATTGGATAGACTTCATGAGAAATTTTTTAAAAGTTTTCAGTCTGAAATTGAAAAGGTAGTGGTCTTTTCATATAAACCTGATGGTGCCAGTAAATATATTTATATGATTACAGATCCAGACTGTCCATTTTGTGAGAAAGCAAAAGGAGAAGTGAAAAAATGGGCAGACTTAAGAAAAGTTGAAGTAAAGGTTATACTTTTTCCTCTGGAGAGAATTCATCCTCAAGCAAAGGAGAAATCAATAAAAGCAGTATGTTCAGGAATGAAATACGATGATTATCTTAACTCAAAATGGACAGGACAGCTATGCAGTGAGGGAGCTAAAAAAATACAAGATACAATTACTCTGATGAAAAAGATTAATATAAATAGCACACCTTCCTTTATTTCTTTTAATGGCAAAAGAATAGTGGGTTTTTCTTATGAAGCACTTGATAGTATTATAAACTGAATGCTTTTTTCTTTAAAAACTCATAAAAAATTTTGTATATATATGGTAGAGTTCGCATTGTGTGAGTAGCTACATAAAAAGTTCTGTGCATCCTGTAATTTTTTATTCTTATTATCTTTATCTTTTTGTATTCAAGTTCATCTCTAATTGAATGAATTGAAAGAATAGAAATTCCCAATTCATTCTTTATTGCTTCCTTTACAGCATCAGTACTGCTTAATGTGCAGACTATGTTAAGCTTTTGTATGTCTAATCCCATCTCCCTAAGCCACTTTTCCATCTCTTTTCTTGTTCCAGAGCCTTCCTCTCTTGTTATAAATGGATATTTCAAAATTTCTTCAGGTTCTATATAGGATTCTTCAATAGAATTAGGACTGACAATTACAAGTTCATCATCCATAAATGGAAGATACTCAATCTTTGATTCGTGGAGTTTTGTTCCTACTACTCCCAGTAAAATTTTTCCTGAAATAAGACTTTCTATGACTGAGTTTGAGTCTGAGATATCTATTTGAATTGATATTTCAGGATAATTACTCTTAAAAGAGGCAATCAACTTAGGAAGAATATATGTTCCTGGAATACTGCTTGCTGCAATATGAAGATTTCCTGAAGGTTTAGATTTTATTTTTTGTAAAGTATCTTTCAGTTCCTCAAGTTTTTCTATAATCTCTTGGGCATTTTGATAAAGTATTTCCGCTTCTTTTGTAGGAATGATAATTTTGCCAAATCTGTCAAAGAGTATGCAGTTTAATTCTTCCTCAAGAGCTTTTATATGTTCACTTATTGTTGGTTGAGTTAGAAAAAGTTCCTTAGCGGCTTTTGAGAAGCTTTTATTTTTGAATACAGAGATAAAGATTCTTAGTTGATGAATATCCATAAAAAAATTTTATCAGAATCTACAAAAAATTGACAGATTTTGTTTTTTTTGATATTCTTTTTTTAATGAAAAAGACAGTATTTTTCGTGATTTTTATTTTTGTTTTGAGTTCGAATAGTTATGCCTTTGATAAAAAAGGATTTTCTCCAACAGCTCCATTTTCGGTGATATCTACTTTTTCTGCAGAATCTCCAAGACAAAACCAGGTGGCAATTGATTTCAGCTTTGAAGTTGCAAGTGATCCGGATATAAAAAGAACAAATCTGAATATCTCATATGGATTAACTAATAACGTAGAAATTTTAGGAAACTTTCCCTACAATCTCTCCTATAATAACTCACTAAATAGTAATGGGGCAGAGGATATTAATTTTGGATTTAAACACAGAGTAATTAATGAAACAACCTATTTGCCAGCATTTGCCTATATGCTTTATGTTTCAGGTCCTTTAGGAAATGATGAATTTACAACAGAGGGAGGATTTGGTGGAGCTTTCATTGTTACAAAGAAAGTTGGACCTGTAAAGGCTCATGGAAATCTAATTTATTTTAAACCAAGTAAAGAGGGACTTAAGGAAATTTGGAATTTAAATATTGGCTCAGAACTTAGAGTTAGCTATAATTCTATAATTCTTCTTGAAATTATTGGAAGAAAAGCAATTGACAAGAATAAAATAGACCTAATTGAATGGCGATTGGGTTACAGAGTTAGGGTAACGGATTTTTCTTATACTAATGTTAGTACAGGTTTTGATATAAAAAATAATAGTCCCGATTTTAGATTTATGTTTGGAATTAGTTTGGTTTTACCTGGAGAGAAACCTTATTTTAAAGGAATTGTAAAAGATACGGATTAATGTTATAATGATTTCATGTTTGATTTGGGTCTACAGGAGCTTATTGTAATATTCATTATAGCCCTTTTAGTATATGGTCCTAAAAAACTTCCTGAATTAGGTTATACTCTTGGAAAAACTATAAATGAGATAAAAAGAGCTTTTCAGGGAGCAAAAGCTGAAATGGAAAGGGAGATAAACGAAGTCAGAGAGACTGTTGAAGATATTAAGAAGGATATAAAAGATCCCCTAAAACTAAAAGAAGAGCTTTTTAGAGAAATGCCTCAGCTTTCTGATTTAAGAATAGATAAACATATTGAAAACATTGCTAAAAGAGAGATTGAAAAGAAGGAGTAATAATGAATGCAAGAACAAAAAATGTCTATAATAGAACATCTTTCAGAGTTAAGAAAGAGAATTTTAGTATGTCTTGTAGCTTTATTAATAGCCTTTGTATTCACATTTTCCTTTTCTGATTATATTTTTAAGCTTTTACTTTTCCCGATTAACTATACTCCTCAACTTTCATTAAAAGAAGGAATAGTGTTCATTCATGACCCAAAGCTTCAAAATACAAAACTTGTATTTTTAGGTCCGGCTGAAGCATTCTGGATGAATATGAAGATTGCTCTTGTAACAGGATTTATTCTTACGATTCCTATAATTTTTTATGAACTTTGGCGATTTATCTCTCCTGGACTTTATCCGCATGAAAAGAAATATGTTCTGCCCTTTGTTCTAACTGCTACAGCTCTTTTTTTAGCTGGGGTTACTTTCTGTTATCTTATAGTTCTTCCTTTTGCTATGGATTTTTTACTTAACTACAAAGTTGGAGATTTTTTAATGCCTATGCTTTCAGTGGGGCTTTACATAGATTTCTTGCTAAAGTTTCTTATTGCCTTTGGATTAGTATTTGAACTGCCGATTTTAATTATAATTGCAACAAGGATGGGTCTTATAACTCCTCAAACACTGAAAAAATATAGAAAATTAGCAATAGTTCTTGCTTTTGTAGCTGCAGCAATTATAACACCTACTCCAGATGCATTCAATCAGACACTTATGGCAGTTCCAATGATTATACTTTATGAGATCGGAATATGGATTTCTGTTTTATTAAACAGAAAAGGAAAGAATAATGGAGGGAAGGAGTAAATCACTTTCAGCTATTGTTTCTGATATTGCAGAAGGATTTATTACGGTAAATCCCTTATTTTTAAAGAAATTTGCTATGAAAGACCTTAAAGAACTTCATGAGACATTAATAAAGAAACAAAGGCAGATAAGATCAGAGCCTTTTCCATTTAATGAGCCTTTACTTATAAGAAAGAGAAATACTAAACTTCAAAGAATTCATCAAGCTATTGTGGTTGTTAAAAACTTTATGGAAGGAAAGATATGAAGATTGCTTTGACAGGTTTTTTTAACTCAGGCAAGACAACTATTTTCAATGCATTGACTCATCAGAAAGTTGAAACTTCTTTATATCCTACACCTGCTGATAAAGTTCATAAGGGAGTACTTCAGGTTGAGGATTTTAGATTAAGAAAAATAAGTGAGTTGGTAAAGCCTAAAAAGACAACTTTTGCTCAGATTGAGTGTTTGGATACAGCAGGACTAATCAAAGACAATCCTTCCCATAATACAAAAGTTATAAAGGAAATAATGGATGCTGATGCTCTAATATATATCTTGCGAGGCTTTGAAGATTTATCTGTTCCCTATCAGTTTGATACAATTGATCCTCAAAGAGATTTCAATGAACTTGAATATGAGTTTATAATGATCGATTTGGAACTCATAATTAAACGAATTGAAAGAATGGCTGAACAGAGAAAAAAGGGGCAAAAGATAAATGACAAGGAAATGGAGGTTTTAGAGTTTTTGAAGGAACAATTAGAAAGTGGTCACCCTTTAAGAAAAACTCAACTTAAAGAAGAACAAATAAAACAAATAAGACATTTAAACTTTATAACTTTGAAACCTGCTTTTGGGATCATAAATGTAGATGAAAAATCCTTTAATGAAAAAAAATTTAAAAATACAGATTTTTTAACAATATGTGGTGTTTTGGAAAGTGAAATTATGCAGCTTCCTGAAGAGGAAATCTTTAGCTTTCTTAATGCTATGCAGATAGATGAACCTGTAAGTAAAAAGATAATAAGAAAAGCTTACGAGATTCTTGATTATATATCTTTTTTTACAATATTAAACCAAGAAGTAAGAGCCTGGAGTATAAAAAAAGGAACAAAGGCTTTACAGGCAGCAGGTAAGATTCACTCTGATATTCAAAGAGGATTTATAAGGGCAGAAGTTTTATGTTATGATGATTTTATTTCATTAAATGGTGATGTAAATCTTGCTAAACAAAAGGGTATTTTAAGAGTTGAAGGAAAAGAATATGAAGTAAAAGATGGAGATATAATAACTTTTAGGTTTAAAGTATAATTCTTTTGGGGGTGGGGAAATGAAAAATTTGTTGATTGAACTTGACAAAAGGGTAAAACTTCGTTGGAAGATGGTTATTCCTTTAGCTTTAGCTATTTCTTTTGGTGTTATTGCAACAATTATTGTTACTGGTTATGGAGCCTACAAGATTGCATATGATGCATCAGTTTATTTTGGTGCTAAGGAAGTTCCAAAGGAAGTAATGGAAAAGGTAAGAATTCTTCAACTTATTTTTGTTGTACTTGGTTTTTTAGGTATTATTGCAGCATCTACCATTGTTTATATAACTTATATGATTACACATAAACCCATTAATCTTCTTGCTCAGACACTTCAAAAGATAGCTGACGGAGACTTAACTGTAAGTGTTGAATTTAAGGATAGGGTAGATATTGTTGGAAGACTTGCAGTAAGTATTGATAAGGTTCTTCAGACATTTATAAATCTTACTGATAAATCCTTAGAGTATTCACAAAAGCTTGCTGAAACAGTTGATAAATGTAATAGAGCGATAGATGAAACCATAGAGGGAGTAAAAAAGCAGTCTCAGCAGGCAAACCAGATTGCAACTGCTTCAGAAGAGATGACACAAACAATAACTGATATAGCAACTAATGCTTCAAAGGCTTCTGAAACTGCACAGGAAACTATGGAGATTGCTAAAAAAGGAAAGAACATCTCTGAGGATGCTGTGGCAAAAGTTAACATCGTCTATCAAACAACAAATGAACTTGGCAAAATGATAGAAAAACTTAACAGCTCTGCTTCTGAGATAGGAGAGATTGTTACTGTTATTAAAGATATTGCTGATCAAACGAATCTTCTTGCCTTAAATGCAGCAATAGAGGCAGCAAGAGCAGGAGAACAAGGACGTGGCTTTGCGGTTGTTGCTGATGAAGTACGTAAATTAGCAGAAAGAACCATTCGTTCTACTGAAGAAATTGCAAGTAAAATCAATATGATTCAAAAAGAAACCTCAGATACAGCTCAGTCAATGAAAAGGGAACTGAAAGAAGTCACAGAAGTAACAGAGGCTGTAAAAAGCATCGGTAATGCCTTAACAGAAATAGTTTCATCTGTTACAAAGTTGAAAGATCAGATAACCCAGATAGCAACAGCAGTTGAAGAACAGTCTGCAGCAAGTGAAGAAATTACAAGAAATATTGAAGAAACTGCCAAGATAGCATCGGAGATTGAAAAAATGGCAGACATAATAGCCAAAGATTCATATGCAATTCTTCATATTTCTTCAGATTTAAGACATACAGCTACAGTTGTAAAAACCAAAAAGACCCAGGAGATGCTTTTTGATATATTCAAAGGAGATCATGAACGTCTAATGATAAGAGTCCATGCTCATATAAAGGGAATAGATAGACTTGATCCAGAACGCTTAGGAGATTATCGTGCTTGTGGAGTAGGTAAGTGGTATTACAGTGAAGAAGGACAGAAATTCAAAGATTTATCAGGTTTTAAAGAGTTTGAGGATATCCATAGAACCTCTCACAGTCTTGCTAAGGATGTAATTTTAGCATATAACGCAGGAGACTACGAAAGGGCAAAGAAACTTTTTGAAGAAGCTAAGAAAAATAGTGAGAGACTTCTTAATATTTTGGATCAACTTAAAAGTAGTTATCTTGCAAGATTAAGATAAAGAATGCTATTATTAAGAAGACTTGGAGAGGTGGCCGAGTTGGTCGAAGGCAGCCGCCTGCTAAGCGGTTGTGGAGCCAAAAGCTCCACCCAGGGTTCGAATCCCTGCCTCTCCGTTTTTTCATATATAAAATGAATTCTTATACTCCAATTATAGAACAATTCTCCTATTTTGGCTTGTTTTTTTTATTAATCCTTGGAGGCTTAGGTGTTCCCTTTTTTCCTGAAGATTTAGTTCTTATTGCTTGTGGAGTAATGATATCAGTTGGTATTATTAAACCTGTTCCTGCAGTCTTAATTTCCTATGTTGGACTTATCCTTTCTGATTTTATGCTTTATTGGGCTGGAAGAAAGTTTGGAAGAAAAATAGTAACTAGCCCAAAATTTGAGAAAATTATATCTCCAAGTAAATTCTTAATAATTGAAGAGAAATTCAGAAGACATAGCACGCTTATAATGTTACTTGGGAGACTTTTAGTGGGTTTTAGAACACAAGTTTTTTTACTTTCTGGAATTACAAGGGTTTCAATTACAAAATTTTTAGTGATTGATCTATTTGGCTCAGCAGTTGTTCTTTCTATTATGGTTACAGCAGGATATGTAGGGGGCAAATTCTTAGAAAGTGTACAAAAAGGCGTTTGGTATATGAAGTATATAGTAGGTTTTTTAGTTTTAGTTGGAGTAATTTTACTTTTGATTTATTTGTCTTATAAATACCATCACAAAATCAAATAGTAATTGTATCGCAATAAAGTTTTTATTTTTGTTAAAATAGTTGAATAAAAAATTATTTCTGAGAGGTGTTTTATGGAAAAAGTAGAGATAAGATGGCATGGTAGAGGAGGTCAGGGAACTGTAACTGCGGCAAAGGTTTTTGCAGATGCATGTTTAAGTGGGGGAAGATATGTTCAGGCTTTTCCTGAATACGGACCTGAAAGAGCAGGTGCACCCCTTAGAGCATACAACAGAATAAGCTCAAAAGAACTAAGAATGCACTGTCCTGTTACACATCCAGATGTGGTAGTAGTGGTTGATCCAACTTTGATAGACAGCATTGATGTTACAGAAGGAACAAAGGATGATACAAAATTCATAGTCAACACTTCAAAGGAGCCTTCTGAAATAAGAAAGAAGTTAAATCTAAAACCTACACAAAAAGTCTACACCGTTGATGCTACTAAGATAGCTATTGAATGTTTTGGTAGGCCAATGCCTAACTCACCTATGGTTGGTGCTCTCAGTAGAGTTACAGGTTTGGTTAGCCTTGATACAGTTCTTGAAGATGTAAAAAAGAGCTTTGGTAAGAAGTTTTCTCAAAAGATAATAGATGGCAATCTTCTTGCAGTAAAAAGAGGTTATGAGGAGGTGAAAGAAGGATGATTGGATGGAAACAAATACCACCAGGAATGGTCATTTTAGAGCCAGGAAGTTCATTAAAGATTAAGACTGGTTCATGGAGAGCAGCATATAAACCAAAATGGATTGAAGAAAACTGTATACAATGTCTTCTTTGTTGGCTTTACTGTCCTGATAACTCCGTTAAGGTAAAAGATGGTAAAAGAGAGGATTTTGACTATGACTACTGTAAAGGTTGTGGGCTTTGTGCTCTTGAATGCCCTGGCAAAAAAGGTAATAAAGCAATTGTAATGGAAGAGGAGGTAAAATAATGACAAAGGTTGTTGCAGTGACAGGAAATGAAGCAGTAGCAAATGCCTTTCGTCAGATAGAACCAGATGTATGTGCAGCCTATCCAATTACTCCTCAGACAGAGCTTATGCAAAGATTTGCTTCTTTTGTATCTGATGGAAAGGTTAAAACAGAGTTAATACTTGTTGAGAGCGAACACTCTGCAATGAGTGCTTGCATTGGTGCAGCAGCAGCTGGTGGAAGAGTAGCAACAGCCACATCTTCTCAGGGACTTGCATTAATGTGGGAGACTCTTTTTATTGCAGCTGGATTTAGACTTCCAATTATTATGGCTGTTGTAAACAGAGCTCTTTCATCTCCTATAAACATTCATTGTGATCATTCAGATGCTATGGGAGCAAGAGACAGTGGTTGGATTCAACTTTGGAGTGAAAATGCTCAGGAAGCATATGATAATGCAATTCAGGCATTTAAAATTGCAGAGAATATGGATATTAGACTTCCTGTAATGGTGTGCTATGACGGTTTTATAATAAGTCATTCAATAGAAAGAATTGAGTATCTTGATGATGAAGTGGTTAAAAACTTTGTGGGTGAATATAAACCGCTTTATCCTCTTTTAGATATTAAGAATCCTAAGAGTTATGGACCTTTAATTCTTCCTGACCTATATCATGAAGTAAGAAAAGCTCATTCTGAAGTTTATAAAAATGTTCCAAGAGTGGTTCTTGAAGTGGCAGAGGAGTTTGAAAAAATATCGGGAAGAAGATATGGACTTTTTGAAGCTTATAGACTTGATGATGCAGAGATAGGAATAGTAATACTAAACTCTGCAGCAGGAACAACAAAGGATGTAATTGATGAGTATAGAGACAAAGGAGTTAAGGTAGGACTTTTAAAACCAAGACTATTTAGACCTTTTCCTTATGAAGAGATAGGTAATGCTCTTAAGAATCTTAAAGCAGTATGTGTTCTTGACAGGGCAGATGCTTTTGGTGGTTCTTTTGGTCCTCTTTATCTTGATATTGCAGCAAGTTTGTATAACTACTCTCAGAAACCTCTTCTTATAAATAGAATATATGGACTTGGAGGAAGAGACTACATGCCAGAACATGCATCCCAGGTTATTGATGAGTTAATAAAAATTGCAGAAACAGGAAAAATAGAAATATTGAAAGAATACATTGGAGTGAGGGAGTAAGATGGCAACACCACTTAACTTAAAAGAACTATCTAAAAAAGAGGTAAGATTTACAGCAGGTCATCGTCTTTGTGCTGGTTGTGCTGCACCAACAGTAGTAAAGATGATTCTTCTTGCAGCTTGTGACTATCCAGTTGTTGTTGCATCATCTACAGGATGTCTTGAGGTTTCATCATGTATTTCAGTTTATACTTCATGGAATGTTCCATGGATACACAGTGCCTTTGAAAATGCAGCAGCAACTCTTTCTGGTATTGAAGCAATGTATAAAGTGCTAAAAAAACAGGGTAAGATTAATGAGGAAATAAAATTTATTGCTATTTGTGGTGATGGTGGAACCTATGATATAGGTTTTCAGAGTCTTTCTGGTGCTATGGAACGTGGTCATGATATGCTTTATATATGTTATGACAATGGTGCATACATGAATACTGGAATACAAAGGTCTGGAGCTACACCAACATTTGCTGATACAACCACATGTCCAGCTGGAGAAGTAATTCCAGGTAAACCTCAACAAAGAAAAGATTTAACAAGAATTATGGCAGCTCATAATCTTCCTTATGTAGCTCAGGCAGCACCAAGTCATTGGCCCGATTTAATGAAAAAGGTAAGAAAGGCAATTGAGACTCCAGGTCCAAAATTTATGAATATATTTACTCCCTGTAATCGTGGATGGAGAAGTAGAACCGATGATGCCATATTGTTGAGCCGTTTAGCTGTTGAAACATGTTTTTGGCCACTTTATGAAGTAGAAAATGGAGTTACTCGTATAACATATAAGCCAAGGGAGAAAAAACCAGTCGTTGAGTTTCTAAAAGCGCAAGGCAGATTTAAACATCTTTTTGAGCCAGGAAGAGAAAAATTAATTGAACAAATTCAAGAAATGGTAGACAGCAACTGGGAACGTCTATTAAAGGAAGAACAGATTACAGCACCAAAAGAAGAAAATAAATAGACTGAAAAAGGGAGTGCTATTTTATGCTAACAAACATGAAATAGCACTCTTTTTTTAAATTCCTCTTTTAATAATTTCTAAAAATTTGTTATTTTAATTAACTATATATATTGTCTTTAGGAGCAAGATGGTGCCAGAAACCTTATTGAGAGACAAATACTTGCCAGTCTTTTTAGTCATAGTTTTTTCTTTCCTAATTGGTTTTTCAATGTTATTTTTAAGTAAGATTTTAAGACCTAAAAAACCCTATCCTTTAAAGCTTACTCCTTATGAATGTGGCATTCCATCAACAACAGATACATGGGAAAGATTTAATGTAAAGTTCTATATCGTGGCTATTGCCTTCTTGATATTTGATATAGAAACTGTATTCTTATATCCTTGGGCTATTGTTTATAAGAAAATTGGCTTTTACGCTTTGTTAGAGATGTATCTTTTTATTTTTATACTTTTAATTGGATATATTTATGCTGTTGGGAAAAATATCTTTAATTGGAGGAAAGACTGAATTGGAAACTTTGATCAAAGTCTTTAGTGATATAACAGAACCAATAGAAGTTGAAAAAGATATAAAGATATTGCCGGGAGCAAATACAATTATAACTACAATAGACAAAATAGCAAGTTGGGGAAGACGTTGTTCTCTTTGGCCTCTTACTTTTGGACTTGCCTGTTGTGCTATTGAAATGATGGCAACAGGTGCGTCTCATTATGACCTTGACAGATTTGGTATAATTTTTAGAGCATCTCCAAGACATTCGGATGTTATGATTGTGGCAGGAACTGTAACGAAAAAAATGGCTCCAGTATTGGTTAATCTTTATCATCAGATGCCTGAACCAAGATATGTAATTGCAATGGGAAGCTGTGCATGTAGTGGTGGAATCTTCAACACTTATAGCACAGTTCAAGGAGTTGATGAAATACTACCTGTTGATGTTTACATTCCAGGGTGTCCTCCAAGGCCTGAAGCTTTAATAGAAGGAATTATTAAACTTCAGGAAAAAATTAAAAATAAATCAAATCTCAGAATAAAGGACAAAGATGGATCCTTTAGAAATAGTGAAGATAATAAAAAATAATTTTCCACAGGAAGTTTTATGGTACAGATGTTTTAGGGATGAATGTGATATTACAGTAAGGAAAGAAAAAATAAAGGAAATATTAGCTTATTTAAAAAATAATCCTTCCCTTGATTTTGACTACCTTATAGATTTAACAGCTGTTGACTACCTTGGATTTAGAGAACCCCGCTTTGATGTTGTTTATCATCTTATGTCAATAAAACATAAACATAGAATAAGAGTTAAAGCTCAAGTAAAACAAAAGGAGTGCTACATTAGTTCTGTAGCAGATCTATGGAGAACAGCAGAATGGTTTGAGAGGGAGTGTTTTGATATGTTTGGAATTGAATTTGTCGGACATCCTGATTTAAGAAGAATTCTTATGCCAGAGGACTGGAATGGATATCCTCTTAGAAAGGACTATCCTGTTCAGAGTGATCTAAAGGAAAAAGAGTGGGAAACTTATAGACAACTAAAGGAAGCAGCAAAGATTTGGAGAGAAGATGAAAACTGAAACCACAAGGGAGCTTTTAATAAATATGGGACCTCAACATCCTGCCACACATGGTGTTTTAAGACTTGTTCTTGAGGTTGAGGGAGAGGTAATAAAGAAGTGTACTCCATATGTCGGCTATCTTCATAGAGGAGTAGAAAAGCTATCAGAAGATTTAACCTATGTTCAAGTGCTTCCTCTTACAGATAGATTAGATTATCTTTCAAGCATGATTAACAATGTTGGTTTTTGTATTGCAGTAGAGAAGCTTATGGGGATAGAGGTTCCTGAAAGAGCAAAATTTATAAGAACTATGATGTCTGAAATGGCAAGAATATGTAGTCATCTTATATGGATTGCTACTCATGCTCTTGATATAGGTGCAATGACTGTTTTTCTTTATGCTATGAGAGACAGAGAATACATACTTGAGTTGTTTGAGATGGTAACTGGTGCAAGATTAACAGTTAGTTATCCAAGAATTGGAGGAGTAAGATGTGATGTAAATAATGAATTTCTCGATAAAACCTATAAGTTTATGGATGAGTTTCCAAAAAAAGTTGAAGAGTATGAGACATTAATAGATCGTAATAGGGTATGGCTAAAAAGAACAAAAGGAGTTGGAGTTATTACTGCAGAGGAAGCTATTAATTGGGGACTTACTGGACCAACACTAAGAGGTTCAGGAGTATACTACGATGTTCGTAAGTTTTTCCCCTATGATGCTTACGATAAAGTAGAGTTTGATGTACCAGTTGGCAAAAATGGTGATATATATGACAGGTATAAATGTAGAATGCTTGAGTTTAGACAGTCAGCAAAAATCATTAAACAATGCATTGAAAAACTACCTGAAGGTTCAATACTTGCTGAAAATGCACCAAAAATAAGGATGCCAGCTTCACCTCTTAAGATAGACAAAAGAGATATAAAATTTGAGATATATATTGAAGACAAAAATATTGAAGAGTTTATAACCAAGTTTACTGATGTTTATGCCTCAGTTGAGGCACCAAGAGGCGAGCTTGGTTTTTATATAGTGTGTGATGATTCTGCAAAGCCTTATAGAATGAGGATTAGAGCTCCATCCTTTGTTCATGCAGGAGCTTTACCAAGACTTTGTGAGGGTTCTTTAATTGCCGATGTAATTGCAAATATAGGTTCAATAGATATTGTATTAGGTGAATGTGATAGATGATGGAAACACTTAGTATTATTTTTATTACAACAGTAAAAACATTAATTTATTTTGGAATTCTTATGCTCCATGTTGCTTATGCTACTTATGCAGAAAGAAAAATAATAGCACATATTCAATTAAGACTTGGACCAATGGTTGTTGGATATCATGGTATACTTCAGCCTATTGCAGATGTAGTAAAACTTATATTCAAAGAGGATATAGTTCCATCAAATGTAGACAGAAGGATTTTTATAATAGCTCCATTAATAAGTTTGACAGCAGCTTTAAGCACCTTTGCAGTTATTCCAGTTTCAGACAGCTGGGTTATTTCAGATATTCACGTGGGTATTTTATATGTTCTTGGTATTGCTGGAATAGGAATTTATGGAATAATTTTTGCTGGATGGTCATCAAACTCTAAATATGCTTTTCTTGGTGGATTGAGATCAGCTGCTCAGATGATAAGCTATGAAGTAGCTCTTGCTATGAGTCTTGTGGGAGTTATTCTAATGGCTGAGTCTTTTAATCTTACAGAGATAGTTAAAAAACAGGCTGAATATCCACTTGGAATGTTTTTATTCCCTCAGATAATTGGATATTTTGTCTTTATAGTTGCTATGCTGGCTGAGACAAATAGACTTCCCTTTGATTTACCAGAGGCAGAAACAGAACTTGTGGCAGGATATTTTGTTGAGTATTCAGGAATAAGGTTTGCTCTTTTTTATCTTGCTGAATATCTCGCTATGTTTTGTATGTCCTCCTTGGCCACTATATGTTTTTGGGGAGGATGGACAATTCCTCCTTTTTTGATAAAGGCTTTACCAATATTGGAAGCTATACCTGGTATTGTATGGTTTCTTCTAAAAGTTTATTTTCATATGTTTTTGTTTTTCTGGTTAAGAGGCACTCTTCCAAGGTACAGATACGATCAGCTTATGGCAATTGGATGGAAGGTCTTAATTCCTTTAGCTTTGTTAAACATTATAGTTACTTCAATTTTTAAGTATTATTCATGACAGATTTAATGAGATTAAAAGAAATTATAAATAAGATTTTCTTAGTTGAGATATTTAAAGGGCTTTCATTAACTTTGAAAATGCTTTTTAGCAAGTCTGTAACAATTCAGTATCCCTTTGAAAAAAGAAAAGTTTATGAGGGTTTTAGAGGTAGGCATGCTCTTGTAAAGGATCCATTTACTGAGGCTGACAAATGCATCGGCTGTATGAGATGTACAACTGTTTGTCCATCAAGATGTATTTATATTAAAAGAGAAAAAAGAGAAAACAAAATGATAGTAATAGATTATATAATAGATGCTTCAAGATGCATCTATTGTGCCTACTGTGTAGAGGCATGTCCTGTTTGTGCCTTGGTTCTTACAGAGGAGTATGAGTATTCTTCTTATAAAAGAGAAGAACTTATATTTAATAAAGAAAAACTGCTTAAAAACTGGGACGAATTTATAAAGAAATGGAAGCAGGATTATTACTTTAACAAATTTTGGCAACCCCCTGGAATTGATCCTTCAAGATGGCCTAAGACAAAGCGAGAGCAAAAGCCTATTTCAATTAGGGAATTTATTGAAAATAGGAAGGAAAATAAAGATGAATCAGATAATTGAGCAGATTTTTTATATATACTTCTTTATAAGTCTTAGTATTTTAAGTATTGGAGTAATTGTCTCAAAAAATATTATACACAGTGCCTTTTTTCTTCTTATATTTCTCCTTCATGTAGCAGCAGTTTTTCTCTTTTTAAATGCCGAGTTTTTAATGATTATTCAAATTATAGTTTATGTAGGAGGAGTTTTAGCACTGTTTATCTTTGCCATAATGGTTATGAACATAAAAGAGGAACTTAGACATAAAAGATTTGTAAGGTTTTCCATTTCAGGTTTGATTGCTGGCCTTTTATTTTTAGGAATTTTATATACTTTTGTTAAAGATGTAAGATCATCAGAGAATGTTTTAAGCACATCTGATGTAACTTTATTAGGAAAGCTATTATATTCTTACTATCTCTTACCCTTTGAAATACTTTCTTTGGTTTTACTTGTTGCTCTTGTAGGTGGAATTATTATTGCAAGGAAGACTCCATTTGATAAGGAGTTTAAGTGATGTCTCTTAGTGGATATTTATTGCTCAGTGCTACTTTGTTTAGTATAGGCTTAATTGGTTTTTTAATAAGAAGAGATTTGATAGTGATGTTAATGTGTCTTGAAATAATGTTTAATGCTGTCAATATTGCTTTTGCTTCATTTAGTTATTACAATGCCAATCTTATAGGACAGATTTTTGTATTATTTTCAATAGCAGTTGCAGCGTCAGAAGCTGTGATAGGACTTGCAATAGTTCTTGCTGTTGTAAGAAATACAGGAATTAATCACTCTGATGATATTGCTAACTTGAGAGGTTAGTAATGGAGAAGTACTATGTATTAATACTTCTTTTTCCATTAGCAGGTTTTCTATTTAACATTCTTATAGGTAGATTTGTATCTAATAAAGTAGTAAGTTGGGCTGGTGTACTTTCAATCTTTGGAGCTTTGATGGTCTCTTTATTTGCTATCTTCCAAGTTCTATCTGGAAAGACCATTGAATACAATCTCTATACATGGATAATCTCCGATGATCTAAAAGTAAGTTTTGGATATCTTATTGATCAGCTTACTGCAGTAATGCTTTTTGTAGTATGTTTTGTTGGCTGGTTAATTCATATTTACTCTGTTGGATATATGCATGGTGATCCTGGTTATTCAAGATACTTTGCCTATCTTAATCTTTTTATATTCTCAATGCTTATTCTTGTTATGGGCAACAATCTTCTTATGCTTTATTTTGGATGGGAAGCAGTTGGACTTTGTTCTTATTTTCTAATTGGTTTTTGGTATCATAAAAAGACAGCAGCTGATGCAGCTAAAAAAGCCTTTATTGTTAACAGAGTTGGTGATTTTGGTTTTGCACTTGGAATATTTCTTCTTTTTGTAAATGTGTATGCTCTTAACTATACCGATATTTTTTCAAAAATACCAGCACTTAAGGGACAAACAATAGATATACTTGGTTTCAGTGTTGATTTAATAACGCTTATTGCACTTTTACTTTTCTGTGGTGCTATAGGAAAATCCGCTCAAATTCCTTTACATGTATGGCTTCCTGATGCAATGGAAGGTCCCACACCTGTAAGTGCTCTTATTCATGCAGCTACAATGGTTACTGCAGGAGTGTTTATGGTCGCAAGACTTAATCCCATCTATGGAATGTCAGAGATAGCTCTTATGGTTGTCGCAATAATAGGAGCTTTAACAAGTTTTTTTGCTGCAACGATAGCAGTTGTTCAGAGAGATATGAAAAGAATTATTGCATACTCAACAATAAGTCAAATTGGATATATGTTTATTGGATGTGGAGTAGCTGCATATGGTGCAGGAGTATTCCATCTTTATACACATGCTTTTTTCAAAGCTCTTTTATTTATGGGAGCAGGAAGTGTAATGCATGCAATGGCTGGACAGCTTGATATATACAAGATGGGTGGATTAAGAAAAAAGATGCCAATTACATATATTACCTTTCTTATAGCTTGTCTTACTATTGCAGGAGTGCCTGGATTTTCAGGATTTTTCAGTAAAGATGAGATTTTATGGTATGCCTTTGCTTCAGATAAATTTTATGGTAAGTTTGTTTGGATTCTTGGCACAATTACAGCAGCTTTGACAGCTTTTTATACATTTAGAGTTTTATTTGTCGCCTTTCATGGAGATTTTAGAGGAACACAACATGAGTTTAATCATATTCATGAGTCACCTTCAATAATGACAATTCCATTGATAGTGCTTGCAATTTGTTCAGTCTTTGTTGGATACTTTTCTATTCCTCATTTTCTTGAACCAGTGGTTGGTAAACCTTTGATTACTGTTTCTCATGAAAGGGAAAAATTTGTAATGATAATGTCAACTATTGCAGGTTTAACTGGAATATCTATTGCTGGATATGTATATCTCATACAGCCTGCAATTTCTAAAAAGCTTACAGAGAGTCTCTCAGGATTTTATAAGCTTTTATGGAATAAATATTATGTTGATGAACTTTATGACTTTATTTTTGTCAAACCTACTTTGCGGATTTCTGAAAAATTTATAGAAAATTTTACAGACTTAAAGTTAATAGAAGGTATTGTTAATGGAATTCCAAATCTTATTTACAGATTAGGCTTATTGATAAGACCTATTCAGACTGGTCAGTTTCAACAATATGCAATTTTTATGATAGGTGGAATAATTGTTTTTATTTTAATCATTCTCAATATATGAGACTAGAGCATGAATGAAGAAGTATTAGGCAGAAATTTTAAAAGTTTTGAACTCAAAAAACACCTTATTATTTCCTTTCTTATTATTATTCTTATTGGTAGTGCTATCTTAATGTTTGGTTTTGCTTTAAATCAACTAAAATTTCCAGTTCTTTCAACTCTTATTTTTTTTCCTGTAATTTCTGCCTCTTTGATTGCTCTAATTCCAAGAGACAAAGAGGAGTTAATAAAGTTTTCAGCAGTTGTAGTTTCAATAATAGAGTTTATTTTGAGTATTCCTCTTTATCTTTCTTTCAATAAGAATACTGCAGAAATGCAGTTTAAGGAAGAGTATTTATGGATTCCTCAATGGGGAATAAAGTATTCTGTTGGAGTTGATGGAATAAGCATTCTTTTTATTCTATTAAGCAGTCTTCTTACTATTTTATGTGTAACTGTTTCCTGGAATGAGATTAACAAAAAAATAAAAGAGTTTTATGTTGCCTTACTTCTTACTCATTCTGCAATGATTGGTGTTTTTATGAGTCTTGATATCTTTCTTTTTTATATTTTTTGGGAAGCAATGCTTATTCCTATGTATTTGATTATTGGAGTATGGGGCGGTCCTAAAAGAATTTATTCAGCCATAAAGTTCTTTCTTTATACCTTTATAGGTAGTGTTTTCATGCTTGTTGGAATATTGGTTCTTTATTTTCATACAGGGACATCAGATATCATAGCACTTACTAATAAATCTTATCCCTATAAAATGCAACTATGGCTGTTTTGGGCATTTTTTGCAGCCTTTGCAGTTAAAGTCCCTATGTGGCCTGTCCATACATGGCTTCCTGATGCACACACTGAAGCACCAACTGCAGGAAGTGTAATCCTTGCAGGAATTCTTATAAAGATGGGAGCATATGGATTTCTAAGATTTAATCTTCCAATGTTTCCAGAGGCAACAATTGAAATGAAACCTTTTATGATGATTCTTTCTGTCATTGCAATTATATATGGTGCTTTAATATGTTTAATACAAAAGGATCTTAAGCGTCTTATTGCTTATAGTTCTGTTAGCCATATGGGATTTGTAACACTTGGGATTTTTACTCTAAACCAACAGGGAATACAGGGTGGGATTCTTCAGATGATTAATCATGGAGTAGTTACAGGAGCTTTGTTTTTATGTGTAGGTATGTTATATCAAAGAACACATACAAGACTTATAGCCCATTATGGAGGAGTAGCTACAGTTATGCCTGCATATTCAGCATTTTTTATGCTTTTTACACTTGCCTCCATCGGACTTCCTGGGACAAATGGATTCATTGGTGAGTTTTTGATACTTCTTGGAGCTTTTAAAGCCTGGAAACTTATGTGTATCTTAGCAGCCACTGCATTAGTCATTGGAGCAGCCTATATGTTATGGCTTTACCAAAGAGTATTTTTTGAAAAAATAAACTCAGAGTTTCTAAAACATATACATGGCTATGGTGACTTAAATACAAGAGAAATATTAACACTTTTACCTTTAGCTTTTGTAGTACTATGGGTGGGTTTTTATCCAAATGCTCTGTTGAGTTTTATGGATGTATCTGTAAAGGAACTTATTAAGCATATGACATTGACAGTGGGAGCATTGAAATGAACATACCACAGATTCCTTTACAGTTTGATGCCTTAATACCTGAGATAGTTCTTACATGTTTTGCATCAGCTGTTTTACTTGCAGGATTGTTGAAACTAAGAAATGAAGTTTTAATTTGGATCTCTGTTTCATTTTTAGTGGGATTTCTATTTTTCCTTCCTTCATTTGAAGGTGAGGCTTTTGGTGGAATGTTTTTGAATGATTTTTTGACAATTTATTTAAAGCTTATTATCATTGTAGGAACTATTATATCTTTGCTTGTTTTGAACTCATATTTAAAAGAAAGATTAATCCTTTTTTATGAAAGTATAGCTCTTATTCTTTTTTCTGCAGTTGGGATGATGCTTCTTGTGTCTTCACGAGAGTTAATAAGCTTTTTCTTATCCTTAGAGCTTATGTCACTAAGTATATATGTATTGGTTGGTATTAGAAGATATGATTCAAAATCAAATGAAGCTGCAGTTAAGTACTTCATGCTTGGTGGAGTCTCTTCGGCAGTTATGCTCTTTGGAATTGCTTTAATTTATGGAGCAACAAATACCACAGATTTTCATTTAATTATAAAAAGCGTTTCACAATATAATACATTAATTTCAATTGGAGTTGGACTTTTTATGATAGGACTTTGTTTTAAATTAGCGCTTGTTCCATTTCATATGTGGGTTCCTGATGTATATGAAGGAGCACCAACACCTGTAACTGCTTTTATATCTACATTACCAAAAGTAGCAGTGTTAGGTGCCTTTGGTAGAGTTTTGATTGAAGTGTTCAAAGACTACCAAGTTGAATGGAGTAGTTTCCTCGTTGTACTTTCAATTGCCACGATGGCAATTGGAAATATTTTTGCTGTCTTACAAAGAAATATAAAAAGAATGCTTGCTTACTCAAGTATAGCTCATGCAGGCTATATAATAATCGGATTGATCGTAGGAACTCAACAGGGTTTCAACTCAGTTGTTGTTTATATGTTTATCTATACTTTAATGAATATAGGAGCCTTTGCTTTAGTTATTGCCTTCAATGAAGAGGATATTGAAAACTACAAAGGACTTCATAAGTTTCATCCTGCTTTTGCTTTGATGATGCTAATATTTATGTTTTCTCTTACTGGAGTTCCACCTACAGCAGGATT
This sequence comes from Thermodesulfovibrio sp., assembly GCA_039630505.1. Classification (GTDB taxonomy): domain Bacteria; phylum Nitrospirota; class Thermodesulfovibrionia; order Thermodesulfovibrionales; family Thermodesulfovibrionaceae; genus Thermodesulfovibrio. The sequence continues at coordinate 73,500 of JBCNUV010000028.1, forward strand.
TATCGTCAAGTTTAATGTATTTCTTCAGGCAGTCAAGGCAGGATTTACATGGCTTGTAGTTATTGCCGTGATTTTTACAGTCTTGTCTGCTTACTATTACCTAAGAATTGTCATGTATATGTACATGAAGGAACCTGTAAAGTTATGCAAAATGGTCTACTCAAGAGAACTTACAATTGCTATTTTAGTATGTGCTATTGGTGTAACTTTTTTAGGTATTTTTCCAGTATTTGTGTTTTAAAAATTGATTGACAAATATTTTTTCTTTTTATTATTTTTAGTAAGTACTTACATGCTGACAATTTACCAGGAGGTAAAATGAATATATTTAAAGTTTTTTTATTAGTTCTCTGTTTTTTCTTATTTTGCTCTTGCTCTAAATCTTCTAATCAAAAACAACCACCGCCAGTACCAGTTGTTGTTGCTCAGTCAATGGTTAAAGATGTACCAATTCAAATTGCAGCAATCGGAAATGTAGAAGCTTACTCTTCTGTTACTATTAAATCAAGAGTTGATGGACAACTACTAAAAGTAAACTTTAAAGAAGGTGATGAAGTCAAAAAGGGCCAACTTCTTTTTGTGATTGATCCAAGACCATTTGAAGAGGCAGTCAAACAAGCTGAGGCTAATCTTTTAAGAGATAAGGCTCAACTTGAGTTTGCAAAAGCTGATCTTGAAAGATATGATGAGCTTTTAAAAGAAGGACTTGTCTCAAGACAACAGTATGAAAAAATCAAATCCATTTATGAGTCTCTCAAGGCTACTGTTAAGGCTGATGAAGCTATACTAAATAATGCTAAACTTCAATTAAGTTATTGTTATATCTACTCACCAATTGATGGAAAGGTTGGTTCTTTATTTGTTCATCCCGGAAATATGATAAAAGCAAATGATACACAGATTGTAAAGATAAATCAGATAGTCCCAATATATGTTCGTTTTTCAGTTCCTGAACAGGAGCTTTTTAGAATTAAAAAGGCTATGAATAGAGGAACATTAAAAACCGAAGTAGTTATAAAGGGAGTGGATGCAAACTACTCAGAGGAAGGTAAAGTTGTTTTTATAGATAATACTGTTGATCCAGCAACTGGTACTGTAAAGCTTAAGGCTGAATTTGCCAATAAAGATAAGACTCTCTGGCCTGGACAATTTGTGAATGTTATTTTAACTGTTGGAGTTAAAAATAATGCAATATTAATTCCTTATAGAGCTCTTCAGACAGGACAGAATGGTCATTATGTTTATGTAGTAAAGGAAGACAAGACTGTTGAGATGAGACAAGTTCAAGCTGGATTGAGATTTGGTGATGAGGTAGTAATTGAAAAGGGATTGAATAAAGGAGAGAGTGTTGTTGTTGACGGACAGTTAAGACTGACTCCTGGAGCAAAGGTGGAGATTAAAGGCTAAGATGAACTTTTCTCAGATTTTCATTCAACGTCCTGTAATGACAACTCTCTTAATGCTTTCTATAGTTGTCTTTGGATTAGTAGGGTATCGTTATTTACCAATAGCAGAGCTTCCAAATGTTGATTTTCCTACAATACTTGTTACAGCAAATCTGCCAGGAGCTTCACCAGAGACTATGGCATCTGCTGTTGCAACTCCACTTGAAAGAGAGTTTTCTACAATTCCAGGATTAAAGTCAATGAACTCTGTTAATTCAAAGGGAGTAACTCATATAACTCTTGAGTTTGACTTAGAAAGAGATATAGATGCAGCAGCTCAAGATGTGCAAACTGCTATTACTACAGCATTAAGACAGCTACCTTCAAATATGCCATCTCCTCCAACTTACAGAAAAGTTAATCCTGCTGATATGCCAATTCTTTATTTTGCTATTACTTCTCCAACTATGCCTATGTATAAACTTCATGAGTATGCTGATACACTTTTAGCACAGAATATTTCCATGGTAAATGGAGTGGCACAGGTTCAGATATTCGGAGCCCAAAAGTATGCTGTAAGGATAAGAATTGATCCTAAATTAATAGCAACTAAAGGAATAGGAATTGATGAAGTTGAATTAGCAATTAAAAGGGGAAATGTAGAACTTCCTACAGGTACTCTTCACGGAGAATATCAAGCTTTTACTATTGAAGCAACAGGACAACTTTTTAATGCTTCGCATTTCAATGAGCTAATTGTAGCAAGTAAAGACGGCTCTCCAGTAAAAATTAAAGATATTGGTGAAGCTATTGATAGTGTTGAAAATGATAAGATTGCTGCTTGGTATGGAAGTGATGGAAAACTTCAAAGAGCAATTGTTCTTGCAGTATATAGACAACCAGGAACAAACACAGTAGAAGTAGCAGACAATGTAAAAAAGAAAGTAGAAGAACTTAAAAATCAGATACCGGCAAGTGTTTCTCTAAATCTTCTTTATGACCGTTCCGTATCTATAAGAGAGTCTGTAAGAGATGTGCAGTTTACATTATTGTTTACAGTTTTTTTGGTAGTGCTTGTTATTTTTCTTTTTTTAAGAAGACTTTCAGCTACAGTGATTCCATCTGTTGCTTTACCGATATCAATAATTGGAACATTTGCTATTATGTATCTTCTTGGATATAGCCTTGACAATCTCTCTTTGATGGCATTGACACTTTCAATTGGTTTTCTTGTTGATGATGCTATTGTAATGCTTGAAAATATTGTTAGACATATTGAAAGAGGAGAAAAACCCTTTGAGGCAGCTTTAAATGGTTCAAAAGAGATATGGTTTACCATTATTTCTATGACTCTTTCTCTTGTTGCAGTTTTTATTCCTGTTGTTTTTATGGGTGGAATTATTGGAAGACTTTTTAGAGAGTTTGGCATAACTATCTCCGTTGCTATATTGATTTCAGGATTAGTTTCACTTACCCTTACTCCGATGATGTGTAGTAGGTTTCTGAAAGTTGAAAATCAAAAACATGGAAGAATTTATAAAACCTTAGAGAAAGGATTTGAATGGATGATAAATCTCTATAAAGTGAGTCTGAGTTGGTCTTTAAGGCATCATAGATTAGTGATGATTGGTTCTGGAGTGATTTTGCTAATTACAGTTTATATGTTTTTAAAGATCCCAACAGGATTTATACCAAGTGAAGATAAAAGTCAGATTTTTGTAATGACAGAGGCATCAGAAGATATTTCCTTTGATGATATGGTAAAACATCAACTTAAATTAGCAGAGATTGTTTTAAATGAACCATCTGTTAAGTCTTTTATGACCTCTGTTGGACCAAGTCCCGCTTCTCCAGCTACAAATGTAGGAAGAATGTTTCTACATTTAAAATCTACTTCTGAAAGACCCTATGTTGACACACTAATTGAACAGCTTAGACCAAAACTGAATTCTATACCTGGACTTAAAGCATATCCTCAAAATCCTCCGACAATTAGAATAGGAGGAACACTCACAAAGGCTCTTTATCAACTTACTCTTTCTGGAAGTAATCTGGAAGAGCTTTATTATTATGCTAAGATTCTGGAAGATAAGATGAAACAGATTCCATTAATCCAAGATGTTTCATCAAATCTACAAATAAAAACTCCTCATTTAAAAGTAGAAATTGATAGAGCTAAGGCTGAATCTATGGGGGTTACAGCAGAGCAGATAGAGAATGCTTTGTGGAGTTCTTTTGGAAATAAATGGGTTTCTACAATTTATGCCTCCAATAATCAGTATCAAGTTATTCTTGAACTAAAGCCAGAGTATCAGAAAGATCCTTCTGCACTGTCAATGCTTTATGTACGTTCTTTAAAGGGAGAACTTGTTCCTCTGAGTTCAGTTGCAACAGTCACAGAAACAACTGGACCATTAACTGTCAATCATACTGGACAGCTTCCGTCTGTTACTATATCTTTTAATCTTAAACCGGATGCTTCTCTTGGAGAAGCAATAAATGAGATTCAGAAAGTTGCAAAGGCAACCTTACCAGAAACTATAATCACAAGCTTTCAAGGTGCAGCTCAGGCTTTTCAAGAGTCTTTTCAAGGTTTGTGGTTTTTACTCATTGTAGCAGTTTTTATTGTTTATGTAGTTTTAGGAATTCTTTATGAAAGCTTTATTCATCCTATAACAATTCTTTCAGCACTTCCTTTTGCTGGTTTTGGAGCATTGGTTACTTTATTTGTTTTTGGAGTTCAATTAAATATTTACTCATTTGTGGGGATAATAATGCTTGTTGGACTTGTAAAGAAAAATGGTATTATGATGATTGATTTTGCTCTTCATGCTCAGCGAACTGAAGGGGTTAAAGCTCAACAGGCAATATATAATGCTTGTCTTATAAGATTTCGTCCAATTATGATGACAACAATGGCAGCATTATTTGGAGCTCTTCCAATTGCTCTTGGATTTGGTGCAGGTGGTGAAGTTCGTCAACCACTTGGTCTTGCTGTTTTGGGTGGATTATTATTCTCTCAATTTCTTACACTTTTTGTAACACCTGTTTTTTATCTATATATGGATAGGCTTCAGAGTTGGCTTTCAAGAAAAAAAGATTTATGATATAATTTGATAGAAAATTTTCAAAAAGGAGGTCCTTATGGAGCTTAAAGTAGTAAAAGTTGAAATACCTGAAGGTTGTAATATAATACTTGGACAAACTCATTTTATAAAGACTGCTGAGGATCTTTATGAAATTTTAGCAACCCATATACCGCATGCAAAGTATGCAGTTGCCTTTACAGAGGCTTCAGGACCATGTCTTATTCGTTCTGAAGGAAATGATGATGAATTAAGACAAACATGTATTAAAAACCTTCAGAATATAGGTGCTGGACATGTATTTTGTATTCTTATGAAAGGGGCATTCCCAATAAGTGTTTTAAATGCTATTAAAATGTGCCAAGAAGTATGCAATATTTACTGTGCAACTGCAAATCCTCTTGAAGTAGTAGTAGCTGAAACAGAGCTTGGAAGAGGAATTCTTGGTGTTATTGATGGATACTCTCCTCGTGGAGTTGAAACCCCTGATGACAGGGAGCACAGAAAAGAATTCTTGAGAAAGATTAAATATAAAGTTTAAGGCATTCCAACTCCTTCAATCAATGTGTTACAGTACTTACAGCGTGAGTTTTTGATGTTTATTTTATTAATAAAAAATCCGAATCTTTCAATAAGAAGGTTTTTACACTGAGGGCAATAGGTATTTTCACCTCTTTCTCCTGGAATATTGCCAACATAAACAAATTTAAGTCCTTCCTCTAAACCGATATTTCGTGCTTTTGTCAATGTCTCTGGAGGAGTTCTTGGTTTATCCAAAAGTTGATAGGTAGGATAAAATTGAGTTACATGCCATGGAATTGCTGGGTCAATTGAAAGTATAAACTGAGCTGTCTTCCTTAAAAAATCCTCTGAATCATTAAGTCCTGGAATGATTAAAGTTGTCACTTCAACCCATACTCCAAGCTCTTTAAGAAGTCTTATATTTCTCATTACAGGTTCAACTTTTGCACCGCATATCTTTCTATAAAAATTATCATCTCCTTTTAAATCAACATTGATTGCATCAAGATAGGGAGCGATAAATTTTAAAGCCTCCTCTGACATATAGCCATTACTTACAAATACATTTTTAATGCCTTCTTTGTGAGCAAGAACCATACAGTCATAGGCAAACTCAAGAAATACTGTAGGTTCAGTATAGGTATATGAAATACTTTTACATCCACTTGCTCTTGCTTCTTTTACTACTTCTTCTGCAGTAAACTTTTCACCAGGAATGTCTTTATATAGTTTTGGATACTGTGAGATTGTATAGTTTTGACAATTTAAACAACGAAAATTACATCCTACAGTAGCAATTGAATAGGAGGCTGAAGAAGGATAGAAATGAAAAAGAGGCTTTTTTTCTATTGGATCAATGTGATAAGCAATTATTTTTCCATAAACGAGACTGTATAATACTCCTTTTTGATTTTCTCTTACTCCGCAAATTCCTCTTGTATCAGGTGATATTATACAGTTGTGATTACAAAGTTTACACTTTACTTTATTGTCCTCTAATTTTTCATAAAATAGAGCCTCTTTCATTATTTTTTAGTTTTTTTAGTTTTACTTTGAGATTTTGAGGTTTTCTTAGTTGTTCTTTTGCCTTTAGTTTTTTCTTCTGGTTCAGTTTCTTCAGTAGCTGGTTCTTTTTCAATAATGTTGTACTTTGCTAAGACAATTTTTTCTGCCTCAAGCCAATTGTCAAGATCTCTTCCAGGTATGCATCCACTTTTTACATAAAGTTCATAAGCAATTTGTCTTATTTCCTCTTCAATTTTTTCTCTGTCAATCATTTTTACACCTCCTTGTTTTAAACTATCAAGTGTTTTCATTTTAAAGTATATCAAAAAATTAGATTTTTTGTATAAGATTTTTTCTCAAAAATAATACTTTTGCGTTTATGGTATAATCTACAAATAAAGAATTAGAAATTGAAGATGGATTATACTATTGACTCAATAGGAAGTATTAAGATCTGCCAGCCCAAAGAAGGCTATCGTTTTAGTGTAGATGCTTTAATTCTTGCTCATTTTGTTAATTTAAAAAGACTTAATAAAGCTTTAGACATCGGAGCAGGCACAGGAATAATTGGAATTATTCTTGGAAAAAGATATAATGAATCCCATGTTACAATGATAGAGATACAGCCAGAACTTGCAAAACTTGCTGAGGAAAGTGTAAAGCTAAACAATCTTGATAAAAAAGTAGAAGTTATATGCATGGATGCAAAGGATTTGATTCATTCAGAGTCTTTTCATCAGAAGTTTGATGTTGTAATATCCAATCCACCTTTTAGAAAACCAGGCACTGGAAGAATTAGTCCTGAAGAGAAAAAAGCTGTAGCAAGACATGAAATTAGTCTTAATGTAGTTGATATTGCTAAAATCTCTCAAAAAGTTTTGAGACATCGTGGACGTCTTTATATGATCCACTTACCAGAAAGATTTACAGAAATTACAAAAACAATGAGTAAATACTCTCTTGAAATAAAAAGAGTTCGTTTTGTTCATTCCAAAACACAGACTCCTGCAAAAATGGTATTAATCGAAGCAGTAAAGGGAGCAAGAGTGGGATTAAAAGTTGAGCCTCCTTTATTTATTTATGATAACAATGGCGCATATACTGATGAAATGAATACAGTATATGAAATTTAGCGAAGTGTTTCTATTAAAGCTTTATTTATTGTAAAATTTTAACTATGTTTTCATACTTAATAAAAAGACTTCTTCTTATGATTCCAATTCTCTTTGGTATTACACTTATATGTTTCATTGTAATAAATCTTGCGCCTGGTTCTCCTGCTATGTTTCAAGAAGAGCTTTCTCCAAAAGCTTCTGCAGAGGCTGTACAAGCCCTTAAAAAGCTTTATGGACTTGATAAACCACTTCATGAAAGATATATTAATTGGCTTAAAATGGTCTTTACATTAGATCTTGGTAAGAGTTTTGTTGACGGCAGAAAAGTAGAAGATAAAATAAAAGAAAGACTTCCAATTACTATAACTTTAAATTTACTTTCTCTTATGTTTATCTTTATTGTAGCAATTCCTATTGGAGTTTATTCAGCTTTAAGACCTGGAAGCGTCTTTGACAGAGCCCTTACATTTTTTGTTTTTACAGGGTTTTCTGTTCCTACTTTTTGGCTTGCTTTGCTTGCTATGATTGTTTTTGGTGTTAATCTCGGATGGCTTCCAATCTCTGGAATTCAAAGTATTGGAGCAGAAAAAATGCCTTTTCATGAAAGAGTGATTGATTATATAAAGCATCTTATTTTACCTGTAACGATTATGTCTTTTTCTGGACTTGCAGGAATGTCAAGATATACTCGTTCAAGTATGCTTGAGGTATTAAATCAGGAGTATATTCGCACTGCAAGAGCAAAGGGACTTCCAGAGAAAGTTGTTATATTTAGACATGCATTAAGAAATGCTTTGTTACCAGTAATAACTCTTTTAGGTCTTTCAATACCAGGACTTATTGGAGGAAGTGTTATTTTCGAGAGTATCTTTTCTATTCCGGGGATGGGACAGCTTTTTTATTCATCGGCTATGGCAAGAGACTATCCAACGATAATGGGAATATTATTAATTGGTGCATTACTGACATTGATTGGCAATCTTATTGCTGATATCGCATACTTTATTGTTGACCCAAGGATAAGGGTAAAAAGAGATGTTTAAAATAATTTTTAGAAGGGTTTTAAAAAATAAATTTGCTTTGGCTGGTTTAATATTTATATTTTCTATTGTTTTTGTAGCAGTCTTTTCCTCCTATATTGCACCATATGATCCATATGAGATTAATGTTTATAAAGTCCTTGAACCACCTTCAAAGGAACATCCGTTTGGAACAGATGAACTTGGAAGAGATGTTCTATCAAGAGTTATATACGGAGCAAAAGTTTCATTAAAGGTAGGATTCCTTGCAATGGGTATTGCGATAATTACTGGAACAATTCTTGGTGCAGTGGCAGGATACTATGGAGGTTTAATTGACTCAATCATAATGAGAGTAGTTGATGTTATGCTTTCTTTTCCTACTTTATTTTTAATCTTGGCTGTGGTGGCTTTTTTAGAACCAAATATCTATATAATTATGATAGTAATTGGACTTACTGGATGGATGGATGTTGCAAGGCTTGTAAGAGCAGAAGTATTATCCTTAAAAGAAAGAGAGTTTGTTCTTGCTGCAAGAGCAATTGGAGCAAGCTCTTTCAGAATTATTTTTAAACATATTCTTCCAAATGCTATATATCCTGTTATTGTTGCTGCTACATTTTCAGTTGGTGGTGCAATATTGATTGAAAGTGGACTCAGTTTTTTAGGACTTGGAGTTCAACCACCTGAACCAAGTTGGGGAGGAATTTTAAGTATTGGTAAGGACTATATTACTGTTGCATGGTGGTTAAGTCTTTTTCCTGGGATTGCTATATTCTTAACAGTATTGTCATTTAATCTCGTTGGCGAAGCTTTAAGAGATGCTACTGATCCAAAATACTGGACAGAGGATTAGATCTTTTAAAAATTATACAGTTTGGGGTGTAAGTTGAAAATTAAAATATGGCTCCTCTACCAACTCATAACATCCAGTTTCAATAAGCTTCCTTAGAAAATTAATATGTGATGTATGACCACCTTTTTCAATGATAAAATGTCCTTGAATAGGATAGCCAACTAAGGAAAAATCACCAATTGCATCAAGAATTTTATGTCTTACAAACTCATCCTTAAATCTTAGACTTCCTCCAACAACTCCCTTTTCATCAAGCACAAGAGCATTTTCAAGAGAACCTCCTTTTGCAAAACCATTTTTAAGTAAGTAGAGAATATCTCTTAAAAATCCAAAAGTTCTTGCAGGAGCTATTTCATTAAGAAAGTTTTGTTCATTAATCTCTATACTTAAAGATTGTTCCATGATGAGAGGATGCTCATAAAAGATTTTATATGTGATTTTAAAACTTTTGTGAGGTTTTGCAAATATTTTTGAATGAGCTTCTTCATAGAATATAGGTTTTGTAATTTTAAGTAAAGGTATGCTTTTACCCTGTTTTGCAATTCCTGCTTTTAAGATTGCTTTTGCAAAATCAACAGCACTTCCATCCATTACGGGTACTTCTGAGTTATTAATCTCTATAATAACATTTGTTATTCCAAAAACATACAATGTGGCAAGTAAGTGCTCTACAGTTCTTACTCTTATTCCATCAACTCCTAAGGTAGTTGCAAAAGATGTATCAATGACAAATGGAAGTTTTGCTTTAATTGGAAAGTTCTTATCTTTTCTGTAGAATACAACTCCTGTGTCTCTTTGGGCTGGAATTAGAGTAAGATTAATCTTTTTACCTGAGTGTATTCCTATTCCTGTCAGTGATATCTCTGATTTTATAGTTTTCTGAAATGGCATCGAATAAATATAAACAAAGAATATGCCAAATTTTATTTAGCGTAATTTTAAGGGTTTATGAGATTTTTAATGTGGTAAATATGATACATCTATAGAAAAAATAAGACATTTATTATGCTTCACCACCTACAACAATTTCTGGAATTCTTATTGTTGGCATTCCATCAGTAACAGGAACTGCTTGAGAGTTTTTACCGCAGGTTCCTACAGAAAATCCTAAATCATTTCCAACCATGTCAATAGTCTTTAAAATTTCCTGTCCTGTTCCAATTAGTAAAGCTCCTCTTACAGGCTCTCCTACTGAACCTTTCTCAATCAAATATCCTTCTTGAACTTCAAATACAAACTCTCCTGTTACAGTGTTTACTTGGCCACCACCCATTTTTTTTACAAAAAGTCCTCTATCAACAGAACGGATTATCTCTTCAGGAGAATGCTCGCCAGGAGCAATAAAAGTATTGCTCATTCTTGGAATTGGATAATGCTCATATGACTGTCTTCTGCCATTTCCTGTGGAAGACTTACCTTCTTTCATTGAGGTATATTTATCATAAAGATAGTTAATAAGCACTCCTTTTTCAACTAAAACTGTTCTTTGAGATGGAGTTCCTTCATCATCAAAAATATATGAGCCTCTCATATTTGAGAGAGTAGGGTCATCAATTACTGTTATAAGATCTGAAGCAATCTTATCACCAATTTTTCCACTGTACACTGAGATTCCTTCCTGAACAAGGTCTGCTTCAAGACCATGTCCAACAGCTTCATGTATCATTGTTCCACCTGCTTCTGAAGATATTACAACTGGCATCCTTCCACCTTTAATTCTTTTTGCCTTTAACATCATTAGAGCTCTTTGAGTAGCTTTAAGGGCAATTTCCTCTGGTGATATCTCCTCAAAAAGTTCTATTCCTTTTAATCCACCAACTACTTCATAGCCTGTCTGAATAGTATTGTCTTCTGAGGTAACTGCTTGTACAAAAAACAGTATGTAACACCTTTGTTCTTCAGTGAAATAACCCTCAGAGTTTGCAATTTTTATGTTTTGTATTGTGTCACTATAAAAAACTTTTACCTGTCTTACTTTTTTGCTTTGTAGCCATGATATATCATTTGCTCTTTTTACGAATTTAATTTTTTCTAATGTGTTAATCTCTTGGGGATTATTTTTTATAAAAAATTTCTTCATTGGAACAGATTTTTTTAGGTTTATAGGAGTTCTGTAGTGTTTGTAATTTTTCAGTTTTGATAATAATTCATCAATTCCTCTTTTTGTAACATCATTTGTGTATGCATATAATATCTTTTCATTTATAATCAGTCTAACTCCTAAACCTTTGTCAAATAGATGAGAGCATTTCTGGATTTTGTTTTCCTCCATTTGAAGCTGATTTGTATTTTTTTCTTCGAAAAATATATCAATGTAGTCAGCCTTTATTTTGCCAAGTATTTCACTGAATAAATCCATTTTTTCTGCCTTAAAAAATTTATTAATGTGTTAAAACTGTATCATCTTTTTTGGGAACAAATTTAAATATTGAGTCTTTAAGATTAGTATTTATTCTTACAGAGTAAAAATCTATCTTTATTATATTTGCTAAAGTATCGGTAATTTTAAGACTTTTTATTGGAAAGTCTTCATCACAAATAATAATCTCAATTTTTTTAACATTTCCCATTTTAGTTTTGGGAGTTAGTATAATTCTATTTTCTGATTTTTCTATGATTTCAAAATCTTTTTCAATATCAGCTATTCTTGAAAGAAGTGCAAGGGGAAGTTGTCCAAATTTTTCTTCTGAAAAACTGCTTTGTATTGCCTGCTTTTTGCTTTTGTCATAAATGGTAAATGTATTTTTATCGATGTAAATAACTTGAGAAAATTCTCCTTCATACTGCCATCTAATTTTGTCAGCTTTTATAAAAAACTTTCCTTTAAATTTCTGAGTCTTATCTAAATCTTTAATATAGTTTGTTTGAATAAATCTTCCAAAAGCATCATTTATGTTTTTGTAGGTATTATTAAGTTTTGTAATTGTAGTCTGCTGGGCAAAGCTCCAGTTTAGATATAAAAAAAAGATCAATATTAACAGTAAAGTTTTCATATTTTTAATTATACCAATCAAGACGATTTTTTGGTACATACCAGTGGATATAGTTATGCCATATGCCTGAAGGAGCTAATTCAATGCCCTTTATTCTTTTGTTGACAGCAATTATAACGTCTGGAACATAAAGAAATGTATAGGGTTGGTCTTCTGCAATTAGCTGATGGATTTTTCTGTAAAGTTTTTTTCTTTCTTCTTTGTCAATAATTTCTCTGGCTTTCTCAATAAGTCTGTCAACTTCAGGATTACTATAACTTACAAAATTAAACTCTCCTGGTTTAGTTTTAGATGAATGAAATATATCATAAAGATCAGGATCACGAGAAAGAGACCATCCAAGTAAAACTGCTTGAAACTGTCTTTTTGTAACAAGCTCAAGAAAACTTTGCCATTCAAGTACTCTTATATTGAGTTCAATTCCTATTTTTTTTAGTTGTTCCTTAATAATCTGAGCCGTTTTTAATCTGGCCTCATTTCCTTGATTGATAAGCAAAATAAATGAAAATTTTTTACCATCTTTTGTTAGCACTCCATCTTTATCTGGTTTCCATCCAAGCTCAAAAAGAATTTTTTTTGCTTTTTCAGGATTGTATTCAAAGTCTTTTACATCAGGATTAAATGCCCATGAAGTAGGAGGAAAGGGTCCTGTGCAAGGAGTTCCATAACCAAGCAATACTCCTTCAATTATTTCTCTTTTATTTATTGCATGGGCAATTGCTTGACGAACTCTTTTTTCAGAAAATAAAGGATCCTTAAGATTATATCCTATATATGTGTAGCCAAAAGAAGGATATCTGTAAATGTTAAAGTATTTTTTAAAGTAAGATTTTTCCCTATAGTATTTATACTGAGCAGGATTAAGTGCCATAAAATCTATTCCACCAAATCTTAATTCGAGAAACATTGTGGAAGGATCAGGAATAATACGCGAGATAAATTTTTCAAAAAAGGGTGCTCCTTCGTAGTATTCTTCATTTTTTTGAAGAACTACTCTTTGTCCAGTAATCCATTCTTTCATTTTGTATGGTCCTGTTCCGATAGGATTTCTATTAAAAGGAGAATTAAATAAGTCTTTATTGTCAAGTAAATGTTTAGGCATTATACCCATTCCCCAAGACTCTAAAGCAGGAGCAAAGGGTTTATAATAGACGACCTTTACAGTGTATTTATCAATTGCTTTTACTTCCTTTACAGGACCATAGTTGCTACTGTATGGAGTAGGATTTTTAGGATCTGTAACAGCTTTATAGGTAAATACCACATCTTCTGCTGTGAATTCTTTGTTGTCATGCCATTTTACCCCTTTTCTTAAATAAAATATTATTTCTTTACCGTCTTTTGATATTGTCCATCTTTCAGCAAGGTCACCAACAATGTTTAAGTTTTTATCATACTTTGTAAGTCCATTAAATATTTTTCCGCTAATATCAGCACTTGCACTATCAGAGGCAAACAATGGAAGAAGTCTCTTTCCGTCAGCTGATGAAGCAGCTGTAAGACAGAAAGGCTCTTTTATTTCAGGAGCTTTTTCACAAGAAACTATAAATAAGAAAAGAAAGATACTAACATATTTTTTGAACATCTATTTTTGTGAAGGCTGGTTTTCTATTGGTTGTTGTGTAGGCTGAATAGATTGACTCTGGACCGGGATATTAACATCTGAAACAACTGATTTAGTTCTTGTTGTAATGTATGTTAATAAGACTGAGGAAAGCATAAATAAGATAGCCAAAACAGTAACAACTTTATTTAAAAATGTCGTAGCACCTCTTGGGCCAAAAAGAGTTTGTGAAGAGCCCCCTGCAAAGCCTGGACCAAGTTCAGCACCTTTTCCTCTATGAAGAAGGACTACTACAATCATTATAATGCAGATTAATATATGAAATGTTAAAAGTAAAGTTTCCATTGAATCTCCTCCCTCTTTATTTAAATCTATTGTTCATATTTTACAATTTTTGAAAATTTTAAAGGATCTAAGCTTGCCCCTCCCACTAAAACTCCATCAACATTTTCTGTTGTCATGATAGACTTAATATTCTCAGGAGTAACGCTTCCACCATAAAGGACTCTGATTTTATCTGCTAAGGCTCCATAAAGATTTTTGATTTGTTCTTTTATAAAAATATGAGCTTCTCTTATCTGAGACTCTGTTGCCACAACTCCAGTGCCTATAGCCCATACAGGTTCATAGGCTATGTTTATGAAATCTGGCATATTTATATCTTTAAGACCCATGATTATTTGGGATTTTAATATATCAAAAGTTTTATTATTCTGCCTTTCTTCAAGAGTTTCACCTATACAAAATATTACTTTTATTTCTTCTTTAATACAAGCACGAATTTTTTTGTTTATTATTTCATCATTTTCAAAAAAATATTTTCTTCTCTCAGAGTGTCCAATTATCACATACTCAACGCCACAGTCCTTAAGCATTGATGGAGAGATTTCTCCTGTGTAAGCTCCTTTGTTTTCGTAAAAGGCATTTTGAGCACACAGTTTTATATTAGTGTTTTTAATAGTTTTACCAACACTTTCAATGCATAAGAATGTAGGAGCTATTCCAATCTCTCTATCATCTACATCTTTTACTAATGGAATAAACTGCTCAAGAAATAAAAGGGCTTCTTTTATTGTTTTATGCATCTTCCAGTTGGCAACTATAAACTTCTTAAACATAATTAAAAAGTTTAATTAAAAAAACAAAGTTTAGTCAAATTTTTTCAAAATAATTCTAACATAAATAAAGCAATGGTCAAACTGCATGTTTTATAATATTTTACAAGGATTTTACCTTGTCAACTATGTTAATTTTATTAAAAATTTTGGTAAGATAAAAAAATGGAGCCTGATTCGTTAAAGAAATCGGTTTTTAATAGTCCAACATTTGGTTTTTTATCCTTTGAGCAAGTCTTTGAAAAAATAATAGAGTTCGTAAAAGAAGAACCAGATAGAAAATATAGTTTGATCGTAGGAAGCGATTCCTTTCAAGGAGAAGAAACTGTCTTTGTAACTGCAATAATAATTCACCGTAAAGGAGTAGGTGGTAGATACTTTTATAGAAAACTTAGATATGGCAAGATGGAAAGTTTAAAACTCAGGATATTTACTGAGGCTTCTTTAAGCTTAGAGGTGGCTGAGGCTTTGAGAAAAAAGCTTTCTGAAAATGGTTTTTCTCTTCTACCAGTAGAAATACATATTGATGTAGGGAAAAATGGTGCAACAAGAAATTTGGTAAAGGAAGTTATAAAAATGATTATAGGTTCAGGCTATACAGCAGTAACTAAACCTGACTCTTTCGGAGCTTCAAAAGTAGCAGACAGACATACAAATTAAAAGCCGGGAATGGGATTTGAACCCACGACCAGTCGATTACGAATCGACTGCTCTACCGCTGAGCTATCCCGGCTAACTTTTATATTTTATCAAACTCCTCTTTGAAATAACGATATGTTTCATCATCAAAAAGGCAAAACTCTATGATTTCGATAGAAGTTAATTGGTTCTTTAGATACTCAACTGCTGTGTTAACAAGAATTTTGGCTACCATATCCTTTGGACATTTATATATTCCAGAACTTATAGCAGGAAAAGAGATACTTTTTAGCTTATATTCATTGGCTATTTTGAGGCTACTTAATATAGCACTTTTTAGTTTATTTTCCTCATCTCCTTCACCCCATTTGGGTCCTACAGCATGAATTACATATTTTGCTTTTAGAGATCCTGCAGTTGTAATAGCTGCTGAGCCTGTCGGAACAAATCCAATTTTGTCACTTTCCTCTTGTATTATAGAACCGCCCTTTTTGACAATAGCTCCAGCAACTCCTCCTCCATGTTTTAGATAGTTATTTGCAGCATTTACGATGGCATCAGTATCTCTTTCTGTGATATCTCCAACCATTATTCTTATGATTTTATTGTTCAATTTTTTCTCTTCCATATAAACACCTCCAAAATTCTCTATTTAAAATATCTTAACTAAAAAAAAGATTTTTGTTAAACTACATTATATGATAAATGGGATTGTCAAGGAAACTTCCAAGCATGGCAAAGTTGTTAAAGGTATGAGACTTTCCTATGAGTTTGAAAAACTTGAGAAAATAATTAGGATTATAAAAATTACAAGGAATTGTTAAGTTAGAGTATGAATTAATCAAGATGAGTTAAAATTTGGAGATCACATAATGATAGTTTCCTACGTTTTAGAAACTTCTTTGAAAAAGTAAAAAAAAAGAGGTGATAGATGAAAAAGAGATTTTTTAATTTTTTACTTTTAATATTCATATCACTTATTTGTTTTTCTTGTGTTAGTGAGATTGATCCTATTTCAGGAGAGAAAACTTATACTCTTCTTTCAACCGAAGAAGAAATTAGAATAGGACATAAAGTCATACCTTCTGCAATTAATGAAAATGATGGAGTATATCCTGACAGAGAAGTCCAAAACTATATAAAAGAAATTGGAAATAAAATTGCTAAAGTTACTCCAAGAAAAGTTGATTATCAATTCTATGTCGTGAACTCTTCTCAGATAAATGCTTTTGCTTTGCCAGGAGGACCTGTTTTTGTAACAAGAGGTCTTCTTCTAAATATGGATAAGGAAAGTGAACTTGCAGGAGTACTCGCACATGAACTTGGTCATATTAATGCAAGACATCATGCAAAGTTTCTTGAAAAAACCTATGGAATGAGTATGCTTCTTGGAATTCTCGGTATTGCTCTCCAGGACAGTAAATATGCTTCAGCAGTTATGAGTCTTGCTCAAATATCTGCAGGACTTCTTCAGCTCAAATTTAGCAGAGATCAGGAAAATGAAGCAGATTTTCTTGGAGTAAGATTTAGTTATGAGTCTGGTTATGATCCAAGAGGTCTTTTAACTATGTTTGAAAAATTTAAAACTTTAGAAAGAGGCAGAACTGTTGAGTGGTTGAGTACTCATCCTTTACCTGATACAAGAATAAAAAATGTTCAACAGATAATCTCTCAAAAGTATTCTTATTCTTCCAGTTTAATACAAGACAGCGAAAGATTCCATGCTATTAAAGCAAAGATTATCTCTACAAAAGACTCTTATGATTATGTTGAAAAGGCAAAGAAATATATAAAATCTCGTAATTATAATGAAGCACTAAGTCTTCTTGATAAAGCAATTGAGATTTATGGTAGTAATCAGGCCTATACATATAGGGCTTTTGTAAATTTGAACTTAAACAAATACAACAATGCAATCTCGGATGCTGACAAAGCAATACAACTTGACAGCTTTTATTTCAAGCCTTTTCTTATAAAGGGAATTGCTTTAACTAAAATGGGTAAATGGCGTGAAAGTATTGTTACTCTTAACAAAGCAAAGCAACTATTACCTGATAATGCTGATTTGTATTACTATCTTGGAGTTGATTATCATGAGATTGGTGATAGGAAAAATGCTATAGAGCATCTTTCCACAGCCTTAAATCTTACGGATGGAAAAAGAGGCTGGGAAGTAGATGCTCAGAGAAGATTAATAATGTTAAAAAAATATTAATGGAGAGACTAAAATGAAGAGAGCACATCTTTTTATAAGTGGAAGAGTTCAAGGAGTTTTTTACAGAGCTTTCACAGAGGAGGTTGCTTATTCTCTGGGATTAAGCGGTTGGGTTAGGAATCTTAGGGATGGTAGAGTTGAAGCAGTTTTTGAAGGAGATGAAGAAAAAATTTCTATTGCCATAAAGCGTTGCAAGGAAGGTCCACCTCATGCAAGAGTTGACAATATTGAGATAATATGGGAAGAACCTGAGGGATTAAAAGGTTTCGAGATAAGAAAAACTGTGTAAATTGTAGTAAGGAGTCAACTATGAAAATTGGATTTAGATTATTTATTATCATGAGTTTTGCTTTTTTAATTCTTAGTTGTGGTGGAAAAGAAGTTGTTAAAAAAGAAGAATTTGATCCTATTGTTTATTTAAAAAAAGCTGATGAACTTATTAATAAAAAAGAGTATGAAGAGGCAAGAAAGCTATTACTTGAAATCAAAAATAGAGAATCAGCTAAGGAGTATGCTCCAATTGCTCAGCTTAAAATAGCTGACTCATACTTAAAAGAAGAAGAAACAGAGCTTGCAGTTACTGAATACAGAAGATTTATAGAGCTTTATCCTGAGTCTACCTATGCTCCTTATGCCCAATACAGTATTGCAATGGCATACTTTAGGCAAATAGAAGGTCCTGAAAGAGGTGCAGGAACAGCTCAGAAAGCACTAAATGAGTTTTTAAAGCTTGAAAAAATGTATCCAAGACATCCCTATGGAGATATTCTTCCTTTAAGAATTCAAAAATGTAGAAATATTATTGCAGAGGGAGAGCTTATAATTGGAAAATTTTATTACAAAAAAGGCTCTTATAAGGCAGCTATTGGAAGGTTTGAAGGTATAGTTAAAAACTATCCTGATTTTAAAAATCTTGATGAAACTCTTTATTTACTTATAGACTCATATAAAAATCTTAATATGTTAGAAAAAGCTAAAGAATACTTAAGACTTCTAAAAGAAAAATTTCCAGATAGCCAGTTTGTAAGAAAGGCAGAGAGATTTAGATTTCAATAATGACTAAGCTTTTTCCAATTTTTGCAGATATTAGAGGTAAGAAATGCGTTGTTATTGGCGGAGGAAGTGTTGCTGAAAGAAAAATAAAGACTTTATTGAAATATGGAGCTAAAATAACATTAATAAGTCCTAAAATAACTAAAAATCTCGAAGAAATAGTAAAAAAGGGACAAATAGATTATAAAAATACTGAATACAAAGAGGAAGACATTAAAGACGCCTTTTTAGTAGTAGCTGCCACATCAGATGAAAGACTGAATATTCAGATAGCAAGAAAGGCTAATTTTTTAGTAAACTGCGTTAATAGACATGACAGAGTACACATTAAGGGAGTGCTATATAATGTTCCTGCAGTCTTGAATAAAGGAGATTTAACAGTGGCTGTTTCTACCGAATTTCCAGCACTTAGTAAGATTATTAGAGATGAAATCTCTAAATTATATGGCAGAGAATTTGCATTATATTTAAGATACTTAAAAAAACTTAGAAAGGAAATTCAGAAAAAAATTCCTGATACTAAAAGAAGACAGACAATTTTTAAAAAAGTGGCATCTAAAAAAATTGTGTCAATTTTGAGACATTATGGTTTTAAACAAGCTAAAAAGGAGATTGAAAAAATATTAAATGAAATTTAAGGTAGCTGTCATAGGGGCTGGATACTTTGGTCAAAAACATATTAAAGTGCTCAATGAAATGTCTGATGTTGAGATAGTTGGAATTGTAGATAAGGATATTATAAAGGCTCAAGAGATTGCAAAACAGTATAATTTAAAATATTACTCTGACTACAGAGAGTTGTTAAACTTAGCTCAAATATTCTTTGTTGTAACTCCAACTATCACTCATTTTGAGATAGGAATGGAATTAATAAATAATGGAAAGGCTATTTTCATAGAAAAACCCTTAACTGAGAAACCTCTTTTTGCAGAAAAACTTTTAAATGAGGCTGCAAATAAAAATGTAATAATTCAAACTGGGTTAATAGAAAGATATAATCCTGTTGTAAGAAGCCTTATGGAGCATCTTAACAGTCCTATTTTTATTCAAACTGAGAGAGTATCTCCTTTTCTTGGAAGAGCCACTGATACAGATGTGACATATGATCTTATGATACATGATATTGACCTTATATGGATGTTACTTAAAATTTTAGAAAATTTTAAACTAAAAGATTTAAAAGTTTTCAAAAAGAGCTTAGTAACTTCAAGAATTGATTATGCCAGTGTATGGATGGAGCTTATTAGCAATAACTTTAATGTTAAAGCTCATCTTACAGCAAGTAGAGTTTCCTCTGGTTTTAGTAGAAAAATCTCTATTGTTCAGCAGGATAATATCTTATATGCAGATTTGTTAAATAGAACATTAACAAAGGTTGACAAGGAAGGAAAAGTAACTGAAATTGTTATAAAA
The DNA here is from genome assembly GCA_039630505.1 of Thermodesulfovibrio sp. Lineage (GTDB taxonomy): Bacteria > Nitrospirota > Thermodesulfovibrionia > Thermodesulfovibrionales > Thermodesulfovibrionaceae > Thermodesulfovibrio. Next base: position 93,480 of record JBCNUV010000028.1, read on the forward strand.
AACAGAGACTGTCAACCTTTATATGAAGAAATAAGAGATTTCTTAAACTCTGTCAAACTAAACAAACCTTCACCATATGCGCCTTCTTTTAAAGAAATAATTGAGGTTATAGAAATAATAGACAAGATAAACGGAGGACAGTCAAGTTTATGAAACCATTTATTGATCTTAAGAAACAATATTCAAACATAAAAGAAGAAATACTAAGATGTATAAATGAGATTCTTGAAAGTTCTCATTATATTCTCGGTGAAAATGTAAAAGCCTTTGAAGAAGAAGTAAAATCCTATCTTGGAGTATCAGAGGCTATCGGTGTTGCCTCAGGAACAGATGCTCTTCATCTTGCACTTAAAGCTTTAGACATAGGAGAAGGTGATGAAGTAATAACAACTCCTTTTACCTTTTTTGCCACTGTTGAGGCTATACTTTATGTAGGAGCAAAACCTGTATTTGTTGATATTGAAAAGGATACTTACAATATTGATTCAGAAAAAATTGAAGAAAAAATCACACCACGCACAAAGGCTATTATACCAGTTCATATATTTGGTGCTCCAGCAGATATGTTAAAAATAAATGAAATTGCTAAAAAATACAGTTTAAAAGTGATTGAAGATGCTGCGCAGGCATTTGGTGCAGGGATTGGTAATAAAAAAGTTGGAAGCTTTGGTGATATTGGTTGCTTTAGCTTTTATCCAAGCAAAAACCTTGGATGTTTTGGTGATGGAGGAATGGTTGTAACAAATAATTTAGAAATAGCAAATAAGATAAGAATACTTAGAAATCATGGCTCCTTAGGTAGATATATTCATGAAACAGTAGGTTTAAACTCAAGACTTGATGAGATTCAAGCGGGAATTTTAAGAATTAAGCTTAAATATATAGATAAATATAACGAACAAAGAAGAAAAAAGGCTTTTCTATATACAAAATTCCTAACCAACTTTGTAACTACTCCAAAAGAGAAAGAAAATCACTATCATGTTTATCATCTTTACAGTATTCGTTCACCTTATAGGGACAAAATAAAAGAGACTTTAGCCAAATACAACATTCCTTCAGTTGTTTATTATCCTGTCCCACTTCATCTACAGAAAGCTTTACGTTTCTTAGGATATAAAGAAGGGGATTTTCCTGTTTCAGAGGCTGTCTCAAAAGAGATTCTTTCTTTACCAATATATCCTGAAATTCCTGAAGATGAAATCTATGAGATATCCCAAATAATAATAAGATGCCTTCAAAACTTTTAATAGTTGCAGGTGAAACATCAGGAGAAATTTATGGAGCCTTGCTTGCTTCTTATTTGAGAGAATATTTTGATCTTGTTGGTTTAGGTGGAAAATACATGGCTCAAGCTGGAGTTAAGCTTATTGGAGAGATTACTCACTCCTTTGGAGCCTTAGAGTTATTAGGACATCTAAGAAAGATAAGAAAAAATATGGATGCTGTAGTAAGAGCTTTGAAAGAGGTTCAGGGAGTTATATTAATTGATTTTCCAGATTTTAATCTTACAGTTGCAAAAAGGGCAAAAGATTATGGTAAAAAGGTTCTTTATTATGTGAGTCCACAAATTTGGGCATGGAGAAGAGGAAGAATAAATACTATTAAAAAAGTTATAGATTATATGGCTGTGGTTTTACCTTTTGAAGAAGATATATATATAAAGCATGGAATTCCTGTTAAGTTTGTAGGACATCCAATGTTTGAATTAATGAAGCAAGAACTAAAACTTGAGTCTGATGAATTAACGGTTAAAGATAAGGTGTTACTAAGAGAAAGATTTGGAATAAAAAAGGACACTGTAATTACTCTTATGCCAGGAAGTAGGCCTTCAGAAATTAAGATGAAAATGCCATTAATGGTAAAACTAATAGATTACTTTGATAAAGATAAGACTCACTTTATAATACCAAAGGCTCCTAACATTGAGTTTAGTAAAGAAACTTTAAAAAAACTTACATCTTTTGGAAATGTTACGATCTTAAATGAAAAAGCTTTTACAGCTCTTGCGATGAGTGATGTGGCAGTAATTACATCGGGAACCTCAACTCTTCAAGCGACTTTACTTAAAGTTCCAATGATAGTTGTCTATAAAGTAAATCCACTTTCTTATGTGATTGGAAAGATGCTTATTAAAGGTGTAAACCATATTGCTTTACCCAATGTAATAGCGGATTTCATGAATGAGGGAGACATAAGAGTTACAGAGTTTATTCAAAAACTTGATCCTAAGAAGATTGCAGAAAAAGTTAGTATTTTACTTTATGATGCTCACTACAGACATAAAATTATTAATTTTCTTAGTGAGATTAGAAAGTATTTTATTAATAAAAATGCATCAAAGAATGTAGCAGAAATATGCAAACAGCTTTTTTGATATACACTTTTTTGTATTTAGTTGCATTGTTATTTATTTTGCCATTTGAGTATTTTAAAAGACCTTCCCAATTAAGAAAAAAATGGATAAGGGAAAAATTCGGCTTTTTTAATAAAAGAGAATCAAAACTACCTACTATATGGATTCATGCTGTTTCAGTTGGAGAAGTAGCTTCAGTATCAAGGATGGTTAAAGAGCTTTCAAAAAAATATAGAATAGTTTTGACTACTATCACAGATACAGGTCAAAAAGTAGCAAAGGAGAGATTTAAAGATTTTAATGTAGAGACTGTTTATATGCCTTTTGATATTCCATTTGCTATTAAGAGATTTTTAAGAAATTTCAGTCCAGTTGCTATTATTATTACTGAAACAGAACTCTGGCCTAATCTAATAAGAATTGGCTCTCAAAGTAAACCTGTAATACTTGTCAATGGAAGAATTAGTGATAGCTCATATAAAGGTTACTGTAAAGTGAAGTTTTTTATAAAAGCTTTACTTAGAAAAATGAGTATTATATGTGTTCAGGAGTATCAATACAGAGAAAAATTTATTAATCTTGGTGCAGAAGATGAAAAAATTTATGTTACAGGGAATATGAAGTTTGATATTGAGTTAAAAGAGATTAAATTTTCTTGGGAAAATTATATTCCTAATCCTGTTATTCTTGCAGGAAGTACACATGAGCCAGAGGAAGAGATTATTTTAGATAGTTTCCTTAAACTAAGTATAGATGGAACCTTAATGCTTGCACCAAGACATCCAGAAAGATTTATTGAAGTTGAAAACTTAATAAGAAAAAAAATTGCTAATTCAAAGAAAAGAATTCTTTTTTCAAAACTTAGCAATTTTTATTCGGTACTAAGCCATCAAAATCAAACTCTGATTTTACTTATTGATCATATGGGAATTCTTGGATCTCTTTACAGAGTATGTGATCTTGCAATTATTGGTGGAAGTTTTATTCCCCATGGAGGACAAAATCCTTTAGAGCCAGCTTATTGGAAAAAACCTATAATCTGTGGTCCTTATATGGATAATTTTCCATTCATTGAGGAATTCATAAGAGAAAAAGCCTGTCTAATGGTTGATAAAGACTCCTTAGTGAGTGTAATGAAAAATTTGATAGAAAATCCTAAACTTAGTGAGACAATAGGTAACAGAGCTTATCAACTTTTTCTAAATAAAGCTGGTGCTACGGAAAGAACCATTAAACTTATTGAAAGATTTATCCCTTAGCTAATTTTTCAAGTAACATTAATCTGTCAGTCTGTCCTATTACAATCAAAGTGTCTCCCTCTTTTATCAAAGTTTGAGATGTAGGATTAAACTTCATTCTTCCATCTGCTCTTTTTATGCCAAGTATGATTACTCCAATATCCCTTCCAATACCACTTTGAGCAATAGTTTTTCCAATAAGAGTTGAGGTAGGATATACTTCTATCTCCTCTATCTGAATTTCAATATGTTCAGAACGAGTAGCAAACTCAAGAAAGTCCACAACAGTAGGTCTTAATACAGTATGGGCAATTCTTAATCCACCTATAAGATATGGAGATACTACTTTATTTGCTCCAGCTCTTTTTAGCTTAGGTTCAGCTTCTTTATCAACCGCTCTTGCCACTATAAAGAGATTTGGATTAAGTTCTCTTGCGCTTAAGACTACATAGAGATTCTCAGCATCAGAGGGCAAGACTGTGATTAGCCCTGCAGCTTTTTCAATGCCTGCAGATTTTAGTACTTCGTCATGAGTGGCATCTCCTTCAACATAGGTTATATCCTCATCTTCAGGAAGATTAGACTTATTTTTTTCAATAATTACCACAGGAATATTATGGGCTTTAAGCTCTTTTACTATAATACTTCCCATTCTTCCGTAGCCACAGATAACATAATGTCCAGATAAAGCTTCTACTTTTTTTCTCATTTTTCTTTTTTTAAATACCTCCTTTATCTCACCTTCAATTAAAATTTTTGCTCCTACTGTTAGAGAGTAGGTAAAAACACCAAATCCTGTCAGTATCAGAATTATAGTAAAAATCTTACCTTTGTCATCAAGATCTTTAACTTCTTTGAAGCCTACTGTGGCGAGAGTAATTACAGTCATATAGAGAGCATCAAGAAAATTCATATCTACAATAATTATATATCCCAATGTTCCAAAGATAAGAATTCCAAAAAGAAGAAGGCTAACAAAAATGAACCTTTTGTGAATTAGATTGACTATGGCTGTGTATAATATTGGAAGCATATAATAAATAATAACATGAGAGAATTATGCTATTTAAAACTCATGAAAGAGTTAATTAATTCTTATTTCAAAGACTATTCACTTATCAGAGAAATCTCTGACAGATGTCTTAATACTGAAAGATGGAGTGGAAATGTTTTATTGATGTTGATTGATGCAGCTTTTACCTCAGTAGGAGTAAACTACTTTCAAGTGGTAGTTCCTAAGGTAAAAAAATTTGAGGAAGATTTCGTAAAGACAGGAAAGATTGTTTGTGTTTCAGATTTTGTTAATTTTAACTTGGAAAAATTATTTTATATATGGAAAAATGAACGTTCTTGGAAGATTGTAAAAGAAATATCTAAATATCTATCAACTATTTCAAAAAACGATAAAGAAGCCTTAAGAGTATGGGCAAGCAACTCATCTCTTTCTAATTGGAAAGAAGATGCTATTGGAAGAATAAAAGGTGTTGGACTTATTACTTATCAGTATTTGAGGATGATGGGCGGGATTGACACAATCATGCCTGATAAAATTGTTAAAAGAACGATGAATGAGATTCTTCAAAAAGTAGGAAAAAAAGATTTAAATGATGATATAGAATTTATTAATTTCATAGAGAAAATTGCTAAACAAACAGGATACCGTGCTGTAGAGCTTTGTTTTATGACATGGTTTAGAAATAATCCTGAAAAAATTAAAGATATACCTTAAGGAGTTTATGAAAGTATTTTACTACTGTTGTCTTCTTTATTCTTAAAGTCTGTCTGTAACTTAATTTTAAGAGCTGTCTTAAGGCTTAATTAACTCTAATCTTTTCAATTCTTCCTTGGTAAAAATATATGTTTTCTTCATTAAGCCACCTTCTTTTAGAGCTAAACCCTAAAAGGGGCTAACATATATGTCACATTTTAATATAGTAACCACAAGTGAGATAAAAAGATATTGACATAAGTTAAATTTTTATGTTTTAATCTTTTCATCCAAGAAGGGTAACGTAGGTCATGAAGGCCGTGGAAGGGAAGTATCCCTGACACGGCTTTTTTTATGAACCTGACTCATGAAGAGTCTCAAACCTTCCTGAGGGAAGTAAAAACCAAAAATAGGGGGGTGGGAGATATTTTCCTATTTTTATCCATAAAATTAAAAAATCATTAAAATCATTTGATGAAAGGAGGATGTTATGCGAATTATTACTCTGATTCTTATCTTAATCAGTTTGATTTTTGTCCAATATGGCTACTCAGAGACAAAAAAGGAGGAGTTTAACCTTCAAGAAATTACAGTTACTGAATCAAAGATTGAACAGAAACCACAAGAAATAACCCATAAGGTTGACGTTATTGACAGAGAAGAAATTAAAAATTTAAATCTTCCAAATAGAAATCTCTCAGAATTAATAAGATATCTACCAGGTAATTTTGTAAATCCCCTCTCCCGTAATGACGCAAACTGGGGTTCCTATGGAGGTTTAGGGCCTAAATATAATAGCTGGTTGCTTGACGGACTTCCAATTGATTCTTTTGTTGAACCTATGAGTCTTGATTTTATATATCTTGACAGAATTGAAGTTCATAGAGGACCTGCTTCAGTTCTTTATCCCAATTATATGACTATGGATTTTGTAGGAAATTTAACTCCACTTGCAGGAATAACAAATTTAATAACAAAGGAAAAAATAGAAAAACCCTTTACCAATATCTCTCTTGGTTATGGAACATGGAATACAATCAATGCAAGAGTCTATCATGAGGGCAATGCAGGACCATTTAATTTCTTCTTAGGTGCAAATTATGAACAGTCAGATTATACTCAATACGGTGTAAGACCATCATGGCTAAATGTTTTTGAGGATCCAGACTATAAGAAAATTAAAGGATACTTCAAAACCACATATTTCTTTGCTCCCGAAACCAAAATCTCTCTCTTTGTCCATCACACAAAGCATGATGGAGATTTAGGTAGACCTCACAGAAATTTTGATCATCAGTATGATGTTATAAATCTAACCTTTAGCTCGGCTATTTCTAATTATTTAACTCTAAGTGCTAAGGCAGGATATAGATACTACGATCGTTCATGGGAAGAAGATAATTATGACTATGAAAAAAGACCCTATGATTTAAGTTTTCAGAAGAAAGCTGGTGTAAAACAAAATATTTATCCCATTGATATTTCAATCAATTATAGACACCTTGGACAGAGTGTTCTTACAGCAGGAGTTGATGCACAGTATTCAACTTATGAAACATATGATATTTCTTCTCAGGGA
>JBCNUV010000029.1:0-46750 GCA_039630505.1 Thermodesulfovibrio sp.
GGGAAGCGAAGAATCTCCTTATCCAATAATTTCATCGTAAAGGTCCTTCCATAGAGGGTTGAAACCTTTTATTAACTTCACCTTCTTACTTCTTACCCATCCCTTTATTTGTTTTTCTCTCTTTATTGCTTCATTAACATCATTAAAAATTTCATAATAAACAAGTTTAGTGATGTTATATTTAGATGTGAAGCCCTTTAATAGCTTATTTTTATGTTCATAAATTCTCTTTACGAGATCATTTGTAACTCCCGTATAAAGCACAGTATTATTTTTATTCGTAATATAATACTCTGACATGATTAATTTTATCATAAAATCTGAGATTGCTTAATTGAACAAATGATCCCTATTGCATTGTCCTGTCCTTCTGAGGCACGAAGTGTCGAAGAATCTCTTTCGCCTTTTTCCAATGTATTATTCTTTCCACATAGTGTATCAGAAAGTATACACAATAAAGATGAAAGAGCAAGCAAAAAAAAGATTTTACTTTGGCAAAAGAATTGCATGATTTATTATTGTAATTCCGATTTATTTAGTCGGAATTCGTTCTTGGAAATGAAAAGTTGTAAAGAGTCATTCTGAACCGAAGGCGAAGAATCTCTACCTTTTTCAGTATCCGAGCGAATGAGAGATTCTTCGCTCCCATTGAGGGTACTCAGAATGACAAAAAAGGGGTCATTGAGCACTTCAGAATGAAAAAATAATGAAAAAACCCTTGACATGGGGGAGGAAGTATGGTAAAATGTCTGAAAAAATTATTCAAAGAAGGAGGTGAGAGGCAAACACGGTGCGAGCCTTAGGGAGTAATCCTGAGCGAGCATGAGCAAGCGAAGGATCTCCAAAGAATTATTAATTATGTCTTACCACCGTCTTTGACGGTGTAACTGAACTAACCCAAGGAGGTTAGGAAGTGAAAAAATATGCAAGTATTTTAGCAGTATTAGTTCTTCTTTTAGGCTTAAGTGCCCTTGCCTATGCAGTTCCAGCAGAGATTCCAGCAGACACAACAGCAGTAATTGCAAAAGGCAAAACTCAGATTACCCTCGGTGGTGAACTGCGTTTCAGAGGAATGTATGGAAGCAATTTGGATGTAAAAGATGAGGGCTTTTATGGAACGGAAAAATTATCGTATAAGGATCCATTGTCTGGTGAGATCTTCTCAGTATCAGTTCCTAAGAGTAAAAATACAGCCTATTATGATTATCGTGTAAGACTCTCTCTTGAGGCAAAGGTATCTCCAAACACTACAGGATATATAGAACTTGAAACAGGAGATTGGGATAAAGATACAGCAATATGGGGTTCTAAGACAGGGGGTGCAAGAGGCGTATATGTTCTTGGAAATACAAAGGAAACCAGTTTATTTGTTCGTCAGGCATGGATTCAATATCAGGGAACAGGACTTCTTGGTGTTCCAGCAGGTGTAAAAGTAGGTCGCCAGTTAATTAAGCTCGGCTATGGTCTCTTCTATGACCACACCTACTTTGGCGATGATGCAATCCTTGCATTTGTTCAGCCAATGAAAGAACTTACCCTTGCAGTTGCTCATATTAAGTGGTTAGAAGGTTCTAATGTTTTAAATGATGACGCTACTGGTTGGGTACTTCTTGGTGCTTATGCAGGTAAAGGTTTTGGTATAAGTGCAGACATTAGTTATGTAGATCATCAAAAATTGAGTCATGTTTATGACAAAGTGGGAGAAGGATTTATGCCTCTCCACCTTTGGAATTTCGGTTTAAGAGGAAATGTTGATGACATTGCTGGAACTGGTCTTAGTTTTAGAGCGGATGTTGAATTTCAGACAGGAAAATTAGATAATCCATTCGGTGATGATCCTAAATTCAAAGGTTGGGCAGCTATGGCTGGTCTTGATTACAAATTCAAAGCCATGCCTCTTTCCCTTACTCTTGAGTATGCTATTGGAAGCGGCAATCCATCTGATTTTGATATAAATAATAGTGACAAAAATGATATCAAAGCTTTTATAACAGCTCTTGGTCAAGAACAACATTATACCTTCATTTACGAATATTTTGCACCATCTGCCTGTAATTTCTTAAACAATAAGAGAACAGGTCTCTGCAACACCCAGTATGTAAAATTTGGTGGTGCCTATGATATCACAAAAGACCTCAAAGCTGAGCTTTATGGTTACTGGTTAAGAGCTCATAAGGCAGTGGCAATTAATGGATACACTGAAAAATCTAAGGATCTTGGTTGGGAAGTTGATGCAAAAGTAACTTATAAGATTGACAAAGGTCTTACCTACTTCGTAGAAGGCGGTTACTTCTGGCCAGGCGATGCTTACAAACTTAAAGATAACAAAGACCCTGATGATGCCTGGGCAGTAAGACATGGAATCCAGCTTAGATTTTAATTAATCCGCTGAGGGGCTTATGCCCCTCTTTTTATCCTGAGGCGTAAGCCGAAGGATCTTAAAAAAACGCACCGTGTTTGCTAAGATAGGGCGGGGATTCTACCCCGCCTTTTTTATTGTTCAATTAAGTGATGGAGATATTGTCTTTCCCTTTACCTAAAACTCAGGGCTTTGTTTAAATGACATTTACGGTATCATTCTTAGGCGTAAGCTATAGGAATTCATCTAAATATTTATCTCATAAATTCTTAAAGTTTTATATCTCTTTGCGCCGATAATCTGTGTAAGATTTATAGTATCGTAATTGTCTTCAAGTATCCAAGAAAACTCACACTGTTTAAATCCATACTTTATAGCACCTTTAAAGGCTTCCTTCAGCATTATAGATTCAACTCCCTTATGCCTATAGGCTTTTTTTACTCCAAAAAGCAAAAGTCTTATTGATTTAATCTTTCTACGATAGTATAAAATCTTTATAATTGAGAGAGGAGTTAGCCTTCCTTTTAGCTTTCTTAAAACTTCATTGAAATCAGGTATGGCACCAAAGAAGCCAACAGGTTCAGAGTCTTTCTCTGCAACAATAACCAACTCAGGAATCGCTATAGGCTTAAGTTTTTCTGCCATATAGTCAATCTCTTCTTTTGTAATAGGTATAAATCCCCAGTTTTCTCTCCATGCTTCATTATACACATCCATAAATGCATAAAGCTCTTCTTTAAGATTTTTTAAATTTACAGTTCTTGCTTTTATACCTTGTTTTTCTGCAAAATTGGCAACTCTTTCAATCTTAGATGGAAGCTTTGATGGAACATCAGTAATAAAACAGTAAAGATCCTTTACTTTTCTCATTCCATAGGCTTCTGCAAATTCATTATAGTATGGTGGATTATATGGAATCATAATCATAGAAGGTTTATCAAAGCCTTCATATAGAAATCCACACTCTTCATTTGTTGATAGATTCATTGGTCCACGCATAGTTTTGAGATTATGGTTTTTGAGAAAATCTCTTACTGTATCAAAAAGGGCAAAGGCGACTTCTTTATCATTTATGCATTCAAAAAGTCCAAAAAAACCAACATTTTCTTTATGAAACTCAATATGGGCATGATTTATAATTCCTGCTACTCTTCCAATAGGTTTTCCAGCTTTGTAAGCTAAGAAAAGCTTTATTTTAGCGCGTCTAAAGAAAGGATTTTTCTCCGTAAGATGATTTATTGCATTTTTTATTAGAGGAGGAGCATAAAAAGGATCATTTTTATAAAGTTTTAAAGGCAAAATTACAAAATCTTTTAAGTATTTTCTTTCTGTGACTTCTTTTATTTCCATTTCCTCCTCCTTTTTAAAAATTAACTCTGTATTATAACTGAAAATTATGCGTGATTAATTCCTTCGGCTATCTCTCTCATTCTAATGAGTAAATTACTGAAGAGTCTCTTCTTCATTTAATATCCTACGGAGAAAGATTTTTTACACCCATTGAGGATGCTCAGAATGACAAAGCCGGCGGCATTGAGACTTTTTAAATGATGTAGAGGAAAGAATATTATTAGAGCCTTGATAAATATTAATGTTTTATTTTATGATTTTAAGATTATATAAACTCTGTATGGGGGGATTTATGCAAAATACGATTAGTAGGTATTATGAGGAAATTAAAAATTTCAAACTTAAAGTTCCGGAGAGATTTTCTTTTCCTTTAGATGTTTTTGACAAATGGAATAATAAGATAGCATTAATATGGACAGACGGTAATGAAATAAAAAGATATAGTTTTCATGATCTAACTCAGCTTTCAAGCAAATTTGCTGGAGGATTAAAAAAACTCGGAATAAACAAAGGTGATAAAATCTTAGTAATACTTCCAAATAAGCCTGAATGGTGGATTATAATTCTTGCAATTATGAGAGTTAATGCAGTTGCTATTCCGGGAACAACTCTTCTTACAGCAAAAGATATTGAATACAGACTAAAGGCAGCTGATATTAAAGTTGTTATCTCAGATAGTGAGAATGCATCAAAAATAGAAGAGGCTATAAATAAATACGGAAAAGATGTAATCTTAATAAACATAGAACATCAACAGGGATGGCACAGATATGAAGAACTTATTAAAAATGATGCATTCTTAGGCGAAAGAGGTTTTCATAGTGATCCTGCCTTTATATTTTTTACATCTGGAACCACAGGGCTTCCAAAGATGGTTCTTCATACTCAGGTAAGTTATCCCCTTGCTCATATAATTACTGGAAAGTTTTGGTTAGATTTAAAACCTGCAGAAGTTCATTGGAACATTTCAGATACAGGATGGGCAAAGGCTGCATGGTCAAGCTTTTTTGCTCCATGGAATATGGGAACAACGGTTTTTACCTACTACAGAAAGGGAAAATTTTCACCTTCTTTCATTGTAGAGACACTAAAAAAGTATAAAATAGACACTCTATGTGCTCCACCAACTGCATATAGAATGATAGTTAAAGAGATTCCTTTAAAGGAGCTTAAATTTGATAAAGTAAGACATTTTGTTGCCGCAGGTGAACCTTTAAATCCTGAAGTTATCAACCAATGGAAGGAGGCGACAGGACAGTATATTTACAATGGTTATGGGCAGACAGAAACAGTAAATACTATTGCTATGTTCCGATTTATTCCAATGAAACCGGGTGCAACTGGTTTTCCAACTCCAGGATTTGAAATAGATATTGTGGATGATGAGGGAAAGCCACTTCCTCCAAATACCGAAGGAAATATTGCAATTAAGATAAAACCTGAAAGGCCTGTTGGACTTTTCCAAGAGTATATAGGTGATAAGCTTGAGATGGCTTCTGCATTCAGAGGAGATTGGTATTTTACAAGAGACCGTGGATACAAAGATGAAGAAGGTTACTTCTGGTTTGTTGGTAGAGAGGATGATGTGATAATTAGTGCAGGATACAGAATTGGTCCCTTTGAGGTTGAAAGTGCTTTAATTAAGCATCCTGCAGTTAAAGAGGCTGCTGTTGTTGCAAGTCCTGATGAAGTGCGTGGAGAAGTTGTTAAAGCATTCATTGTTCTTACTCCGGATTATGAGCCTTCAGAAAGTCTTGTTAAAGAGATTCAGGAGTTTGTTAAAAAGGAAACAGCTCCGTATAAGTATCCAAGAAAGATAGAGTTTGTTGATGAACTTCCAAAAACAATAAGTGGTAAAATAAAAAGAAAAGAACTTAAGCTTAGAGAGTTTGGAAAACTAAAATAATATGCCATACATAGCAGTCATAGGTGCGGGAAGCTGGGGAACAACTCTTGCTTCACTTCTTGCAAAAAAAGGTTTTGATGTTATAATCTGGGCAAGAGAAAAAGAGATTGCAGCGGCTATAAACTCTCAAAAAGAAAATCCATTATATTTGCCCAATATTAAGTTGCCAGAAAGTTTAATGAGTACTGACGATATATTTGAAGCAGTTAAAAAAGCAAGATTTATTATCAATGTTGTTCCAACACAGTATATACGTTCGGTTTTTAGTCCTTTACAGAATAAACTGAACAATGAAATTATCATTGTAAGTGCATCAAAAGGAATAGAAAAAGGCAGTTTAAAGACACCTTCCATGATTCTTGAGGAAATATTAAATAAAAAAGTTTATGTTCTTTCAGGACCAACTTTTGCTATTGAAGTGGCACAGGAAAAACCGACAGCTGTTACTATCTCAGGAAAAGAAAAAAGAGGAAGACTTCTTCTTCAAGAAATTTTTAGTACTCATTATTTTCGTGTATATGAGCATGATGATCCTATTGGTGCTGAAGTTGGAGGAGCTATAAAGAATGTTATTGCAATTGCTTCAGGAATTTGTGATGCTTTAGAATTTGGAAATAATGCAAGAGCTTCTCTCATTACAAGAGGACTTCATGAAATGATGAGACTTGGTAAGAAGATGGGAGCAAAGGAGATAACCTTTTCCGGATTAAGTGGAATAGGAGATCTTTTGCTTACTTGTACATCCAGTTTATCAAGAAATTATACAGTAGGATATAGGCTTGGGAAAGGAGAATCTATTGATGAGATTTCAAAGACAATGCATTCAATTGCAGAGGGTGTGGAGACAAGTTTATCTGCTATGCAACTTTCAAAAAAGCTTGATGTTGAGATGCCAATAACAAATGAAGTATATCAAGTCATATATGAGGGAAAATCACCTCAACAAGCAGCTTCTGACTTGATGAACAGAACCTTAAAGCCAGAGTTTTATTAAGAAAAATCAAGTCTCATAATAATGGCATCTTCTTCGGGTAAAGTATAGTATTTTTTGCGTATTCTAACTTTTTTAAATCCAAGCTTTTCATAAAGATTTATCGCTTTTATGTTTGATACTCTCACTTCAAGAAAGCAACATTTTACAGAGTCTTTTATTTCATCCAATATATTTTTAATAAGCTTAGTAGCTATTCCCTTTCTTCTTAGTTCAGGCTTTACAGCAATTGACAATAACTCTGCCTCATCTAATATTTTTCTTAACACAATATAACCAGCGATCTCTCCATCAAACTCTGCAACTTTAAATATTGTGTTAGGATTTAAAAACTCATCCTTAAAGGTTTTTAATGACCAAGGTAAGGAAAAACTCTGAGTTGCGATGTTTAGGATATATGGTAAATCTTCTTCTTTTAAGTTTCTTATTTTTATACTCATTTAAAAATTAAGCCATCTTTATCTCTGCTTCTGATTTTCTCAGATACTCAGGTTTTAGGTTCTTTGCATTGATTGCTTCATTAATTTTTTGAAGTCCTATATATGCTACAATTTCAGGATGGGGAACGGAGTATACTGATGGTAAAAATATGGCATTGTTGCCAAGCTTTTCAGTTATTTTTTCTTTATATATCTCACTTCCACTTCCTACGAATAATGTTTTTTCTTTAATCCATTCTAAAACAGAATCAATCCCTAAAGCAGAGTCTTCCTTAATTCTTTGAATTTTGTCGTTTTTCCACTTAAATAAAGCTGTAAAAACTTCCTTTTTTCTTGCATCAAGCATGGGACATATCTGATACTCACAATAAGGAAACTGCCATGCAATAACTTCCAGTGTAGAGACAGGAACTACTTTTTTTTGAGTTACAAAGCAAAGTCCTTTCACTGTGCTTATACCAACTCTTAAGCCTGTAAAAGAACCTGGTCCAACAGTAATTGCATAGTAATCAATCGTTTCAAGAGGAATATTCATTATTTCAAGGATATGAGCAATTTCAGGAAGAAGCTTTTCTGAGTGAGATGCCATAAACTGCATTGTAGATTGAGCAAGAAGTATTCCATCTTCTAAAACTGCTACTGCTGCATATTTTGTTGAAGTATCAATTCCTAAGATTCGCATTTTTCAATTTTAATTATATATCTTTTGCCTCCTTTATGCGAAGAATTAATATCTGGTAGGTCAAACTCCTTTATCTCTGCTTTACATTTTTTAGGTAGACTCTTTAGTTCTTCTTGTATTTTTATTGCCTTGCTTATTAAAAAGTATCCGTCTTTTTTAAGCAAATGACTGCAGTTTTGAATAAAATCTCCTATATTCCATAATGCCCTTGAAAGTACTATGTCAAATTCAGCTTGAATTTCTTCTGCTTTTGATTTTTCTACTTTAATATTTTCAAGTTTAAGTGTTCTTTTTATGTTTTTTAAAAAGGCGCACTTTTTCCATGAAGGCTCAATTAGTGTAATATTTAAAGAAGGCATTACAATGGCTATTGGAACTCCGGGAAAACCTGCACCTGTACCAACATCGGCAATAGTCAGTGGTTTATCAGGGATAAAAGATAAATATAGGAGAGAGTCAATAAAATGCTTTATTACTATTTCCCTTTCATTTTCTATTGATGTGAGATTATAGGCTTTGTTCCATTTTTTAAGCTCTGAAAGATAAATAAGAAATTTATCTGATATATTATCAATCCTTTCTTTATCCCATGAAAGATTTAATAAGTCATTTAGCTTAATTAGAGATTGTACTAAGAAATTCCTTAAATCATGCACAGTTTTTCTTTTTAACTCCTGCTTTTTTCTGGATTGCTACCATGAGAATTGATATGGCTGCAGGAGTTATTCCTGGAATTCTCATTGCTTGACCAATTGTTCTTGGAGATACTTCTGTAAGTTTTTGAATGACTTCCTTTGAAAGTCCGGGAATATTAAAATCAAAATTTTCAGGAATAACCTTCTCTTCAAACTGTTTCATTCTTTCAACAAGCTCCATCTGTTTTGCAATATATCCTTCATACTTAATATGAATTTCCACAAGTTCTTCAATCTCCTTTGTAAGAGGCTCCTCAGAGGGTGCAAACTTTTTTATAAATTCATAGTTAATCTCTGGTCTTTTAAGGAGTTTGTCAAGAAATGTGGCTTCTTCAATAGGAGTTGTATGAGCCTCAAGGAGTGCTTTATTAAGTGCTTCTGAAGGCTTGATTGTAGTACTTTTAAGTCTCTTTATCTCTTTATTGAGTAACTCTCTCTTTTTAAGAAACTCTTCATAGGTTTCTTCATCAACAAGTCCTATTTTATATCCATAATCCCTAAGCCTTAAATCAGCATTGTCATGTCTTAGAAGTAGACGGAATTCAGCTCTTGATGTAAACATTCTGTAAGGCTCTTGAGTTCCCTTTGTAACAAGGTCATCAATTAATACTCCAATGTATGCTTCATCTCTTCCAAGTATAAGAGGTGGCTTTCCTTTTATTTTTAATGCTGCATTAATTCCTGCCATTAGTCCCTGCGCAGCAGCCTCTTCATATCCACTTGTGCCATTTATCTGACCTGCCAGATATAATCCTTCAATACCTTTTACTTCAAGGGTGTGTTTTATCTGGGTAGGATATACAAAGTCATACTCAATTGCATACCCAGGTCTCATTATCTCAGCTTCTTCCAGTCCTGGAATTGTTCTTATAAAGGCAATCTGCACATCATATGGTAAAGATGTGGAGATACCATTTGCATAGTATTCCTTTCTTTCCAATCCTTCAGGTTCAAGAAATACTTGATGTCTTGGCTTTTCCCTAAATTTTACAACTTTGTCTTCAATTGAAGGACAGTAACGGGGACCAATACCTTTTATTTTTCCACTGTAAAGGGGTGAACGATCAAGATTTTTAAGAATTATCTCATGAGTTTTTTCATTCGTATATGTTATGTAGCAAGGTACTTGAGGATTTTTAATTTCTTTTGTTGAATAAGAAAATGGTGGAGGAGGATTGTCTCCGTGTTGTTCTTCTGTCTTTGAAAAATCTATTGTTTTTGCATCAATTCTTGGAGGTGTGCCTGTTTTAAGTCTTCCCATCTTAAGTCCAAGTTTTCTCAGTGATTCTGAAAGTCTCTTTGATGGAAATTCTCCTGCTCTACCTGCTTCAAAGGAGTCAAGTCCTATATGAATAAGACCATTTAAAAATGTTCCAGGTGTAACTATTACAGCCTTTGCACCATAAAATACTCCAAGGGATGTTATAATGCCTTTTACTTTGCCATTTTCTACAACTATTTCTTCAACCATTGCCTGCTTTATTGCAAGGTTCTCTATTGATTCAAGAAGCTTTCGCATGTAAACATTATAAAGAATTCTATCAGCTTGAGCACGTAAGGACCATACAGCAGGACCCTTTGAACGATTAAGCATTTTGAATTGAATACCTGCCATATCAGTTACCTTTGCCATTATTCCACCAAGAGCATCAATCTCCCTTACAAGATGTCCTTTAGCAAGTCCTCCTATGGCAGGATTACAACTAAGTTGTGCTATTGTTTCAAGATATATTGTAAAAAGAGCAGTGGAAAGCCCCATCTTTGCAGAGGCAGCAGCTGCTTCACATCCTGCGTGTCCAGCTCCAATAACAATTATGTCAAAATCTTTTTCTTTGTACATCGTCTTTCTTTAATTTTCCTTACTTTATTTATTATAATAAATGTCATGAGTCTTCCTGTATTCCAACATACAGTATCCAAGTTTAGAGAACTCTTAGTAGAAAACTCAGATAAAATTTCTATTTTCATAAAGTATGATCCTATAATTGCCTATCTGATTTTTAATGAAGTAAACAAACCTTGTGGTAAGATAGAAATCACAAATTTTTCTCAGATTGTTAACTATATTGGAACCAAAAAAATTGAGCAAATAATTATTGAAAGAGATTTTTTCCTTGAGGTTGAAGATTTATACATATGGGCCTATGGTGTTTTAAGTGCAGAAATTTCATCTCTTATGGCAGAAAAGTTTTTTTATATTCACAAGGATGAAGCATTCTTTGCTGGGCTTTTGCCATGTCTTGGATTACTCTTTATGATAAATGATTTTCCTAAGTATAAAAAATTAATTCATTTTCTTATTAAACTGCCTATTGAAGATAGAGTTTTTCTTGAACAGTCAGTTTTTGGAACAAATCATATAGATACACTTAGGAGAAATATAATGTGTCCTCCTTTTAGAGAAGTTGTAAATATTTTAAATAGAATTTTTCCTCAGAATGGACTAAAGGATATAAAGACTTCTGCTCCTGAGAAAGGCTCTACTTTAAAGAGTTATTACGATATGGCGTTACTTTCAGATGTTTCTTCCTATGGTGCACAAGCTTTATTGTTTCCATCTGTTGTTGATAATCGTGAGCTTTTTCTTGAGCTTGCAAAGAGATATTTTAGAATAAAAGAGTATGATTCAATGGAGATTCTTCAAAATGCGATGGATAGATTTATATCTATCGCTAAAGAGTTCAATATACTTGAGGAGATCCAGCTTTCCACTGAGAGGTTTTATCAGCTAAGAAAGTATAGATTTGAAACAAAAAATTCTGTTTTTGCTAATATGCTTAAGAACTTATTTGAAGAAAATGCAAAAGACAGAAATATTTTTATTTATGGTGAAAGAGGTGTTGGTAAGAGACTTCTTGCTGCAGCACTCTATTATGCAGAGAATAATCCTCGTAGAGGAAAACCTTTTATAATGATCTTTTGCGATATGGAAGAGGAAATTCTTGAAGAGGAATTTTTTGGAATAAAAGAAGGCTATCTTGGTAAAAAGGGGAAAAAGGGAGTTTTAAGACATGCAGAAGGAGGAACTCTTGTAATAAAAGAGTTTGACAGTATGCCAGAGAGTTTTCAAAAAAAGTTTCAAAAGGCAATTCAAACTGGTAAATTTTACAGAGTAGGAGATATAACTCCTATTGATTTTCCAAATATAAAATTTATTCTTATAGGTAGGGAGGATGTAAGAATTAAAGTTGCAAAAGGAGAGTTTTCTGGAAGTCTTCTTAAACTTCTTAATCCTGTTTTTTTTAGAATACCACCATTAAGAGAAAGAAGAGAGGATATTTTCTACATTGCAGAAGAAATAGTGAAGAAATATAATTTAGAGATCATTGAAGAAAAACTGAAAGAGCCTGAAGTTGTAAATAAACTTAAAACCCATCCATTTCCAAATAACTTAAGAGATTTAAAAATATTTTTATTCCTTCTTTATATTCAAAAGATTCTTAACCCTTAGATACTCAACTCCGCCAATTAGGGAAGCAAAAACTTGAGAAAGAAACCATAAAAAAGAGGCTGCTACAACATTAGCTGATCCTAAGGAATCACCAAAAAATAAAACAAAGCACCATTCTCTTACGCCTATGCCAGAGACAGATATTGGAAGCATTGAAATTAATATTATAATTGGCATGAATATGGCAAGTTCAAAAAAGGATATTGAGAGATTAAGTTCAATAAAAATTATATAACTTGATGTTATTACAATAAGTTGTATGATAATGGAGAAAAAGAAGGCTTTGGTAATCTGTTTTTTACTAAAACTAAGAACAAAGTCTCTCCATTCTCTAAGAATTCTAATTTTTCCAAATTTTAAAAGAAAAATATTCCCAATAATAAATCCTAAAAAACATGCAGGAACACTCCATATAAGCATATGTTTTGGTAGCTTAGTATAAAATAAACAAAATAGAATAAAGCCTATACACAGCAAAGCAGCAAGCCCTATATATCTTTCCATAAAAACTGATGCCAAAGCTCTTTTAAGTCCTGTTTTTTCTCTCAGTATAAAGATTTTTACTATATCTCCTCCTATTATTCCCGGCAAGACAATATTAAAAAAAGTTCCAATTAGATAAAGAGAGAATAACTTTGATGTTTTTATATCCTGAAAATCAAGAAAAATTCTCCATCTTAGAGTTGATATGAATGAAGAAAGAATATACAAGAAAGAAGTAATGAGGAAGACTACAGGATTTATTAAGGTGAGAGAGTTTAAAACATGAGAAAAATCAATTTTTTTGAAAAGATACAGAATTAATAAAACTGTTACTGTAAAACGAAGAAGAAAACTTATGTATTGCTTCAATCTTCGGGTCCTAAAATTTTTTTCAAAATGTATATTGGTTTTTTTTGTGTTTCATGATACACTCTTACAATCATCTCACCAAGAAGTCCCATGCCAATAAAGTTAAGCCCTATAAGAACAGAAAAAAATCCTCCAAGAAGTAAAGGTCTTCCTCCTATTGATATTCCCTTAAATATTTTAAGAAAAACTAAATATCCTACAATTATTGCACCTAAAAACATAAATAAGATACCAATTGGTCCAAAAAACTGTATTGGCTTTGTTGAAAAGCTATGCAAAAACTTTACAGTAATAAGATCAAGAAGAACTTTGATTGTTCTTCCTATTCCATATTTTGATTTCCCTTTATATCTTGGATGATGAGTTACTTCTATCTCCTTTATTTTTACTCCATACGAGCTTGCAATAGCAGGAATAAATGTGTGCAGCTCACCATAAAGTTTCAGGTTCTTAACAACTTCTCTTCTGTAAGCTTTTAAAGAGCACCCGTAGTCATGAATTCTTATGCCTGTAACTTTTCCAATTAGCCAGTTTGCTATCATGGAAGGAAGTCTTCTTGATAGAAAGGGATCCTTTCTTTTTTTTCTCCAGCCACTTACAATGTCTACATCCTTTATAGCCTCAATAAGCTTTGGAATATCAGCAGGATCGTTTTGGAGATCACCATCCATTGTAATTACTATATCTCCTCTAGCAAAATCAAATCCTGCTGCAAAGGCTGCAGTTTGTCCAAAGTTTCTTCTAAAGCTTAAAACCACAACATGAGGATCATTTTTCTGAATTTCTTCAAGATATTTTAAGGTATTGTCAATGCTTCCATCATCAACATAAATAATTTCATAGTTAATTGGTAGTTTGTTTAGTGTCTCTTTTAGTTTTTTATGAAGTTCATGAATATTTTCTTCTTCATTGTAAAGAGGTATTACTACTGATAAATCCATCTTTGCCTCCTTCAATATCTTTTAGCCGGTCTTAGTTTCATGCCTTTAAAATTGTAGCATTTAAAAATTGTATAATCTCTAATTTTAACTCCTTTTTTATAAACAGTGAAATATTTAGCAACACACTTTTCAAAGGCAGAAGACACATCATCTTCAGGAGAGTCTTTCCATCCATAAACAACATAAACTCCGTGAACAGCTTTTAAGCTATTTAGTTCATTATTTATTGACTGCCATAGGTCATACTGATTCATTCTTCTTCCAAGATTTATGCAGTAGACAGTGGGTTTATCTTTTGTATAAAAGGCAAGTTCAC
Source organism: Thermodesulfovibrio sp. (assembly GCA_039630505.1). Classification (GTDB taxonomy): domain Bacteria; phylum Nitrospirota; class Thermodesulfovibrionia; order Thermodesulfovibrionales; family Thermodesulfovibrionaceae; genus Thermodesulfovibrio. Next base: position 13,984 of record JBCNUV010000029.1, read on the forward strand.
TTGAGATTTGGTATCTATCAGAGAAAATTATAACTTTTCCCTCTTTTTCTAAATCTTTTTTAATTTCAGAGACTTTTTCTCCAAGTTCTTTCCATCCTTTAAGCCTTGAAGAAGGATCTACATTTTGGGGAAGATTTAGATATGGTAAAACATGATTGATGAAGGTAAAAACAAAGGCTACTGTAATAGCTGATATAATGAGTTTTTTATAAACCTTTTCAGTTAAGCCATAGGCGATAAGTATCAAAAAGGGAATATAAGCTGGCATTGCCCAGTTTGCCTGAACCTTTCCATGAATGCTTTTTATTAAGAAAAAGGCAAAGACCGGAATTGAAAAAGCCATAAGAAACCATTTTTGGGAGGGTTGAAGGTTTAGAGCAGAGGATTTAAAAATAAAGTATAGTCCAAGAATGAAGATCAGGGGTGTAACCACTAAAAGCTGACTTCCAATGAACTCAAAAAAATATTTTAATGAGATTTTAAATCCATCATATATATGTGCTTGACCTGCTGTATGTTTCAAAGTAACCCAGTCATGTTGAAAGTTCCATATTATTACAGGAGAAAAAACAATAAAGGAGAAAATAATGCTTAAGTAAAGCATAGGATTTTTAAAGTTATTTTTTATTTTAAAACTCTGAATTTGGATTTTTTCTGTGTTATTATGAGATAAAAATCCAGAATTTTTTTCTTTTCTAAGAAGATAAACAAATACACAGAGATAGAAAAAAATCATAGTATACTTTGTAAGAAGTCCCAATCCTACAAAGACTCCAACAAGCAACCAGTAAAATCTTTGTTTTTCAAGAGCAATTAAGAATAAATACATTGAAACAACCCAAAATAAGATGAAGGGACTGTCAATTGTAAAAATAATACCAAATGTCGAAAATAGAGGAATTAATTGAAATAAAATTCCACTAATGTAGCCTACCTTTTCATTGAAAAGTTTTTTCCTAACTTATATATAAAGATACTACTTAAGAGTGAGCAAACTGTTGCTAAGATTCTTACTCCCAATGGATTGTCTCCAAAGATCCAAGTGGATAAAGCAATCAAATAAGCAATCATTGGACCTTTTGAGTAATAACTTAGATCAAGTCTTCTTGACCATTCCCAATAATGAGCTTCATCCGGAGATAGATCTATAGGACCATGAATAATAAAATAAATCCTATAGAGTGTAAGAATAAAAAGGCTTAAGTAAAAAAATCTTTTTAAAGAGTTAATCTTTGTGGTTAAATGAAAAACAGAAATTCCAAATATTATTCCTAATAAGGCTCCTCCTAATACATCTGTAAGCCAATGTACGCCTAAATAAAGCCTTGATATACATATAATAATCGCGATTAGTAAGATATAAAAATATAGAAGCTTTTTGAATCTTACATTAATGAGATTAGTTTTCAGAAATAGTACAAGGATGGTGGAAAAACACATAGCATTTACTGCATGAGTTGATGGAAAACTGTAGGATTCTGTACATTCAATAACTTTTCTAAAATACTCTGTCCAGCATGGACGAACTCTCTGAGTAAGATTTTTAATCTCAAGAGAAAGCCAGTCAGAAAGAAATAATCCCAAAATGATTGCAAATATAAAATATGCTATGTATTTATATTGCTTTTCTCTTAAATATTTGAAGATCATATAAAAGAAAATTGGAAACCAAAGGATCCAACCTTTTTGGCTAAAAAAAATCATGAAGGAGTCTAAAAAATTACTTGCTAAAGTTTTATGAAAAAATAAAAATATTTCTCTTTCCATATCCAGTTTAAGATTATAACATGTTATAATTTCATTATGCCTGTCTTTGTAAAAGACAGTGAAAAATGTGTTGGATGTCTTATCTGTATGTTTGCTTGTTCAAGAGCACATCAGGCAGTAGGACTTGAAAGTTCCTGTATAAAAGTGCGTTCTCAAGGCGGAATATCAAGAGGTTTTGCAGTATTTGTATGTCGTGGTTGTGAAGATCCACCATGTGCCCGTGCCTGTCCAGAGGATGCCTTGGTTGTAAGAAAAACAGGAGGAGTTTTACTTAAAGAGGATAGATGCACAGGATGTGGTTACTGTGTAAAGGCATGTATTCTTGATGCGATAGGATGGAAGGAGGGAAAAAATAAGCCAGTTATATGTATCCAATGTGGTGAATGTGCTAAAAGCTGTCATTATAAGGTTTTGGAGTTTGTAAGAAAATGATTAAAGAGGATTATTTAAAAAGAGTTCTATATATTGATCTTACAAAGAAAAAGTTTTGGATTGAAGAAAGGCCTGAGCTTTTTGAAAAATATATTGGCGGAACAGGTGTTGCAATAAAGCTCTTACATGAAAACTGTCCCTATGATGTAGATCCATTTTCTCCTGATAATCCAATAATTTTTGCTGTAGGACCATTAAATGGACTTTTTCCAATAGCATCAAAAACAGTTGCCATGTTTAAGTCTCCTCATACGGGAAATCTTGGTGAATCCCATGCAGGTGGAAGAAGTGCTATTGCTATAAGAATGGCAGGATATGGAGCAATAGTAATAAAAGGAAAAAGTGAAAGACCTTGCTATGTAGCTATTCACTCAGATAAGATATATTTCAAAGATGCAACTACTCTATGGAGTCTAAAAGGAGGTATCTCACCAGGAAGCCTTATAAGAAGACAAGAACCTGGCTCTGGATTAAGAACTATAATGAGAATAGGACCTGCAGGTGAAAGACTTATAAGTTATGCCTGTGTTACTCTTGAGACTTACAGACATTTTGGAAGACTTGGTTTAGGTGCGGTATTTGGAAGTAAAAACTTAAAAGGTATTGTTGTATCAGGTAAAAGAGATTTAAATGTAACTGATTTTAAAGAATATAAGAAGTTTTATGGAGAACTTTTATTTCAGCTTGCTGAGTCGGAAAAAATGAAAAAATATCATGAGCTTGGCACACCTGCCAATATTCTTCCCCTTAGTCTTTCAAAGGGAATTCCTATAAAAAATCTCTCTACAAATGAGCTTGAAGGCATTGAAAATATCTCTGGTGAAAGCTTTGCAGAAAAACATCTCGGAAGAAGAGTTGCCTGTTCCCACTGTCCTGTGGCATGTATTCATTTAGCTGCACTAAGAAAGCCATATGAGGATGAACCTTACTTTTACAGAACTGTTTATCTTTCCTATGATTATGAGTTAATCTATGCTCTTGGCTCAATGCTTGGAATAACTTCCTCTGAAGCTGTGCTAAAGCTTATTGAAGTAGTTGAAGAAATGGGACTTGATGCTATCTCAACAGGAGTTCTCTTAGCATGGATTACAGAAGCCTTTGAAAAGGGCTTAATAAATGAAAAACATACAGAAGGATTAACTCCTAAATGGAGTAGCGTTGAAACCTATATTGATATTGTTAGAAAAATTGTCTATGGAGAGACGGAGTTTTATAAAGATATTCGTAAGGGATTAGAGTATGCTTCTTCAAAGTATGGAGGAAAGGAGTTTGCATTGGTATATGGTAAAAATGAAATGCCAGGTTATCATACTGGCTATGGTGCCCATATTGGTTATCTTTTTGGTGCAAGACACAGTCATCTTGACAGTGCTGGATATGCAATTGACAAAGATGCAATGACAAATCCGAAAATATTAGATAATTTAGCAGAAAGAATTCTTAAAGAAGAACAATGGAGACAGATACTTTCAAGTCTCGTGATATGCTTCTTTGCAAGAGAGATATACAATATAGATGTAGTCAGAAAATGTTTAAGGTTTTCAGGCTTTGATCTTACTGAAGATGAAGTTTTAAGAATTGCTAAAGAGATATATATTGATAAGTATCGTTTTAAGATTAAATGCGGTTTTGACATTGATAACTTAAGTCTTCCTAAGAGAGTATTTGAAACTCCATCAAGTCTGGGACTTCTTGATAGAGATTTTGTAGAAAAGGCAGTCAGTTTAATAAGAGAAAAAATCAAAAGTTTGTTATAATTTTTCATGGCAAAAAAAGTTTTATTAAATAAAATAGTTTTGGTTTTAGCAAACACTTTGATTTTTCTGTCATTTGTATTTTTTTCAATTTCAGCTTATGCAAAAGAAATAATTGTTCTTACAATAGATGGTGTTATAAATCCGCCTCATGCAGAGTATACAATAAAGGGAATAAAGAAGGCTCATGAACAGAATGCAGAGGCAGTTATAATTCAGCTTGATACACCAGGAGGACTTGATACATCAATGAGAATTATAGTAAAAGAGATACTTAACTCTCAAGTTCCAATTGTTGTCTATGTTGCTCCAAAAGGTGCTCGTGCTGCAAGTGCAGGCGCCTTTATAACGCTTGCTGCTCATGTAGCTGCAATGGCTCCAGGTACAAACATAGGTGCTGCCCATCCTGTTACACTTGGTGAAAAAATGGATAAAAAGATGGCAGAAAAAATAATAAATGATGCGGTAGCTTATATAAAATCAATTGCAAAACAAAGAGGAAGAAATATTGAATGGGCAGAAAATGCAGTAAGAAAAAGTATATCTTCAACTGAAACAGAAGCATTAAAGCTTAAAGTAATAGATTTAATAGCAGATAATTTAGAAACTCTTATTAAGGATTTACATGGTATGAAGGTAAAAACATTAAGGGGTGAGATTACTCTAAATACAAAGACAGCAAAGATAAATAAGGTTGAGATGAACTTCAGAGAAAAGTTTCTTAATTTCATAAGTGATCCAAACATTGCTTATATTCTTCTTATGATTGGAATATACGGAATTATATTTGAGTTAAGTAATCCAGGAGCAATACTTCCAGGTGTAATTGGTGCAATCTCTTTGATTCTTGCCTTTTATAGTTTACAGACTCTTCCAATAAACTATGCTGCTGCAGGACTTATTCTTCTTGGTATAATTCTGTTTATCCTTGAGCTTAAGTTTACATCTTATGGATTGCTGACTCTTGGAGGTATAGTATGTTTTATACTTGGATCAATAATGCTTTTTGATCCAGCAAATCCTTTATTTAAGCTCTCTTTGTCAGTAATTATTCCTGTGACAATTGTTACAGCTTTATTTTTTGCTGTTTTACTTAGGCTTGCTTACAAGGCACATAAAAGAAAGCCTGTAACAGGAGTTGAGGAACTAATTGGATTACAAGGTGTAGCAAAGACAGATATTGACAGTCACAAAGGAATGGTGATGATTCATGGAGAGTTATGGCAAGCTGTTTCAGATGAGGAAATAAAAAAGGATGAAGAGATTATAGTAGAAGAGATAAAGGGACTTACTCTTAAGGTAAGGAGAAAGAATTGAAGGCTTTGATTACAGGTGCAACTGGCTTTATAGGAAGTCATCTTGTAGAGGCTCTTATAAGGGAGAATTTTGATGTCTACTGCATTGTGAGAAATCCATTAAAGCTTCGTTTTCTTCAGGGATTAAATATAAAGATAATTCAGGGAGATTGTTCCAAAAAAGAGACAATTGAAAAAATTGATTGGGATTTTGACTATGTTTTTAATCTTGCAGGGATTACAAAGGCAGTGCATTCTGAAGAGTTTTTTCAATCAAACTATATTGGAACAAAAAATCTTGTAGAGTTAGTGGCTGAGAGAAATCCTTCAATTAAAAGATTTGTTCATGTAAGCAGTCTTGCAGCTGTAGGACCTTGTAAAGAAGAAGTTCCAGTTACAGAAAATACAGAGCCATCACCTGTATCTGATTATGGAAGGAGCAAACTTCTTGGAGAGAAGGCTGTTATGTTTTTTAAGGATAAAATACCAATTACAATAATAAGACCTCCTGCTGTTTATGGACCAAGAGATGTTGATTTTCTTACATTTTTTAAGATGATTAAGTTAGGTATAGTATTTTATTTTGTTGATGGGCTTTATTCAATGATTTATATAGATGATCTCATAAATGGTATTATTACTGCATCAAAGAGTGAAAATGCAGTTGGTGAAATATTCTTTATTGCTGATTCTCAGCCTTATAATACTCATCAGATAGTTGAGGCTATATCTGAGGCATTAGGTAAAAGACCTTTAAAGATTAAAATTCCTAAGAAAATAGGTAAGTTTTTTATAGGAGTATTTCAAAAATTTGACAAAAAAAGTATAATAAATAGCGATAAACTTAAAGAGCTTACCCAGCCATGCTGGGTTTGTAGCACCAAAAAAGCTGAGCAATTGCTCGGCTTTAAAACAAAAATCAACTTAAAGGAAGGGATGGCATGGACCGCAAAATGGTACAAAATGCATCAATGGATATGAAAAAAGATATATTTGACAAATGTTTCAAATTTAAAATGGCATATGAATTTCAGAGGGCAGGACTTTATCCATACTTCAGGATGATTGAGTCTGCTCAAGGTCCTGAAGTAATAATGAATGGAAGAAAAATGATCATGATAGGCTCAAATAACTATCTTGGTCTTACAAATCATCCAAAGGTTAAAGAAGCAGCTATTAATGCAATTAAAAAATATGGAACAGGATGTGCTGGCTCAAGATTCTTAAATGGAACTCTCGACATTCATGTGGAGCTTGAGGAAAAACTGGCAAGATTTATGAGAAAGGAGGCAGCCTTAATATTTACAACAGGATTTCAGGTTAATCTTGGAGTAATCTCTTCGTTAGTTGGAAAGGATGATGTGGTAATAATTGACAAGATGGATCATGCCAGTATTGTTGATGGATGCCGTCTTTCTTTTGGTGAAGTAAAGAGATATAGACATAATGATATGGAGGATTTAGAAAGAGTTCTTAAAGAGTGTGAAGGAAAGCCTGCACTTGTAGTTGTTGATGGAGTATTTAGTATGGAAGGTGATATAGTTAAACTTCCCGAAGTTGTAGCTCTTTGTAAAAAATATGGGGCAAGGCTTATGGTTGATGATGCTCATGGAATAGGAGTTCTTGGAGCAACAGGTCGCGGTACTGCAGAACACTTTGGACTTGAAAATGAAGTCGATATGATAATGGGAACATATAGTAAATCTCTTGCATCAATTGGAGGATTTATTGCTGGACAAAAAGATGTTATAAACTATATAAAACACTTTGCAAGGTCCTTTATATTTAGTGCTAGTCCGCCACCTGCCTCTGTTGCTGCAGTCTCAGCGGCAATAGATATTATTGAAAGCGAACCAGAAAGAAGAGAGCAACTATGGAAGAATACAAATAAAATGCTTAAAGGCTTTAGGGAGCTTGGATTTGACATAGGAGTGGCAGAAACACCAATAATTCCTGTAATTGTTGGAGAAGATGAACTTGCCTTTAAGTTTGTAATGATGCTTCAAGAGGAAGGAATATTTGCTAATGTGGCAGTATCACCAGCTGTTCCACCTGGAAAGGCATTGATCAGGACAAGTTATATGGCAACTCATACAGATGAACATCTTGATAGAGTTCTTGAGGCATTTAAAAAAGTTGGTAAAGCATTGGGAGTAATATAAATTTAGTTAAAAAAGACTACCTTAAATAAATAACTTCTATGCGGGAGCGAGTGTTTTCAGGACCTGATGCTTCTGAGATTATGGTATAAATAAAACCTTTGTATCCTGCAGCCAATTTTGAGTAGCCTACGCCTGTTACTTCATATCCTGGTGGAGTTTTATATGCACTTAAGCAAACAGTTATATTATTTGTAAAAAGAGCACTACTTCCATAAAGCTTAAACTTAAGCTCAATAGGTCTTGATGTGCATTCTCCAACTGTGTATTCATCAAAGGAACCAGACTGAATCATTATCACAGCATGATGTACACCTCCAACTGCTGCATCACGAACAGAAGAGTATGTTTTTATTGTTTCAGATGTAGCTAAAAGTTTTGTAAGAGCAAAATAAAGGCCTGCAAGAGCTAATAATCCAAAAAACGCAATCAATATTGCAGAAAAAAGAGATGCTCCAGAATTGTCTATTGATAGTTTCTTAAGTGAATATCTTGTTCTATTACTTTCCATCTGTACCACCTTCCAGTATTATTCCACCATGTGCTGTGTATGGAAGGACCTCCACCGCAGTCTGAACTAAACTGAGGAGTAGTTGTTGCAGTATCCTGTATTCCACCAACTTGAATAATAAGGCATAAACGAAATAACTTAAGATTATAGTTTTGAATATCTGAAGAAGATACAGAGTCTTGATAGACAATTGAAGCACCTCTTTGTATACCTGCACGAATTTTAAATCCATTTGGTAATATACAAGACACAACAGGCTGATTTGCTTGATAGCCTGCATATCTTGAAGTTCCAACTGTTTTTACAAGATTGTATGTTCCTTGAGCGCACTCTTTTGGTAGATTTGTCTGTGTAAGATTATAGGTAATCATAAAAGATTGAGGATATCTATAATCATTATTTGATGTAGCAAAAAAAGCTACACCACTCATACCTGTCAGATCATTACATAGATATTCAAGATTTGATGGACATAGATTTTTTTTAGTTAAAGGATCAAGCACAGTATACCAAGCATTGGGGAATTCACAGTTTTTTCCCATAAAATTTTTACTATTTGTTGTTAAGATGCCATTTCTTAAAAATCCCCAGCATCCTGACCATATTTCCTCTCTTGAAGCTAAGGATGGAAATCTTACGCTTGAAGATTCTATTGTTGTTAAGGTGAGATTATCAATATCTATTCCAAATCCTGCAGATTCAATATCTTTTATTAATTGATTAATAAAAACTACAACATCAGCTTCCTGTTTTGCTACGATGTGTCCTGCTACATTTTCCTTTGCTATAAAGCGATAGGCAGAGAGAATACCTGTTGCTAAAATACCCATCAGTGTAATTACAATTAATATTTCAATGATTGAATAGCCTTTTTTCATCTTTTTTCCTTAATTACTACTGATGTGATCTGTTTAAGATTATTTGTGAATGGTTCAAAATACCATATTAGCACTGAAGTTGCTTTTCCTGTTTCTCTTCCATAACTGTCAATCATTCTTGCCACATTCATAGCTAAGTATACTCTTTTGCCTGAAAATCCCTCGTAGGTGCATATAGGAAGAGTATTTGGACAGTGAATTCCACGACATCTGCATTGTGAATTTACATTATTAGATGAAGGATAAAGTCTTAAATTTGGCGAAAGTCCATCAATTGGATTTGTTAGAGTAGGTGAACCTATGTTATAGAAATCTCCCTCAGTTTCAAAAAAACTGCATGATGTTGAACTACATATAATATTATTCCATGAGGGATTATTTGCATAAAGTATTGATCTAACTCCGCTTCCATCACTTACATAGGGAAGACTTTCAACATAGGCTGTAAACTGTTTAGCTATCTCAGTGGCTCTGTCTTTCATTTTTGCTCTTATGGAAAATTTATTATACTCAAGAATACCTCTTAAAAGACCAAGCATGACAATAAGTACAATGAGCATTGCAATCAAAAGCTCAATAAGTGTAAAACCTTTATTGTCTAATCTGAATCCTTCCATATCTGCTTATGTCTATTATTTTTTGAGAATTATTGACATTCCTTAATGTTATAGTCGTCATTCCCAATGCACATGTTGTGTTTCTTGGATATCCTTTTCTGTCAAAAACTATTATTTGAGGGTTAGTTGCAGTTATTCCAGATATGAAATCTTGTGATTTAAATATTTCAGCATTACTAAAATTACAGTCTCCATCTAAGTCTTTGAATATAGTATAGCTACTTAGATTGATTAATAATCCATGGGGTTCCTTAGAGATTGATTGCGATTTTATCCAGTTTATTTCATTTGTGAGCATATTTGCCTGTTTTATGAGTTCCCTTTCTAACCTATAGTTTATATATTGAGAGGAACCTACATACATGAGAATTGAAAGAATCGCTATGATTATTAAAATTTCAAGAACACTGAATCCTTCTATTTTTCTATCCATGATATAAATTTGCTTTCATATCCAGTAACCACTTGTTGTTGTACTCTAAGTACAATTCCAGCTGATACCTGAATAAACTTTGTATACTCCTTTGAGACTACTGCAGCAGTTGTCTGAAATGGATTACCAAGGGGTGGCACACCTCTTCCGAGTAGTATTTTGGGATATACAGTTACAGTTCCTTGAGTTGCACTTGTTGCAAGACTTGAAAGCACAGTAGGTCTTGGATAAGCAGTTCCAGATTTATAATATAAAGCGAGTAAATTTGAGTTTCCTTCATAAGCACATATATTTGCTGGAGGGATAAAGCTTAAGGCATCAACGCTGCCACCATAAATTAAGGGCTGACTTATTATTGCTTCTTCTGAAAGCTCATAATACCATCCTCTTGCAGGTTCCTGAATAGAAGTAATTGGTGTGGTATCATAAACAATATCTACAAGCCCACAAGAACCTTCTGAACATGAACATATCTTTCTTACCTCTGTTACTGTTGCCTGAACAGTAATTGAAGTTGTATTAGTTAGATCAGTCTTTAAGTAAGTGGTTGAACAGGAACCATTCCAACAGGGATCCTTATATCCAATAAGATAATTCTTATAAGGAATGTTTTTGTCTGCCTGAGTAAGATATCTTCCTGTTCCGAAGAAAATCCATAGATTGTCTCTTTCATCCTTAGTAAATGATGGAGCTGCAAAAACTGGTGGTGCTTCATTTAATGTGGAAGTTTTAAATGTTTCAAGATCAACTGCTTTTGATAAAACTGCTGATTCAATACCATTTTTTATAACAACTCTATAAAACATACCCCATGTTTTTCCACTTTTTGTTCCATACAATCCAAAATAAATTGTATCATCAGAGTAGTCAAAATCAACATCAACAGGCATTATGTCTCCAACTGCTGCTGATGTATTAGCTGGTAAAGAAATTGTAATTGTTCTTGCATTTGTTCCATCCCTAATGTTTAAGAAATAGATCTTAGGGGATGAAGAAAAAGTTGTTCCATTAGGATCTTTTGGTCCTGTCCCTATAACTACATACCAATTATTACCAATCTTTGTTACAGCTGGAAAAGAAAGAGTAAGAGTTTTATCCTCAAGTGCTCTTTCCCATAAAAGAGATGGATTTAAAGGATCTGTTATATCCAGTACAAAAATACTTGATGAGTAGCTTCCTAACTCCTTTCCTCCAAAGCCCATTGAACCAATAAGAAGTGTTCTCCAAGTTCCATCAACCTTAGCATCTACAACAATAGTTCTGTAATCAACAGTGGGAACATGGCAGTAGTCTGTTTTTCCATACCATATAAGATATGGTATTGCATTTTGTGGTATAAATGCCCATTCTTCTTTGCCAATCTTATCAGTTGCTGTGTCATTTGGAGAATTTTGAATACGTGAGGGTTTTTCAAGATTTGCCTGATTTACGATCGTTCCCACTCTAAAAGCATGAAGCATTCCATCATTGGCACCTACAAAGGTTATTGTAGGACGATTCCTATAGCTACTTTGTCTTATGAATTCTGCATAGGTAGTATCAGAATATTTTATGTGATAGATATTAACAGGTTGGTCAGAGACAACCGAGGGAGTTGAATGGATAATATCTCCCAATTTCCATGTTCTTGTCTGATTTATTCCACAAAGATAGTTTATATTTAACTCTCTTGGTCTTTGAACATACGGTAGAGTTCTACAGGTAGTATCAGCTGATAAATCCTCTCCCCTTAGATATCTTATTATGCATGATGCCTTTGTTGAGTCAATTGTGGAGTCAATCGTTTTCCATATATTAGCAAGCGTAGATGCTTCTTGAGTTGTAAAGTCTGTTAAAGTTCCATTTTTGTTGTATTTTATATTTCTTGAATCCGCACTTATATTTGCAAGCCAGCAACCACTGTCAAAGACAGCCTTGACCTCCTGTATTTCTTTTATTTCCTCAAGTTGGCATGTGCCAGTATCACCTTGTAATACTGCTACTTTTGTTTGATCATCAACAATAACAAACTGAAAGATCTTGTCAATTATATTAAGAATATTGAGAATAAATTTTTCCACTGTGTCTTCTCTAAGATTTTGATTTAGGTCTATCCAGAAGCTACGTAAAAATCCAAGCCATCCAATTTCTGTTCCATCATCTCTTTGGTATTTGGAATAAAAGTATGGCTGTATGACAAGGCTTGATATTCCTGTTCTTGATGTTAATGTGGCAACAGTAGCACCAGAGGAGGCTCTCCGGAGGATATCAAATATGGCAGTTTTTACTGCCTCCTTTATTTGATTTGCATCAGAGGCAGAATAAAAAGTATCTGGATTTCTATCTCCGTCTTTATCCCAGTCAGGAGAGGAAGGAGGAAGATTTGCACAGGGACTCCCTTTTCCACAGTTTGTTCCTGAACAGCAGTCATCAACATTGTTACAAGTAGCTGTTGGATAGCCTGTAAGATTGCTGGGCCATGTCTTCATTCTGTCAAAGGAGCCATACATGGCTATTTGTTTTAGAGCCCTTTCTCCTGTTCCACCAAGCCAAAGCCCTATTCCATAGACTGCTTCAACATAGGAGGATATTCCTGTTTTTGAGTTAGTAAAACCTCTTTTATGAAGCCAGTAGGCAGGAACAACTGGATCTGCTGAGTTTGCTTCAAATCCTGTATCAATACTGCATGTTTGCCTGACGGGATATCCACCATAGTTCCACTGTCCATCAGTAAGAAGTATTACAAAGTTTTTTGCGCATGGAATAAGCTTAAGCTCACTTCCTTGACATACTCCATTGTTGTTTTCATCAACACATTGATACATGGGATTACGCCATTGGTCTCCTTCTCCACTTTGAGGCTGAAAACCTCCATATTTTGGTTCATTTTGGGCAAAATAGTTATAGGCATCCCATAAAGCAGGAGCTGTAGGAGTTGCCCCTGATGGGTCTTCATAGTTTATTGCAGCAATTAGATTTTTATAGGGATTTAATCCATCAAAGCTGGCACTTGAAGTAAAATCTCCAACATGAACTTTATTGCTTCTAATGCCTGTACCACTGTAAAACATTACACCTAATCTTGGTTGAAGTGTCAAATTTCTAAATTGAAAAACAAGACTATCATTTATTCTTGCCCAAGGAACTTTTACTTTGACTCCTGAGTGTGCTTCAAGAACGCATCCATAACTGTCACAACTTAGATTAGAACCTGGCTGACCATAAAGTTCTGGATCACATCTTTTTGGATCATTTGAACTACAAGAGTCAAGCTTTCCTCCTGTTATTGCCCATCTTACAAGATCAACTCTTGTCATATACAAGAAATTAAGACAGGCACCTTTATATTTTTTAGATGTATCAATATCGCTTGCTCTTTTTGGACATGGGGTTTCAGTTCCTGTTGTCTCTACCCAGACATCTCCATTACCAACATTGGGAATGGAAATAAGCTTTCTTTCATAAATTTTGTCAGGGATAAAATATCCTTCCTCAGTTCCTCTATATGTCCATCCACATCCTGTGCTTAAACTGCAGCAGTCCTCTCTATTAGTCTGGGGATTATAGGCACACCATGACATTGAGCCACTTACATCTATGACAAACAATACATTTGGAGGAGCAATCTGACCAATGGAGGGAGGAACATAACAGTACTCTGCCATATTGTATGATTCTACATTGGTGTTATCTTTTACTAAAAGAAAACTAAAAAATATTAATACAAGAAATAACTTTCTCATAAATCAATTTAACAAAGATGTTCGTATTTTATGGATTTTAAATCTGTCACAATGGTCGGAATCAATTCCAAAGCCAACTTCTTTATTAATTAACAAAGCCTTTTGAAGACCTTTTTCAGTCAGGAAAGTTCTTATACCTTTACAAGTTCCACTGTATACTTGTATTGTAATTTTTCCTGTTTCTGGTTCATATTCAATGATTTTTCCATAGAGAAATAAATAATCTGCAGCAAAAACTGAATGAGCAAATAATAGAAAAAAAGATATGAAAAGAAATTTTTTCATAAACTTTCTCTGCTTGATTAAGTTTTGTTTATTTAAATATAACATTTTTTAGAATAAAAAATCGTTGGGAAGTTATTATAAAACTGTAGGCTTTATTTTCTGAAAGATTAGATTGAATTATACCATTTTGTAAAGATGCTTAACAGCGAAATTGAAGATTAAAATGGGGATTTTTTCAAAGAAAAAAGGGGCAGACAATCATCTGCCCCTTTTTTAAATCAATGGAAAAATTAATACATATCAGGTGATGGCATTGGAGGTTTCTTTTCCTCTTCAGGAATTTCTGCTACAAGAACCTCTGTTGTAAGCATTAAGCCTGCTACAGAAGCAGCATTCTGAAGAGCTGTTCTTGTGACCTTTGTTGGATCTATTATTCCAGCCTCCATCATATCAACAAATTTTTCTGCATAGGCATCGTATCCATAGTTAATGTTTTTGTTTTCTTTTACTTTTTCAACTATTAAGGTAGCTTCTACTCCTGCATTAGCTATAATCTGTTTTATTGGTTCTTCAAGAGCTTTTTTGACTATCTCAGCTCCAAGCTGCTGATCATGGTTTTCAAATTTTAATTTTTCTAATGCCTTTTGACATCTTAAAAGTGCCACTCCACCACCAGGAACTATTCCTTCTTCCACTGCAGCCCTTGTAGCATTTAATGCATCCTCTACTCTTGCCTTCTTTTCTTTCATTTCTGCTTCAGTTGCTGCTCCAACATTAATTCTTGCTACTCCACCTGCAAGCTTTGCAAGTCTTTCTTGAAGTTTTTCACGATCATAATCTGATGTGGTTTCCTCTATTTGAAGCTTTATCTGTTTAATTCTTGCTTGAATCTTTTGAGGATCTCCAGCTCCTTCAACAATTGTGGTGTTGTCTTTGTCAACAATTATTTTCTTTGCTTTACCAAGATCTTCAATTTTTACATTTTCAAGTTTAATTCCTAAGTCTTCAGAAATTACTGTTCCACCAGTAAGAATTGCTATATCCTCAAGCATTGCCTTTCTTCTTTCTCCAAATCCAGGAGCTTTTACAGCACAAACCTGAAGCACTCCTCTTAGTTTGTTTACAACAAGTGTAGCAAGTGCTTCACCTTCAACATCCTCTGCAATAATAAGGAGAGGTTTGCCCATTCTTGCAATTTGCTCAAGTATAGAGAGCAGATCTTTCATTGAGGAGATTTTTTTATCATGTATTAAGACAAAGGCCTCTTCAAGTACGCACTCAAGTCTTTCTGGATCAGTAATGAAATAAGGTGATATATATCCTCTGTCAAACTGCATTCCTTCAACTATATCAAGAGTTGTTGCCATTCCCTTTGCTTCTTCAACAGTAATAACACCATCCTTTCCAACTTTCTCCATTGCTTCAGCAATAAGTTCACCTATTGAAGCATCATTGTTTGCTGAGATGGTTCCTACTTGAGCAATCTCCTTTTTATCAACAACAGGTTTTGATATTTTCTTTAACTCTTCAACAACTGCTTCAACTGCCTTATCAATTCCTCTTTTAAGATCCATTGCATTGGCACCAGCTGAAACATATTTGAGTCCCTCTTTATAAATAGCATAGGCTAATACTGTAGCCGTTGTTGTTCCATCACCAGCAACATCAGAGGTCTTTGAGGCAACCTCACGAACAAGCTGAGCTCCCATATTCTCAAATGGATCCTTTAACTCTATTTCTTTTGCTACTGTAACTCCATCTTTTGTTACGTTTGGAGAGCCAAACTTTCTCTCAATTAATACATTTCTTCCTCTTGGTCCTAATGTTGCTTTTACAGCATCAGTAAGGATGGTGACACCTCTAAGAATAGCTTGTCTTGCTGCATCACCAAATATTAACTGCTTTGCTGCCATATCATCCCCTCCTTAATTTTTATTTTTCTATTATTCCAAGTATTTCTTCTTCTTTAATGATTAAATACTCTACATCATCAATCTTGATCTTTGATCCAGCATACTTATCAAAAAGAACTGTGTCGCCTACTTTAACCTCTTTTACTTCAGAACCAACTTCAATAACAGTGCCTTTCTGTGGTTTTTCCTTTGCTACATCAGGTACATAAATTCCTCCTGGTGTTTTTTCAAGTTCTTCAGAGGAAAATTTTACAACTACTCTGTCCTTTAGTGGTTTAATCTTCATCTTCTACCTCCTTTTTTTTATTTATTAGCAACTACCTTAACTGAGTGCTAATATAACTTGAAATTAGATCTACAATCAAGAACAAATAAAGATATTTATCGACAATTTTAGCTTATTTTTTTAAAATATTTTTATTTTTTATCAATTTTTGCTTTAAAACACGCTTTTTTGTTAATTTTTTCTTAATATTTGAAATCTTTTAGTTTGCCAAAAATGTTTTAATTTGGCCAGTTATGCTGAAAGATTTGAAAATTTCAAATATTTTAAGGACTTGAAAAATTAGATTGCTTTAAGGTATAAAAAAGTTTATGAAAAACTTTTTTGCTTTATTTTGCTTGGTCTTTTTCTCCTTTATTTTCCCATGTTATGCTGAAGAAAACTATCCTGTTATTAAGCAAGATGAAAAAAGGGAAATTATATTTTTGGGAAGTGAAGATTTAAAACTACTTCCAAATAAAAAAGAAAGTTTTATTGAAAAAATAGAAAAACACATTATTTTGTTTTCAAAAAAGATAAAAGAAAGATTTGCTATTTGGCTTAGTCGTTCTACAAAGTATGTTGAAAAGATGAGAGAGATTCTTGTTGAGAAAGGATTGCCAGAGGATCTTGTCTATTTACCATTGATAGAAAGTGGATTTAATGTAAATGCTCGTTCAAGAGCAAAAGCCGTTGGTCCATGGCAGTTTATTGAAAGTACTGCGAAAAGGTATGGTCTAATAGTTGACTGGTGGAGAGATGAAAGAAAAGATCCAATTAAATCAACAGTGGCTGCAGCAAACTATCTTAACGATCTTTATAAAATGTTTGGAGATTGGTCTTTGGCTTTGGCAGCTTATAATGCAGGAGAGGGAAGAATTTATAAAGCTTTAAATAAAGTTGCAAAAAATGATTATTGGGTACTTCTTAATACAAAATATATACCAACGGAAACAAAAAATTATGTTCCCAAATATATAGCTGCAATAACAATTGCTAAGCAACCTGAAAGCTTCGGATTTGATATAGAGGAACATGAAACAATTAGCTATGATGAAGTTGTCATTCCTTCTCCTACTGATCTTGAAGTGATTGCCAACTGTGCAAAGGTTGATTTAAATGTAATTAAAGAGCTTAATCCAGAACTTAAAAGATGGTCTACCCCAATGAATGTTAAAGAATATATTGTTAGAATTCCTGCAGGCAAAAAGGAGGAATTTTTATCAAACTTTGAAAAGATACCGCCTGAGAAAAGATTTAGTTATGATGTTTATATAACAAAAAAGGATGACACAGTCTATAAAATTGCTAAAAAAACAGGATTTTCTGTAAGAGTACTTTATGAGATGAACGGAAGTGAGATATTTAAAAACCTAAAACCAGAAACAAAAATAATGATTCCTCCAAAAGATAAATTTATACCAACAGCTGAAGATAGATTCTATGAACCAAAAAAATCAAAAACTAAAAAGATTACATCTTCAACTAAATCAAAAAAGTTAAAAAATAGCAAAAAAGCTTAATTCTTTAGTTTTTTTAGTTCTGCCTTAGCATTTTCAACCATTAAAGAGGTAGGAAATTTATTTATAATTTCTTCATAATATTTTATTGCCTCCTCTTTATTTTCTGAGATTTTTGCCATTTCAAATAGTGCAATATCCTTTATTACAAGAGATTTACCATTTATTATTTCCTTTAAAGCCTTAGTGGCGTTTTCTTTATCATTGTTTTTGAGATAAATCATTGCTAACTTGAATCTTGCAAGATTTGAAAAAGTTTCATCATCCATATTCGCTACTTTGCTTAAGTAATCTATAGCCTTTTTACTGTCTTGAGCAAAGGAATATGCATAACCTGCATTTAAAAGATAGTTGATATTTTTATTTTTTTCATAAGCTTTGATAAATAAGTCACCTGCCTGAGAGAACTTATGTTGCATCAATGCTTTATATGCTTGATACTCAAACTCCTTTGCATCTGATTGCTTTTTAACACTGTAGACATAAAAGCCAGTGATTAAAAAGACTATACCAAGAAATATAAAGACTCCTGCTACTAATCTCTTTTTTTGAGCAATAAGTTTTTCTTTAATTTGTTCAACATCTTCTAATTTTTGTTTCACTTAGTCTTCCTCCTTATAATTTCTTCCATGTTTTGAAATACCTTATAAATTTCTTTTTCTCCTAATCCAGCACCTTTTAGTATTTTTATAGCAAAATCCTTTGAGATAAAATCTGCTGGAGAATGACTATCAGTATTAATAACAAGTTTGGTTCCATATTTTATAGCTAAATTGGCAACATGTCCATTGCTTAGACTGTGTCCTTTTCTTGATGTAATCTCAAGATATATGTTTCTATTTGATGCCTCTAATACTTCTTCTTCAGTTATTAAACCAGGATGGGCAAGAATGTCAATATCAGACTCTAAAGCCTTTTTATTTGTTCCTTCTTTAACAGGTTCAACTAAGGTTTCACCATGGACAACAATAATTTTTGCACCAAGTTTACGGGCTTCTTTTGCAAGGTCTGGAATTGTCTCTGGCGGAACGTGAGTAATTTCTATTCCTGGAAGTAAAATTATATCGGTAAAAGGCTGAATTTTTTTCATGATTTTAACTATTCTTGGAATAATAAGATCAATGTTTGATTGATCAGCATGGTCAGTTATTGCAAGAGCTTTATAGCCAATTGCTTGAGCTCTTCTTATTATTTCTGCAGGGATTAATTCTCCATCACTAAAAACACTGTGAATATGAAAGTCAATCATTTTATAAACTCCAGAATTCTTTTAAACTCTGCTGTTGCTGCTTTTTTAAGAATTTGAAATACCAATGTTTCTGTGGAAGACACCACTACACCAGCTTCTTTCATAAGTTCCAATCCAAAGTGCCAGTCAAGTTTTCTACGGCTACAAACAGCATCATAGGGGACAAATACATGATAGTCTCTTGCAACAAGATCAAGTGCTGTTTGTAAAACACATACATGGGCTTCCATCCCTGTAATGATAATTTTTCGTCTTTTAGTATCTATAATTTTATTCATAAATTTCTTTTCTGCTACTAAGCTAAAACTAATTTTTTCAAGAGGTTCATCATTTATCAAATCCTTAATTTTACCTAAAGTTTTACCTAATCCTTTTGGATACTGCTCAGTAATAATTATAGGAATCTGATAGATTTTACATAATTCAATGAGTGTGACAATATTTTTTAAGATTTTTTCAACGATATCTTCTTTCATTGCATTGACAAGCTTTTCTTGAACATCAACCACTACAAGTAAAGAGTCTTCAGGCATTATAAAAAATCTCTCAACTTTCATTTGATTTAACCTCCAAGAGTTCTCTTAAAAGTTTTATTATATCATCTATTTTAAAAGGTTTTGTAATATACCATTTTACTCCTAATTCCCGAGCAGTTTGTTTATCTATTTCCTGTCCTTTTGCTGTAAGTATTACTATTTTCATATCCCATGAAGGAGGCTCTTTTTGTAGTATTCTACATATTTCAAAACCGCTCATCTTAGGCATCATTATGTCTAATAAAACTATATCAGGCTTTTCTTTTCTTATTAACTCAAGCCCTTCAAGACCATCAGATGCTTCAATTGTCTGTATATCCATATCTTCTAATTCATCAATTATCTGTAAAATCAACTCCCTGATAAGAGCCTCATCATCTACTATCAGTATTTTCATTAAGATCCTCCTTTCTTGTCAAAGGAATTGTGAAGTAAAAAATACTTCCCTTTCCTAATTCACTTTCAACCCATATTTTTCCTCCATGGGCTTCTATAATTTGTTTCGAGATTGCAAGCCCTAATCCTGTGCCTTTTGGTTTGCCTTTTATTAAATCTCCTACTTGTTTGAATTTTTCAAAAATCTTTTCTTTTTCTTTTTCTGGAATACCTATTCCTGTGTCCTCAACACTTACAAGAATTTCATCTTCATTAAGTCTTGCCTGACATTTTACATATCCTTTTTCAGTAAACTTTAATGCATTTGAAAGTAGATTAATTACTACCTGAATGAGTCTTTCCTTATCAGCATTAACCATTGGAAGAGAAGGTTGGATATCAAGATAACAAGGGATTCCCTTTTGTTCAAATAAAAAGGATAGGGCTTTATAGGCATCCGTTATTACTTCTTTGATTGAGATTTCCTGAAGATTCCACGTAACTGTTCCTGATTCAAGTTTAGAAATGTCAAGTACATCATTTATTAATAAAGTTATTCTTTCTCCTTCAGAAAGAATGATTTTAAAATCTTTATTTATCTTATTTACTACTTTGGCTAACTTTGTATCACTTAAATCAAGACGAGGAAGTATATTTTCTGTAAACTTTTTATTGATTAACTCAATAAAGCCAAGAATTGAAGTAAGAGGAGTTCTTAATTCGTGGCTTACAACAGTGATAAACTCTGTTTTAAGCCTGTCAATCTCTTTTTCTTGAGTGATATCTCTTATTAGAATTACAGAACCGAGAATTCCCCTTGCCTCTGATTCTTCAGAAAAATACTCTTTTTTAATACTTTTTGCAACAGCTTTTCCAACTCTTTCATTGACAAGATTTATCTCAGTAGAGACAACTTCTTCGGTCTGAAGAGATTTTTTTACTAACTTGTCAAGCTCCTTTCCAAGAATTTCTATACTCTTTCCTATCATTTCAGACTCTGCTTTACCAAACATTTCTGAAGCAGCGAGATTAACATGGTTTATTATTCCGTCTTTGTCAACAACAATAAGTCCATCTGCCATGTTATCAATTATGGTAGTCAGATAGGCGAGAGTATCTTGAAGTTCTACAACAGCGTCTTTAAGTGCAAACTCATATCTGGTAAATACTTCATTTATATTGTTTGCCATTGATTTCATTGTATTTGCAAGAAGTCCAATCTCATCTTCTGATTTAATATCAACCTTTGCTTCAAAATCATGAGCAAGAAGTTTCTTAGCATATTCAGTAAGTTGATTAAGTGGTTGTGAGATTCTATTTACCATAAAATAGGCAAGAAGAACACTAAAAATAAAAATTAAGAAAAGAAGAGTAAGCTGTTTAGCAAGTACATTCCACATTTTCTTATTGATTATATTTTTATTCATACCAACATGAACATATCCAATTGCTCCCTCTGTGATTGGAGATACTACATCTAAAAAATCCCCAAAGTTTTCTATGCTTACATCTTTTATGCCTGTTTTATGTACCTGAGCAATTTCTTTAATTTTCTCTGGAATAGTTGGAACAAACGTGTGTGAGACTATCTCTCCAGTTGAGTCTACAACAAAAACATAGGAGACTCCTTCAATTTCAAGGAATTGGTCTATCATTGCTTGAACAGTTGCTGAATCAAGATTTAGTATTGTCTCAGCAGAAGATGAAGCGATACTACTTGCAATGGCAGTTCCCTTTGATTTATACTCTTCAACCAAATTTTTATAAATATGCCATCCTGAAAAAACACTTATGGTTATAAATATAATAGCAAATAAAAAGATTATTCCTAACAGAGTTTTTCGAAAAAGTTTAGACATTCTCATTTGCGCCACTCATTCCAATCTTTGATTGGGACAAATTTACCATTTTTGTATGTTGTGTAATACACTTTATTAAGTGCTTGATGATTATATGGAGAAAAACTAATTTTTTCATCAATTCCTATATCCAAGTTTTTTATGCTTTCTACAATTTTTTTGATATTTTTTCTTTCTGGTTTTTTACCAAGTCTTTTTAAGACTTCCACAATAACTTTTGCATTTAGAAAACCTTCAAAACTTACGAAACTATATTTTAGAGGTTTATAGTCTGCTTCTATTAAGTCTGAAGGTGGCATAGGATTATAAATATCCATAAGAGTTCTATATTCTCTTACTGCTTCTAAGCTCATATCTTCGTAACTGGGAACGACTTGAGAGTGTATTAAATTGTGTGTATATTTTTTGCCTGTTTTAGCCTCCTCTTCAAGAAGAAGATTTATTAGGAACTCACTTCCTGCAAAGGATACATTTGCAATAGGAATATCCCATCCTGCATCTCTTGCATCTCTTATAAATCCTGCACAGGCTGCATAGGCACCAACTGATATTACAGCATCTACTCCAGCATTTTTAAGAATTTCAACCTGTTTTTTAAAGCTTTCTGAATATTTCGCACCTCTTTTGTATGTTGCCTCTGCGACTATTTTAGAGCCATACTTGGCGAGAGTTTTTCTTACTCCATCCCATCCACTTCTTCCGTAAGCATCTGCTTGATAAAATATGCCTATCTTTTTTCTTCCAATTTTTATAAAGTTTTCAACAAGTCCACTTGTTTCTTGTTCATAGGAGGCTCTTAAATTAAATACATACTCATCATATGGCGGTTTTCTATGGGGAAGAGCTCCTGTAAAAGGGAAAAAAAGATAGATATTTCTATTACTGTAACTTTTAAGTATTGGAAGTATTCGAGCTACCGTAGGAGTTCCTACATAGTTGAAAAGAGTAAATACTTTGTCTTCTTCAATAAGCTTTATAGTATTTTTTATTGCAGGAATAGGATTATAACCATCATCATAGGCTTTAATAGTAATTTTTCTTCCGTAAATTCCACCATTTCTATTTACATGTTCAAAATAAGCCATGGCTCCTCGATAAAGTTCTATACCGAGCCCTCTTGTAGGTCCTGTAAAGGCTGCTGACATACCAAGAACTATGGTGTCATTTTGTTTTTCAGCAAAAACAAAAGAAGGGATAAGGAAAAGGCAGACAACTAAAAAAAATTTCAAAATTGCACCTGACATCGCTTTATTCCATTGTTTTCCTCTCTAATCCATAAAAGAGTTTTATTATTTCTTCTACACCAGTTTTTGACATCATTTTCAAAAGTTGGACAGTCAGCTATAACTTCAAGAATATCACCTTTTTTCATTTTTAATGATTTAATTGTCATCTGAATTGTTGGCTGTGGACATTTTAGTCCTCTTAAATCAAGTAAGATTACTGCCATATTTCTATCTCCTCAGTTGCTTTTAGTATTCCACTTATTTCAGATATAATTTCTTCATCTGAGTATCTATCAAGATTAATTGCCTCTGAAGGACAGGATGCTACACATATTCCACATCCTTCACATAGTATTTCTATTATTTTTACTTTTCCCATTTCATTTTCAATTGCCTTGTAAGGACACTGTGATAAACATATTCCACAACTACTGCATTTATTATAATCTATTTTTGCTATAGATGGTTCTTTCATGATTTTTTCCTCTTTAAACAAACAAAGAAGATTGCCAACTTGAGCCATTGCATCACTTATTGTTTCATTGATTGTCATTGGTTCTTTAACAGAGCCTGTCAAGAATACTCCTCCTATTTCCTCAGTTTTTATATCCGCTTTTATTGCAGGACATAAAACAACTATATCACAGGAGATTTTTTCATTTTTGAAATGAACAATTAGGGAGTCTTCTTGATTAATTTTTAAATCTTTTAAAGTTTCATATCTTAAAATTTTTGCTAAGGGATCTTTTACTGCTTGATAATAAAGCTTATAGGCATCTTTACCTGGAATAACTATTTCTTTAACAAAATGAAGGATTTCTGTTTCAGGAAGTCTTTCTCTAATAATTCTATTAAACTTGAAAGCATACTGACAGCATATTTTACTACAGTAGGGATAATAATTTTCATCAAGACTTCCAACACAATGGACAATAGCAATTCTCTTAGGAGGGAATTCTGAATCAGTCATTATTTCTCCTGATGTTGGTCCTTCGGAATTGAGTATTTCTTCAAACTCCAATGCATTATAGACATTTTTAAACTTTCCATAACCAAGTTCAGGTAAAATCTCACAATTCATAAGTTCAAATCCTGTTGCCCAAAGCAAAGCACCAACTTGTAAGTTTTCTATTTTTTCTGATTCGTCAAATTTTATCGCCTCTGACACAGGACATGCTTTTATACATAGATCACAACTTTGTCCATTAAGAGTAAGGCATACTTCAGGATTAATTCTTGCAATTAGAGGAAGTTTCATTGACTGAACTTTAATAGCTTTTACAGGGCAGACTTTTTCACACTCAGCACATCCAATACATTTTTTAGGATTAATATAAATGGGTTTTGATAAAACTTGAACGAAAATACTTCCAAAAAATCCTTTTAATTCCCTTATTTCAGCATTAAATCTTAATTCTATCTCACTATTTAAAACTTCCTCAATCATAGGATGAATCATACATGGTCCACATGCAAGATCTGGAAATATTTTTTCATATTTTACAACTTTACCTCCTAAGTAATTGTCTCTTTCAATTAGATAAACTTTTTTACCCGCTTTATAAAGATTTTTTGCTGCAACAATTCCTGCTATACCACCTCCAACAATCATAATATTATCGCAAATAGGGATTTGCATCTTAACAAGAGGTTTTTGCTTTCTTAGTCTTTCTAAGGCTCCATTAAAAAGTATAAAAGCTTTTTTTAATGCTTTGTCTTTATCCTTAGTGACCCATGCGACTTGTTCTCTAATATTAACAATATTTATCATATATGGATTGATACCTGCCTGTTCTGCAATACTTTGAAAGATTGACTCTTTATTCTTAGGAGAGCAAGTAAGAATAATTAGTCCTTCAGGTTTTCTAATTTTTAAAAGTTCTATGATTTCTTTACATGTTTTATCGCTACAGGCTAAATCAAATTTTTCAATCCATGCAACTTTATTAACTATGAGATTATAAAGTTTTTCAAAATCAATTTTTTCGGTTATCTGACCAGCACAACTACAAAGAATAACTCCGATTTGCAAAGATTTCCCTCCCCTAAATAGTTAGGGTATTTTATCACAAAGAAAATTAATCTTCCACAAACACTTCTATAGCTATCTCAGGACAGACAACTGCACACATTGCACATCCTGTGCAGTTTTCAGGTTTAGAAAATTTGGCAGGAAAGTATCCTGAAGAATTAAATTCAGAAGAAATTTCAATACATTTTTTAGGACATGTTAAAACACAGTAAGTGCATCCTTTACATCTTTCAAAATCAATAGAAATGAATCCTCTCTTTATTTTTGTTTGCATGAAACAAATTTTAAACCATTTCCATAGGCTAAAGTCAAATTTTTTAAGTCTTATTTTTTGGTTTTAAGAAGTATGAGTTAAAATTATCTCTTAAGAAGAAAAATTATAAAAAGAGAAAGGAGAATCAGAAATTTGATATCCTTTTATGATTCAATTCCCGTTCTTATTGTATCATCATGTGATGCCTGAAGCGAAAGAATTAAATGTAATTCCTCAGATATTTGAAGAACAAATGTCTTTTCTTAAAAGAAATGGATGGAAATCTCCTAATAGTGATGAATTTTTATATTTGATGCAAACCCCGCAAAAACAAAGAAAAAAAATGTGTGCTCATTACTTTTGATGATGGATTTGTTGATAATTTTATTTATACCTATCCTGTTTTAAAGAAATATAAGATGAAAGCTATTCTTTTTATTGCTACAGAATTTATAACAGAAATAGATATAAAAAAATAAATTCACTATAATGCTCCATAAGAAAATTTGGGAAATTGCCTTTTCGGAGAGAAAGTGTGAAGTTATGTGTACTTGGAATGAAATTAAAGAGATGCAATATGAAGATATTTTTGACATTCAAAGTCATGGACATAGTCATAAAATTCCAGAATTTATAGGAAAAGATGATTATAAAATGGTTGAAAATGATTTAAAATTGTGTAAAGATATAATATTGAAAAATTTAAATAAAGAGTCTTGTCATCTTGCATGGCCAAAGGGAGTATATAATAAAAAAAGCAATTGAAATAGCAGTGAAACTTGGTTTTAGAGCTTTATATACAACCCAAAGGAGAGCAAATACGACGGATTTATTAAATATAAAAAGATTTGCTGTTAAAAGTAAAGGAAGTAAGTGGCTTAAAACAAAACTAAGAATATATAGTTCTTCCCTATTGAGTCAAATATACTTTAAGATAAAAATCTAATGAAAATAGCGTTCATAAAAAGAAATTTTTCTTACTATGGTGGAGCTGAGAGATATCTTGCTACATTTATAAATCAACTTAAAAGAGAAGGACATGAAATACATATTTTTGCCAATAAGTGGGTAAATGAAGATGGAGTTTTTTTTCATAAGGTAAATATCTTGCCTTTGAACTCCTTTATAAAAGCCTATACATTTAATAAAAATTTAAAAATAAATCTTAAAGATTTTGATAGTGTTATAAGCTTTGAAAGAACGACATCTCAACATATATACAGAGCAGGAGAGGGATGTCACGTAAGATGGCTTGAGATACGCTCTAAGATAGAGCCTTGGTATAAAAAGTTTTCGTTCAAAGTAAATCCTTTGCATAGATACTATTTAAGTATTGAAAAGAAAATTTTTGAAGAAACTCCGCTTATTATTTCAAATTCAGAAATGGTTAAGAATGAAATAATTCACTATTACGGGATTAATGAAAATAAAATTAAAGTAATTTATAACGGAGTTGATATGGAAAGATTTTTACCCAAAAACAAAGAAGAACTAAGAAATAAATATAACTTTCCAAATGATATACGTATCATACTTTTTGTTGGCTCAGGATTTAAGAGAAAGGGGCTTGATACTCTTATTAAAGCCCTTAGTATCATAACAGAGAAAGATATTCTACTTCTTATAGTAGGCAAGGGAGACGAAAAATACTATAAAAAAATATGTATTAATTTGGATATTGAGAGAAAAGTTTTATTCTTAGGCATTAGAAAAGATATTGAAAATTTTTATGCACTTTCTGATATATTTGTTCTTCCTACTTTGTATGATCCATTTAGTAATGCTACTCTTGAAGCAATGGCTACGGGTATTCCTGTGATAACTACCAAGAATAATGGAGTAGCAGAGTTGATTAATAATGGAAAGGAAGGATATGTTATCCATAATCCATTAGATTATGAAGAGTTGGCAGAGAAGATAGAAATTACTATTAAAAAAGCAGAAGAGATGGGAAAGTATGCAAAAAAGAAGGCAGAAGAGTTTTCCATTGAAAGGGCTTCGCAGAAGTTTATAGAATGTATAAAGACTTTTTTTAAGTTTTCTCTCTGAAGGTTTTTGTAGCAGATGAATAAAAAAATAACAGTTTTACATACTGAATCTTCGAAGGGATGGGGTGGGCAAGAGATTCGTATACTTCAAGAAGCTATTGGAATGCGGGAAAGAGGTTATAGAGTATTGATAGCAACCGAGAAGGATGGAAACCTTTATCAAAGGGCATTAAAGGAAGGATTGGAAGTGTTTCCCATTAATTTTTCAAAATATAATCCCCTTTCTTTTTTAAGAATTAAGAGTTTGATTGAAAAAGAAAGAGTAGACATTGTAAACACTCATAGCTCAAAGGACAGTTGGATTGCAACTATTGCTGCAAAGATGGCTTTTAATAAGCCAAAAATAATAAGAACGAGACATTTGTCTACGCCTATAAGTAAATCCTACTTAAGTAAAATTATTTATGATATAATTCCCGATTTAATAATTACTACGGGTGAAGCTATAAGGGAAAATATGATTAAAATCCATAAATTTAATCCCAAAAAAATAGTATCAATCCCAACCGGAGTTGACTTAAATAAATTCAATCCAGATTCAGTAAAACCAATGATAGATAAAGATCGTATATTAATAGGATCCATAGGAATATTGAGAAGTTGGAAGGGGCACGAATATCTATTAAAAGCAATACCTTTGGTTATAAAAAAAATTAAGAAGGTCCATTTTTACATTGTAGGTGATGGTCCTCAGTTTAATAATCTCAAAAAATTGATAGAGGAATTAAAAATTGAAAATTATGTTTCAATGCTTGGATATGTAGAGGATACTGCTGCTATACTAAAATCCTTAGATATTTTAATTCATCCATCTACATCAAATGAAGGAGTTCCTCAAGTGGTTTTACAGGCTTTATCAATGAGAGTACCTGTAATAGCTTGTAATGTTGGTTCCATTGGAGAGATAATAAAAGATAAAAAGACAGGAATTTTAATTGAACCAAAAAATTCATATGCTATATATGAAGCAATCTTAGAGATATTAAAGGACAATGAACTCAAATCAAAAATAATAGAAAATGGCTTTAAATTAGTTGAAGAGCATTATTCTTTTAATAAAATGCTTAATAAGATTGAAAATTTATACATAGGATTACTTAAAAATGATATTAACAAGTGAAATAAAAAAATTTTGGTAATTAAACTTAGAAATCTTGGTGATGTGGTATTAACAGTTCCTGTTTTTAGAGCTTTAAAAGATAATTTTCTCCATGCTCACATAGCAGCTTTAGTAAACTCAGGTACTGAAGAGGCAATAAAAGGATTAAAATATATAGATGAAATAATAGTTTTCAACAGAAAAATTAAGGATTTGTTTTTAATTAATAGATTAATTAAAGAGGTGTCTTTTATAAAGGAAGTTAGAAATGGAAAATTTGATGTGACCATAGATTTAACAAGTGGAGATAGAGGTTGTATACTATCATTTTTTTCCGGTGCGAAAACAAGAATTGCCTACGATCCAAAAAATAGTGGTTTTTGGGGAAAGAGATTTTTATATTCCCATTTGATAGAAAAAGATGAGACACTTCATGTGGTTTTACAAAATTTAAATATTTTAAGGATTCTTGGAATTAGCTCAGCAAATACAAATTTAGATTTTTATATTCCCGAACATGATAAAGATTACATAGAAAGAGTATTATTCCATGAGAATAAGATCCAGAAAGACAAGGATAAAATAATTCATATTCATCCCGTGGCAAGATGGTTGTTTAAATGTTGGAAAGACGAGTATATGGCTGAAATCATAAGTTGGTTGATTGACAATGGAGTAAAAGTAATTATTACTTCTTCAAGAGAAAGAAAAGAAATTGAAAAGATAAAAAAAATATTAAATTTAGTTTCTAACAAATTCAAGAGAGATAATCTATTGGATTTAAGCGGAAAAACAAATATAAAACAACTTGCTGCCATATCTTTAAACTCCGATATATTTTTTGGTGTGGATTCTGCTCCAATGCATATAGCTGCTGCTGTAGGTACACCTGTAGTAGCTTTATTTGGTCCAACCGATGAAAGGCATTGGGGTCCATGGGGAAAAAATCACACAGTAATTAGAGCTTCTCTTAGTTGTATGCCATGCAAAAAAGGTAGTTGTGAGGGAATATTACCTAGAAAATGTATGGTGGCAATTGAGCCAAAAGTGGTAAAAAAAGTTATTGAGGATAGGTTAAATGATAGAAAATAAAAATTTTTTAATAGTGAGAATGAATAAAATTGGGGATATGGTTTGTACAATTCCATTAATTAAAACAATAAAAAAGAATTTCAATAACCCAAATATTACGGTTTTAACGGAAGAACTTCCAGGAAAATTTCTTAATGAAATAAATTTAGTTGATGAGATTATCATTTATAAGAAAAATAATACCTTACTTCATAATCGCTATCTTGAAATTCTTCATTTAATTAATAGACATAAGATTTGATATAGCAATAGGAGTTAAAGGTGGATTTTCCAGTCTTCTTGCGATAGTTTGTTATTTAAGCAGAGCTAAGATAAGAGTAGGTTATATAAATAGTAAAGGACACATTTGCAATATTTTATATAACTTTCCCATAGAACCGCTTGATTTTACTAAATATCATCAAGTTGAAGCTTGTTTAAATTTATTATCACCTTTTAATATCAAGGATTTCATTAGGGATATCAGTTTTGAAATACCTAAAAAATATGAAATAAATGCTCTCAATTTTATAAAGAAGATTGGTTTGAGTCCGAAGGAAAGATTTGTAGTATTTAATATTAGTAATAACAGGATAAAATCAAAATGGAATATTGATAACTTTATCCATCTTGGCAAAAAATTGGCTGATTTATACAAGTATAAGATAATAGTTACTTCTATAAAAGATGATGAAGAGAATTCAATAAAAATTTGTAAAAAATTGGGAAATCATGCATTTTATTATGAAACTAAAAGTATTTTAGATTTCGCTTCAATCACTTCTAAAGCCGATTTTCTCATAGCAGGTGATGGAGGCGCTATTCATGTTGGTGCAGCAGTGAAGACAAAAGTTATTGCATTATTTGGTGAAACAAATGAGACAATATTCGGACCTTATGGTGAGGGGCATATAATACTGAAATCTCCAAATGGCGATGTAAATTCAATACCGGTTGATGAGGTATTAAGAGCTTTTGAGTCATGTTTAAAAAGTTAAATTTCAGTAGTTAAAAAAATTACCCAAATTTTTTATTTTGGAGTGACCCAAATTATTAAAAATATTTAATTTTGTTGTTGATTCATTAACAATTGATCATTTAAAATAAGCTTTTAATGAAATTAAGGATAAGAGAAAACTTAATTTATCTCTTATTAAGGATAATTAAAAAGTTTGACAAAAGAGAAACAAGTTTAAGATATTTCAATCCTGATGAGGTAAGGAGTATTCTTGTGGTATCATCAACAGCTATTGGAGATACTCTACTTGCAACTCCTGCAATACGAGCTATAAGGGAAAGATATCCTAAAGCTAAAATAATAGCTCATTTTAATGTAAAAAATATGGAACTTTTTGAAAATAATCCTCATATAGATGGAATAATTCCCTATTGGGGAGGCTGGAAAAAATTTTTTAAAACAATAAGGGAATTTAGAAAACATAAATTTGATGTAGCAGTAATTCTTCATGGTAATGAACCGCAAGCAACTCCGATGGCATACCTTGGAGGAGCAAGATTTATTGTAAAAGTGCCAAATTCTAATAAGTTCAGATTTTTACTGTCAAATTCAAACAAAATTTATAGATGGGAGGATTTTTCGCATGGAGTAGAGGCAAGATTAAAGTCAGCAGAACTTATTGGTTGTAAAATAATTGATAAGAGAATGGTTTTACCTACATTAAAGGAAGGAGATGTTTTCATTGAGGGTTTTTTAAGACAAAATAATGTAAAAAATTCTGATAGGATAATAGGCTTTCAAGTAGGAGCTTCAACAGTAAATAGAATGTGGCCTCCAGAAAGATTTATTGATTTGGGCAAAAAAATATTGAATTCCTATGAAAATATTAAAATTGTAATTACAGGTTCTCCAAATGAGTTCAATTATTGTAAAAGAATTGCTCAAGGTATAGGAGAAAATACCATTGTTTCAGCAGGTAAAATTCCTTTAAAATATATTGCTTCGTTAGTAAAAAAATTTACTCTTTTAGTGACAGGAGATACGGGAATTATGCATGTAGCCATTGCAGTGGGTACACCTATTGTTGGATTATTCGCTGCTTCTGATCCTGATAGATCTGGTCCCTATTATGATAGGGATAAACATTTAATTATTAAAAAAAATAGAGCATGCATTCAGTGTAAAGGCAGAAAATGTAAATCTTCTAAATGTATGGAAAGGATTTCTATTAACGAAGTTTTTGAACATATTGGAGTTTTGTTAAAATGAAAATTGCTATAATTCTTGACAATAATGTTTCAAAAGTTCAAACAACTATTTTTGAACACTTAAAAAGTAGAGATTTAAATTTGAAAGTTTTTATAGGTGAAAGAAATAAAAATGATACATCATCAATTATTTTGGACAAAATTTATCTTACTCATAGAGAGGAATTAGTCAATGCATTATCAAATCCATTCAAAACAATTAATCGTCTCCTCAAAAATAGGTTAAAAAAATTGGACTATTACTTTTTTTCTCTTAAAAAAGCTTTGTCAGATTATGACATAGTGTATACACAGGATGTCAGTAGAAGTCTTTATACTATTTCTTCTTTAAAAAAATTTTATAACTATAAAATTATATTGAGATGGTGGGAAACTATACCATATAAATGGTTATTTAATGAAAGAGATACGATCATAGCGAAAAGTTCATTAAAAGAAGTAGATATTTTTATTCCAGCTTCACAAAAAGCTAAAAAATCTCTTTTATTGGCTGGAATTGATGAGAGTAAAATCGTTCATATATATCCAGCAGTTGATACACAAAAATTCAAACCTTTGTCCTCTAATTCCATAAAAGACTATTATTTGGAAAAATTTAGAATACCTAAGGATAAAATTATCATTCTTTTTGTTGGAAGACTTGTTTCTCATAAAAGCATTTTTACCTTAATATGGACAGCTAAGAATCTTGAGAAAACACTTTTGTCTAAAATCCATTTTGTTATAGTAGGAGATGGATGGGATAAAGAATTATTTAAGAAAATCATAAAGGAAATGGATTTACAAAAATATTTTACACTGACCGGTAAAATTCCTTATGATGAAATTCAATACATATATCAAATTAGTGATATTTTTGTTCTTCCTTCTACTCTTAAAGTTGATATTCAAGAGCAATTTCCTTATGCAGTTTTAGAGGCTTTAAGTTGTGGAAAGCCAGTGATAGGATCAGATGTTGGAGGAATTCCAGAGGCTATTGGAGATGCTGGTATAATATGCCCTCCACAGGGGATTATATAAAATTATCAGATGCAATAAGAACTCTTGTGGAGAATGAGGAATTAAGAATAGATATGTCGAGATTAGCAAGGAAAAGAGCTGAGAAATATTTTTCTTGCGAAGTAAATTCTGCAAAATTATATGATTTGATTTTAAATTTAAAATGAAAAATATTTTAATACTTGATACAGGAAAAGAGTGGGGTGGGGGTACTAACAGTCTCATTGAGCTTCTAAAGAGAATTGATAGAAATAAATATAGTTTCACAGCTCTATTTTACTATAATTATAATAAAGGCAGTGAGTC